>JBGSTX010000302.1:0-10215 GCA_041736305.1 Oligoflexus sp. | reverse complement strand
TTTGCCCCCTCCATCTTTGTCGGCCTGAAAGTCGAGGTCAAATAAATATGTTCACCTCCCGTAGACTCAGCCGGTCCCTCGTGCTCTTCGCTCTCAGCGCCAGCTGCAGACGCGTTTTGGGAACTGAATCTTTTAGCTCATTTTCGCTCGCGATAGTCAATCCCTTACGGAAGGACGAGAATTATGACTCATGAGAGGAAAAAGCTAAGATCCGGGTGGCTGCAAAGCGCAGGATCACTCGCGATCGCACTGGTGTTCGTGCTATCGGTCGCGCAGCCAGGCTGCCAGAGCGTGAAAAAAAGCGAGCTGGCCAACGAAAACGATCAGAAGGGCGGCGGCTGTGACATCTATGTGCCCCCCTCACTACAGCAGCAGTTTGATCAATCCAAGGATGTTTTGAAAGAAAGCATCCTCCGGCCGGCTGCAGGCCCCACCACTTGTCTCCGGACTGACAATCGCTACAACGATTTCAGAAAGATGCTTGAAGCGTCAGGCTGTAAGTTCCGCAGCCGCTGGGTCGTCTCGGAAGAAGCTCATTATCGAGCGCTGAATGCCGACGGCAAACCGGTCCTCGCGCGCTTCGTAGATCGGGTGAGCTGCAACAACGATCGCCTGCTCTTTTTGAGTGGAGTAAACAAGAAGATGGATAAGTTCGAAATCATCTCGAGCGATAGCAGTGGGACCTTACATTTTTATACTCAGACTCCCGGTCCCCAGGGCAACGCGGACTTCTCCTATCACGGCAGCTCCTTTCATCAGGCGCCAGTAGCAGAGATGAGCGGGACGACAGGTTCCCATCCCTGCACTCGCTGCCATATAAGCGGCGGCCTCGTGATGAAAGAGTTGCGCGAACCCTGGGCGAACTGGCACGGACCCAGTCAGGGTCAGTTTCGCTTCGGATCAGGTCTGGCCTTCCAAGATCCCGTGACGATCATGAAGAATCTTAACCAAGGCTCGGTTGCTCAGGCCGAACCCTTCTTTGCGGAGGCCCTCGAAACGGAAGTGAAAGCCTCGCTGATCGGCATCAATAAAGAGCGGATTCGCCGCCTCAAAGCTGGCGAGGCAATCTACATGCCTCAGCACGCCGAGAAGCCATCGGAGCCGAACCTTCGACACTTGCTTCGACCTCTCTTCTGCGAAACTGAGATTAATCTGGTCTCGCAGAAAGATAGCGCCGAGCTTTGGGTCCCCGTGGATCTCTATCTCAGCCGGCTTCTCATGCCTCTCAAAGAAGGCCAGCGCGGGAGCGGCGGCTTCGGAGGCCCTTTTATTAAGGGAACCGGCGGCGAACCAGGCGACGGAGTCGGCACCCCTATCCTGAAGCTTACGCGGGATGGAGAATCTCGTCTCCGTGCGGAGGGTGGACCCGATGACGGCGACCTTTCACGCATCGACTTTACTGACAAAGAGAAACCATTCTTCGAATTCAAAACTCTTGATCCGGCCTTCATCGAGAATTACCAGGGCTATCTCAATGCCCAGGGCATCGCTACTCCAGCTGCCGCTGCGCAGCGTCACAGCAAGTTCCACGGTATCATTCCGAGCCGCTCCTTTGCGGACGATGATTTCGTGAGCCGACTGGTTGCGGAAGGTATGGTGGAGGAGAAGCTCGCCCTCGCCGTACTCATGGTGGATTTTCCAAATCCTGTCTTCTCGACCCGTCGCTGCACGCTGCTCGAAAAAATTCCTAGTACACCCCTCGCAAGCTTCAAGACGGGCGAGACCTTCAATGCGGCAGCTATCACCGAGGCTGTTAGGAGCTCCATGGCTACTAACAAAGGCGCTAGCGAGGAACTCCTGAGCAAGCTCAAGTCCAGCAATGCGCAGCTCGCGACGCAGGTCAGCAACTACCTGGATCGGTGCCGTGATAAGGCTAATGCCCTTATCGACCCGGCCAAGGCCTATCGCCTGATGCGCGCTAAAAACCAGCGGCTGGTGGTCCATGCCGATGAGTTCGCTCTGGAAGGCTTCGTTTTAAAGATGTTCCCTGACGCCGAGAAGCTGAAGGCCCAGGCTTACAAGAGCGATCTTGAGCTAGGTCTTACCGAGCAGTGCTCCCTCAGCCTGCCCTAAGTTAGGAATCCAGGGGGCTTGACGCCGCCCTATATGGCCCTGGATCAGGTTCAGGGCCCCGCTTTCCCCCTCGCTACCGACGTCATCTCCCAGCTTACTTCCAAAAGGCCTCCAGTTTAGCTTTCTTGCTAGCCGGCATGTCTTTGATGGGATCAAAGGTCTTATACTTGCGCTTCACATAGACCGTTTGCGCACTCTCATATAGAGGCTTCAAGGCAGCATAAGTCCCGGTGAAAGCCGGCAGCGTCCGCTTCCACATAAAATCAGGCCGGTCTTTGCTCTGCGCGCTGGCGAGGCCAGAGTTCACTACTGGATTAGCCTTGTCGATCCACTGTCCCCCGATGATCGCACCCTTGGCATCGAGTTCTAGATAGTAAGTATAAAGCCCGATGTCGTAGGCATAGGCGGGCTTGCCTGTGATATTGGGATTGATCGCCTTCACATAGTACATCGCCGTCTTCACCTTCACCATCTTAGCCGTCCCCCGCGCTGCGTTCGCATTGGGGGCCGACTCACCCACTTCCCGGGATTCATAGGCTACAACCGGCTGATTCCAGACCTCCTGATCGCGCGTGACATCGACGACGAAGGGCTCTGCCAAGCGGCCGATCTGGTTGGCCAATACGATGTGGAAAGAACCTGCATTGGTGTCACTACAATTGCTCGCGTTCACCGCTTTAAGGTACTCCTCCGCCGTCAGAGTCTTGTCCTGCACTTTTTTCATCAGCTCTTTAAAAGACTCTTCGCAGCGGCCACCCAGAAACTGAGTCTCGTCGTTCGGGCTCACGCGATCCAAGAAAACAGTCAGCAGCGCTTGAACATCCCCAGCAGAAAAATAAATGCCCTCACCATTAGGACCCTTGACCTGAACATCGGCCACAGGCTTGAAAAGAAACGATGCAGGTGCCCAGGCATGACAGAGGCCGTACCAGGAAGCAATTTTGAAATCAGCCTGATACTCGTCAGCTCCCACAACCGTCTTCATGACCTCCGTACGCTTGCGCTCTGAAGTCGAAAGTGAAAACGTACTGTCGCCTCGGAGCAGATCATATTTTTCCGTAGGTGAGAGTTTGGCTAGCGTGATGTCTACATCGGTTTCACCGAAGACAGGATAGGCGTAGAAGGGTTCTGCAGCTTTTTTTAGAGCTGATGCACTGACCGATGCATCGGACGCTTTGAGTTTTTTTATGGCCTCGTTTCCCGGCTGCCAGCGATAGGAGGCTCCTCCTTTTTGATTCGACCAATAGTCTGAGGGCCAAGGCGCAACGGGGATCTGCGCTTTGAGAGCTAGCTTTTCGTACTGGTTGGTGTACTGGTAGCTCGCTTTCAGCTTGTTATAGCCCATAATCACCGGATTATTCGCCGCATTCCACGCCTCATCGCTGACCGATGGATCGGCTCCTGAGCCGCAGGATAGATGCAAAAAAAGAGGCAGGGCTAGCGAAAGCCGCGACAGGGATCGTTTCATAAAACATCCTCAAACTATGCAATTTTTAGAAAGATTAGCGATGAAGGGTTGCGCATAAAACTTTTCCACAAACTATGATGTGTCTCCATTTGTTGTCAATCTTCTTAGAGACCCGCTAAAAATTAAGATACACGTTTGGCATTCCGCTAGAATGAGCTTTTTGAAATTCCTAAAATATCTATAGATTACTATTACTTAGGATGCAAAATGTCTTGACGTAAATAAAAGCATGCTGAAGCTCGGCTGCAGAGCCCGAAAACTTAAATTGTTTACTGAACTATCTGAAAGATCGGGACTAATACGTCCTTATTAGATTGGGAGAGATTGGTCCGATAATCCTTAGCAGTAGGGGCGACCCGATCTCGCCGGAGGGTACAAGGGTGCATAGGCGGCGAGGTCTTTAGAGAAAAGGTTCCATTATGAAAATCAAAATAAGTCTACAAATGAAGAAGTTCTTAGCTCTCATCGGGCTATGCATAGCTCTCATACCTGAGGCTCAGGCTCTCAATCAAGAGCATAAAGCACGGATGATGGAGACTAGAAGCTGCAAAGGCTGTCGCCTCGCGGGCGAAGCGCTGAGTGGCCTCGATCTCACTCACGTGGTTTTAGATGGAGCTGACCTACGCGGTGCGAAACTCAGCGGTCGCGATCTCCGCAACGTATCGTTGCGGGGAGCCAACCTGAGCGGAGCTGATCTGCGGAAGGCTAACCTTTCCGATGCTGATCTTTCGGAAGCCAACTTGAGCGGGGCCAAGCTTCAGGGAGCTATCCTGAAAGCGGCCCTCCTCAACGACAGTGTTTTCTTTAAAGCAGATTTGCGGGATGTAGATTTTTCGGGCGCTCAGCTGAACGACACTCGCTTTGAGGGGGCTTCCCTACAAGGAGCCAATTTGAGAAAGGCTAGCTTCTTTCAAACTGACTTCAGCAAGACGGATCTGCGGGCTATTAATCTCGCCGGGACCGATCTCTCTCGCTCCAATTTCCGCGGTGCTAACCTAGAGGGAGCGCGCCTGCAGAAGGCTAATCTCGAATCTAGCGACCTTCGTGCGAGCAATCTCAACAAAGCCCAACTCCAAGAGAGCAATCTCGATAGCGCCCAAATGATCGGTGCCCAGCTGCGCGATGCCAATCTAAGGGGAGCCAGTCTCCTCTCGACCAATCTCAGTCGAGCTCACCTCCAAGGAGCTAATTTTACCCGAGCCCAGCTTAACGGCGCCCAGTTCCAACAGGCGACGATGGAAACGGCCAACTTTCAAGGCGCAACTGTCTGTGATACTGACCTCAGTCAAGAGTTTAGTAGCCAGGGCATCTGCGACGGTTCAGGCTTTGCTACCGACGTCGACGATTTTTGAGCGATCAAGGTTTCGCTAGAGAACTGGTAGAGGATTTTTTATCTGGCTGAGTTGGGTTCCAGATCTGCAGCATCTGCAGCGTTCTATCCGCCGCCGAAAATACAAAACTAGGCCAATAAGAAAGATGATTAGACCGAAAGATGGTAGGCGTCGCGAAGAAGGTGCCGGGAGGCGGCTGGCTGCTCTCTAGGCGCCGGTAAAGAGCGAAACGGGGTGTGCGCTCACCAGCTAGAGCCTGCTGCGCGGCATAGACGGCATGGGCGATAACGAGTTTGAGATCGGTCGCCCCGGCTTCAGTAGGTTTAACGAAAAAGTCCGATTCTGCCAGCTGCGGTTTAATCTGATAGGGAAGGTCCTGGTACCTCCCGATATAGTCGACGAAGACCGAGCCCCGCAGCATTTCCTCCGATGAATCCACCAGCTCAAAAGCCCTCCACTTCGGGACGCCGAGTAGCGGAAGGCGCCTGACCCCGTAGAAGTTCATGATACGAACCAGATGCCTCACGTTTTTAAAGTTGTCGACTATCATCACGGCACTCGTATCGACTTGCGGAGGCAGCACGGCACTGCGGCTGTCGAATGATGCGCCTTCCTTCTCCGCCTTCTCCTTCATCCGGGTCATGAGTTCGAGTTGTTCTGCGGCACGGGCCGGATCTTCGATACGGAAAATCTTGCGGACGATGCTATCCATACTTGGATAGTCGTAGTTTTGGTAGAGGTAAGGGCCATCAATTTCGAGACCAAGATGCTTGGCTTGCTCTATGAAATTATCGACCAGCACACCATCACGGGAAGACTGCGGCATCATAATCGTGATTCTTCGCAAACCTCGATCGAGCGCATGTCGGGTCAGACTCGAGGCCATCATGCGGAGATCGGGACCCAGATAGAAGATATACTTCGAGCTGGCCTTCTCATTGCGACGATTCAGTATGATGCTAGGAATCCGCAGGGCATGGGCCCAGCTGGCCAAGACCGGAGCTTCGGCCAGCGTCAGGCCGCCGATCAAGAGCCCTACATGGTGAACAAAAACCATTTGCGCCAGGCGGCTTTCGAGGCCTTCCCGCGTTCCATAAGTGTCCATCCAAACCAAAGTCTTGGCAGGATCAGCGCCTCTAGCCTGCACCAACGCATTGATTTGAGCCACCACCGCCTGTCGGGTACTATCGGGCCAGGAGGAAAGGGGAAGGAGCAGGCCTATCTTTCCCGAATGCGTGGAGAGCGCGTGGTTGATCTGCTTTGCAAGCAAGTTCTCGCGACAGTCGCTTTGCTTCATGTGGAGGAGAGGATAAGTCGGAAGCTGGGGAACTTTCTTGAAATCAGTCGGTAATTTTTTGGCCAGCATCTGGTAGAAGAAGACACTGTTCTGAAAAAGCTGACTGCACCTGCTGAACTCTTCAGATCCAGTCGAGCTTTGCTCTATCGAGTTGTCTCGTTCCACTATCGCATGACGCACGCCTGCCAACGCTCCCGAGCAAGTGAGCAGCAGCAAAGATCCAAGCATTTTCTGCCCGGCTGAACTAAGCATTCGATGCATTTAACGATCCAAAAAATCGCGGTAATTGCCACTATCCCGAACGATGGCAAAGGCGGATTCAGTTGCCTCGGGAACCTGACCCTCTATGAAAGGCATGGATACACCCTTCTCCATTTTATGTCCAAAAAGCGGGTGCACGTTTTCGCGAACAATACCCTGAGGCACTTTGAAGGCCTCGAAGGGATAGTGTCTCTGCGCTCTCTGCATGAGTTTGACCCAGAGAGGGAGTGCCAGGGTGTTGCCGCCGGCTGAACCCGTGAAAGCTAGGTTGCTGTCAGTACCCACCCAGACGATGGTTGTGATCTTGTCACTCATACCGCAGAACCAATTGTCCTTGGCCTCATTGGTGGTCCCAGTCTTGCCGGCGAGATGAGTTCCGAATTCTGCGTACTGATTCGCTGTACCATGTCTAAACACTGCCTGTAGCGCATCCAGAAGCAGATAAGAGGTGGCCTCCGGTAGAACTCGCTCCGGAGACGCCTCGAGCGGAGGGGCCTCCCAGAGGACAGTACCGTCTCTATCAGTAATCTTGCGGATCATACGCGGTTCACGATAGATTCCGTAGTTGGCGATCGTGCTGTAGGCGCTGGCCATATCCATGAGACTTAGCTCTGAACCGCCGAGAAAGGTTCCGGCCTGATTCTTGAGCTCGCTCTGTATCCCCATCTTTTTGGCCAATTCAAGGACTTTTTTGGAGCCCACTCGATGGCCGAGCTCGACCAGAGGGGTATTGAGCGAGCGATAAAAAGAGTTGTAGTAAGTCACTTCAGTAAGGAACTCGCCAGCTGTGTTCTGAGGTCGATAGTCCTGAATGACGATCGGAGCCACCAGTGTTATGTCTGACCACTTGAGCCCTCCCAGTAGGGCCTGGGCATAGACGATGGGCTTGAAGGCCGAGCCTGGAGCTCTCTTCGCTTTCATGGTCCGGTTGAACTGCGAACGGGCAAAGTCGCGGCCACCGATCATGGCTAAGACTTCACCGCTGCTGTGATCGAGCATCAAGGCCGCGCCTTCAACCATTTTCTCGTCGGGCTGCTTGATATTCGCGATCTTGTGGGCAGCGAGGCGGAAGTGATCTTTGGCCTGCACGAAAACTTCATTCGCAGTCTTCTGCAGCTTGAGATCGAGACTGGTATAGATGCGCAGCCCCTTGCCTTTGACATCCGAAGTCAGCAGCTTTTCAACCTGCTCTTGCACCGCGTCGATAAAGTAGGGCGCGAAGGTTGTATTAAGACTCATCTGCCCTTGGTACTTCAGTGGCATTTTTTTGGCTTTTTTGTATTCAGCTTCTGAAAGAAAGCCACTGGCGCGCATAGCCTTCAGAACTAGCTGCTGGCGCTTCCGGGCCAGACTAGGATAGCGATGGGGATTGTAGCGACTTGGCGACTGAAAGAGGCCGGCGATGAGAGCTAGCTCGTGCAGTTCGAGCTCTTCGAGGGGCTTTCCAAAATGCCTCTCTGCGGCGGCACCTGCTCCATAGGCTCCCTGGCCCAAGAAGAGGGCGTTGAGATAAATTTCTAGAATTTTTTCCTTGCTAAGGTGGCGCTCGAGCTGCAGTGAAAGCAGGGCTTCCTTGATTTTGCGCTCGAAAGTCTTCTCCTTACTCAAGAGAAAGTTCCGCACGACCTGCTGCGTGATCGTGCTCCCGCCTTGAGTAAAGGAACCGGTGCGAAGTGAAGCGAAGACGGCTCTGATGATACCGCGCACGTCGATGCCGTGGTGTTTGAAAAAATGTCGGTCTTCGACGGCGAGGACGGCCTGCACGAGACGAGGCGGCAGTTTCTCATAGGGAATGAACACGTGATAGTCACTGAAAAACTCGCCGATCTTCTCACCTTCGCGATCAAAGACCACAGAGTTGTCCGCGTGCTTATAGTCGATAATGATATTCAGCCTGGATTTGTCCAGCCGGGTGACTCCGGTCTGCTGCAGCCATGCGTAGAGGAATATGGCTCCTGACACGCCCGTAAGAAAGCCCAGTCCCCCAATAATGATAAAAAGCTTTTTCAAGCGATCCCAGCTCCCAGGCTTATTTGCTGGAAAGCCGAACCTTTTCGAGGAGATACGCATGCTAGAGAGGATGCGACTGGGAATAAGTTTTCTAAATTTTTGGATAAGTCTCTGTTTCATCGACTATTTCTGCCGAAAATCGGCTATTGGCTGCAAAGTCATGGCCAAGCTTTGCGGTTTTTGCAAGTGCATTTTTGTCAGAACAATGAGTCTTTCTCGAGGTTTTGCCGACTAGATTCAATTAAGCTTAAATTTTTCAAGGCTTCGCCGATACTCATCTCGAAGAGTTGTTGTTTACCCCTACTTGAGGCAATCGTGAAACAAACAACTAAAAAGTCCATGAGGATAATGATTGTCGAGCCCGAAGCTAGCTCTACTGAAGCAAGCTCTAGGCTCACCAAAATCATCGCGGACCCGCGTCACTATAATAACCTAGAATCTCCCTATGCGGTAGAGAGCATCCTAAGCCCAGCGGGCCTAGAAAGCTCTTTCGAACTTTTCACCAGAAAGCACCCCGATGTCATCCTCATAGATCTGGATTATTCTGGAAACGACGCTTTCGAGTTCTGCCGTCGGATTCGGGCCCAGGAGCGAGATCGACACACGGGCCTCATATTTTTTAGCAAAGAGTCGCCTGCCGTAGACGGCATTTTAGAGAAAGTGCTGGAACACGGTGGCGACGATTTTATAGACGAGAAAGCTAGCGATCGGGAAGTCGTCGCACGCATTAATGCAGTTTTCCGCTTCAAAGCCATGACCGATCGTCTGCGTTCCGCCAACCATCACCTCAAAGTGCTGAGCTTAACCGATGAACTGACCGGCCTGAGCAATATGCGGGCTTTCAACCTTGAATATCAGAAATTGATCAAGGCCTGCCGCCGCGGCGAAACGGGTCTTGGTACGATCATGGTCGACCTCGATCATTTTAAGCGCATCAATGATACAGCAAACCACTTGGTTGGTAGCTTTGTAATTGGGGAAGTTGGTCGGCTAATCGCGCACTCAGGCGTGATTTCGAAAGGCTCCATAGCAGCGCGCTACGGTGGCGATGAGTTTATCATCTGCGTTCCCACTAACTCGGTGGCCGAGCTCTGGGGCATGGCGGAAACGATGCGCGATTTGATTCTGCGCTCGGTATTCAAAAAAGAGCAATTTACCACTAAGCTTACCGGTAGCTTTGGAGTTGCTTGGGTAGATCCAGGCTTCGAAGGGAAGTCCGACGATCTGATCAAGGCAGCTGACGTGATGCTCTATCGCAGCAAACGCGCTGGACGCAATATGACCAGTGGAATGATCCTACGCTATCCAGTTGATTTCGAGCATGTGGGAAGACCCCACCTCATCGACGAAACTTGCAGGGACGGCAATCCCAAATCAACTCGCATCCAAAACGCATAAGTTTAAAGAAGAGGTCCCTAAGGGACCTCTCAAACTAAGCTAGCTGCTGGGGTTTACTCAGCAGGCATTGCTTGTTCAGCAGGCGCGGCAACTTCAGCTGGTGCGGCTGCTGGAGCGGGTTCGCTCACAGGTGCGCTGACAACTGGATCGTTGAACTGTTCAGGTTTACTGGCAGACGTAAAGGATTTAGACACCCAAAGACCGTCCGTCGTTTTCAGCCAGTTACCTTTAGTTTCGCCGCTCAAATTAATCGCTTCACCGAAACGTGCTTTGCGAGCAACAGCATGCTTCTTACCGGGACCCGCACGCAGGTTGAGAAGAGAAGTCGTAGGGTAAACGACCTGTGCAGCAGCAGAAGCCTCAGCTACTGCTGCCTC
>JBGSTX010000265.1:0-6171 GCA_041736305.1 Oligoflexus sp. | reverse complement strand
AGCCAACTCAGTCATTGAGACCAGTCCCGATGACACTAGCAACGATGATATGGAAGCGGTTTGTCGAGGAATCGAGTGGCCTCTGCTTTGCAACGAGCAGACGACTAAACTATCTATGCAGCTAAAGTTCTCTATTCTCTTCCCCTTTCTCTTTCCTCAACTCAAGATACTTCTCTCGTCCCAATACAAGCCTCCTCAAGCTTTATTCGTGTAGCCAGTAGAATGCGTGGAGAATGAGCCGGTCCTGCCAATCTTCTCCTTCGCCAATTTCTGTCAAGAACTATCATGGGATAGTTCTTGACCTTCTGCAATCGCAACAAATAAAGCTGAGGCCATAAGGTATGAACCCGTCATCAGTCCTTTGGAACATAGTGTCATTGTTCGCCTGCTCTTTCCTAAAGAATGAGACCATTCGGCAGTTCTTCAGTCTGCCCAGAACCCGCCAGCTGCGGCTGCTAGCAAGCCTTGCTCGACACTGCAAAAGTATTGAAAGCTCGGAAAAAGAAGGCTTTGTCTATAGTTCATGGCGCTACTGGATCCAATGGATAAGGCCTAACTTCCAGCTACCTTGCAGCTACCAGACTCGCTTGAAAAGAGCTGACTGGATAGAGGGTCGCTATGCGAAAGACACTCCTATTCTTCTGCTGGGAGACGATGACCTACTTTCCGTCGAACTATCAGCTAGAGGATTTTCTAACCTTACCGCAGCTGATTGTGATGTCCAGGTTCTGAATTCCATTCGCCTGGCCACCCATAGAAACGCCTGCAAACCGCAGATTGCTCTCGGCAACTTCTTAGATAAAAACTTTCTTAACGAAACTGGTGCCGAGCTTGTCTGCATTGACCCCCCGTACAATCTGAAGTGGAGCCATGTTTTTATAGAGCAGGCTCTGCGCTCCGCCGGGACTTCAGAGACGCGTCAAGTTGATATTATTCTCATGCTTAACCCTAACTGCATAAGTAGCAAAGAGCGTTCTCAGCTATGGGAGGTCTTTGCTAAGCAGGGGTTTCACATGAGTGAGCAAATTAGTCGTTTCAATTCCTATCCCTTGAGGGGAATCAGCCGCTCATCACTGCGACTAGCGATAAGACTGGCTCTAGGTGCGGAATCCCTGCCAAATAAAGATCTGCATTTTGCTTCGGATCTCTTTCTATTCGAGAGGCAGAAGATCGACTTAGAAAAAACGAAGAGCTAAAAGTGAAGGCCTGTCCCATTTTTCAGATCACTGATAAAATCCTCTGCGTTCCTCCGAACGCGATAAAACTTTGTAAGCTCCGCAAGATTCATCGCATCGCTGTCACTATTGCAGGCGCAATCCTCACGAGCAAAAAATGTTAAGGGATACTATCAAACCCAGATTTCTTGATAAAAAAGTCCTCTCGCACCTGAGGCGCGAGAGTCAATGACTATTCTTCAACTTATCAGCTGATTCTCGCGGAACTATATCTTTATCAAAGTCGAGCACTTGCCTAGTAGGCAGCAGTACGGGCCGCGCTGAACCTGTAAACTCACTTGAGAAAATGTCTTCCTTTGCAGAGTGACCCGCTATCTCCAAATCTGCCAGACCCAGCAAACTATCGAACAGTATGAAGCTACTGGCCTTAATACTCTTATTCCGTCTTAAATTGAGCGCTTTTTCTGGAAAGTCTTTAGTGTAAGCCTCGTTTAACCAGACCAAAAAAGGCACCTCAAGTTCGGCACTCGAACCTTCCATCGATGAATGCAAGATGTCGCCCCCTCCCTGATCCATCAGACGTTCTCCATGATCGGAGACAAAGGTCATCGTCGCATGACCTCGGCTATTTTTAAGGCGTCGCAAGATTTGACCCAATACAAAGTCGGTATAAACCAGTGTGTTGTCATAAGTATTAATGAGCTCTTGTTTTCTGCTGATGTCTTTCCAACCGTACTTATCCTGTTCAAAGTAGCTTGGCTTAAATTTATCAAACTCTTTCGAATAGCGTTGGCTATAATCGAAATGGCTACCTTGCATATGGAGGACAATCAATTTCTTTGGCTCAGGATCGAGCAGAACTTCATCGAAATGCTCGACTAAGACACTATCCAATTTCATGACGGAGGGGTCATTAGAGAAAATGCGGCGGTCTGCATCCTGAGCCAGCATTGTAATGGGCGTGGAGTTCTCATCGATCACCTCGGCATTGGAAATCCAGAATGTCTTAAATCCAGCGGCTCTATAGGCAGAGATGATGGACTGCTCCTGATAAGCTTTGTCGATAGTGTGAGGGCGCGCCCGGGTTAAGAGCTGGGGCACAGCATAAACGGTGATATTTGCTGGACTGACAATTTGATTCAAGGCGACCAGGTTTTTTTCTCTGAATAATTCCGGAGTGGTTTCACGATGGTATCCGTATACCTGCATATGGTCGCGTCGGGCTGCTTCGCCGAGCACAAGCACATGGATTTCGGGATTCGAAATGACTTTTTTCCGACTCATTTGCCATGGATTCCGCAATCGTTGGGCTTTCCAGTCTTCCAGACGATATGAGTCGAAGGCTACTCGCCACAATCGCGAGAGGAGACCGCTAGGAAATAAATCTCCCCGTCCCCCATCTTCTCGATCGCCCATGAGAAGCTGAATTTTCCAAAGTGGGAACTTGTGAAAAGCTGTTGCAGAGTTATAGGAATCCAAAGGCCAACTGATAGCGATATAGCCAGCTAATACCACAGCACTTGCCAGCCTTCTGCCGCGAAGGGGGAGGACTGAATTATTTTTATAAATGAAAAGGGCTGATAGGATCGCCGCGGAAATCATGAGCAAACTTGTGATCACCAAGCCCGGGGAAGAATTGATGATGTCAAAAGCCTCTCGCTGGGTACCGTAAACTGCACTGACTATCATACCAGTGCTGACAGGTCGGCCCAGGATTGAGATATGCATCAATGCAAATGGGACCAGAAACAGGATTGGCGTCATGGTAATGAGGAACCAGCGCAAAGGAATGAAAGTGAGAGGAAGAACTATAGCTATGGCCGCAAACAGTAAGAACTGAACTGCATCCCAGGTTCCTCCGTAGAAACTTGGGCGACTGACAAAGTAAATATTAGGGGCCAAGAGGACCGCAAGGTAGATAAACCATAAGCATTTATTTATTCTGTTCACGGTTTTAAACCTCATTCATAGCAAGTCGGACGAAAGCCGTGTGCAGCTCTGAACATAAAGACATAGCGTCTATTTGAACTAGTTTAGGGTTGATGTAAAGTAAATAAAGTCTTTCGGCCAGTCGCAAAATTATATAACTATATATATCCAATAATATTACCTAAACAGCCGATCGCGGGGTATCGTCCGCGATATACACCTGCCAAGCAGTGTTAAGTCACTCCAAGCTTCAACTACTAAGAAATATGGCAACATCCACTGTATTCCGGCGGACGAAGAAAAAGCCGGTGAGACAAACCGATGGCTTTCGCCGAGAGATTTGTCAATAATGTCTCTCTGCTGCGTAAGCCCTCAGCTCTCGGAGTGCCGCCTCATGTCGCAAACGTCGAATATTCTAGTGGTAGATGATGACGAAGGCCTGCAGACCCTTTTTAAACGATGCCTCAAGCTCAAGGGCTACGATGTTCGGATCGCGAACAATGGCCTCGAAGCCCTTGAAAAAGTCGCAGAAGAAAAACCCGATCTCATTCTGCTCGACCTGATGATGCCGATTATGGATGGGGTTCAGTTTGCCAAGGTTTTTCACGCCCGTTATATGAATGCAGATATACCTATCATCGTTGTATCGGCTGCCGATGATGCTAACCGCCGGGCCGATGAAATCGAAGCTGACGGCCTACTCAGCAAGCCCTTCGGCATTTACGAACTGCTCGATGTCGTGCAGCAATATCTGAACTAAGAAAGAGAAGTAGAGGCATGCGTCCCCATCAGCTGGTTCAGGTCACCCCTCAAGGTCTCTACTGTCCGCAGGGTCATTTCTGGATAGACCCCGTGGAAGCCGTCGAGACGGCGGTTCTGACTCACGCGCACAGCGATCATGCTCGCAGTGGCAGTGGGATTTATCATGCGACCGGACTCTCCCGCGAAATACTCGAGAGGCGCCTAGGGCCCGATGCAGCGCTTAGTTTACATGCTTATGACGAGCCCTTTAATTTAGGCGGGGTCGAGATTTCCTTTCATCCCGCCGGTCATATTCTAGGTTCAGCCCAGGTTCGCCTCGCCTATGATGGAAGCGTCTGGGTGATCAGCGGCGATTACAAGCGCCAAGCAGACCCGACATGCGCGCTGTTTCAGCCCGTCCCCTGCGATGTCTTCATCACCGAAGCTACCTTCGGTTTACCGATATACAACTGGCCAATTACAGAGGAGGTCGCTGCTGAGGTCTACGCCTGGTGGCAGGCTAATCGTGCTGCAGGGCGCAATAGTCTCTTGGCTTGCTATGCTCTTGGTAAAGCCCAGCGGCTCCTGCATGCACTCGGACAAATAACCTCGGAACCCCTCTACACCCACGTTGCTACGGAAAACCTGGTCAGCGCCTATCGCGCGGCTGGAGTCGAGTTGCCGCCAACCATTCCTCTGGTCGATGCGGAGGGACAGAGTCCGAAGCAGCTTCAATCCAAGCATAAATTGCAGGGCCAACTGATCTTGGCTCCCCCTTCTTCCGTACAGAGTTCTTGGGCCAAGCGCTTCGGTGAAGCAGAAATCGGCTTCGCCTCAGGATGGATGCAGCTGCGGGGTCAGCGCCGCCGTCGCGCTTTTGATCGAGGCTTCGTCCTTTCCGATCACGCCGACTGGCCGGCCCTACTGCAAACAGTTGCCGAATCACAAGCTCGCAAAATTTACGTTACTCACGGCTATAGTCAGGAGCTAGCTCGCTATCTCTGCGAGAAAGGCTACGACGCCGAGCCGCTCTCGACTCTCTTTGTACGCGAGGCAGAGAGCTAATATATGCATCTATTCACCAAACTCTTTCGCAGTCTGGACAGCACCACAGGGACGCTTCGCAAAATCGAGGCACTAGCGCAGTACTTTCAAACGGCGCCTCCGGAAGACGCCGTCTGGGCCCTCTACCTCCTTGCTGGGCGCAAGCAAAAAAGAATCCTTACGCGCACTGTTTTACAAAGTGCTATTCAGAGTCTCAATGATATTCCACCCTGGCTCTTCGAAGAATCCTATGCCGTGGTCGGAGATCTCGCAGAAACTATAGCCCTGCTTTTGCCTAAAAGTTCAGCTTGCCTGCCGCTACCTCCATCAGTGCCACTGCATCAGTGGATGGAAGAACGCATACCGGCGCTGAGCCGAAGCGAAGATCCCGAAACACTCCTGCGGACCTGGTGGCTGACGCATACGCGCGAAGAAGTATTTATTCTCAACAAGCTTATTACCGGCGGCTTTCGCACGGGAGTGGCCAAAAACCTCGTCATCAAGGCCCTGGCCCAGGCTTTTGCCAGCACCGAAGCGCACATTGCAGAACGTCTCTTCGGGGATTGGCCAGTCAGCGCCGACTGGTTTAAAAGTCTTGCCGAAAGCCCGAGTGGAGAGTTTGGGAGCTCGGCTTCGCCCTATCCGTTCTACCTGGCTTCAGCCTTGGACGCTGATGCAGCTGAAGCGACGCCAATTGAAGAATTTGCAATTGAATGGAAATGGGACGGAATCCGTGCCCAACTCGTCAAGCGAGGCTCACAGGTCAGTCTATGGTCGCGTGGTGAGGAATTGCTGAACGAGAGCTTTCCAGAACTCATCAGCACGGCCAAGGACTGGGACCAAGATCTCGTACTCGACGGTGAACTACTGCTCGAACGCGATGGAAAATTACTAGCCTTTGCCGAACTACAGAAGAGAATTAGCCGCAAAAATCTCAGCGCCAAGTGGCTCGCAACGCATCCAGCCCTATTCCTAGCCTTCGATTGTCTCGAGCGAAACGGCGAAGATCTGCGAGCGGCAACGCAGCGACAGCGACGCGCCCAACTCGACGAACTCATCGCTTCAGCCCCTCCTCTCTTTCGAGCTTCACCTCTGCTCCAGGCCAGCAGCTGGGAGGCAGCGCGGCAGCTGCGCAGCGAAGCCTCGGATCGTTCTGCTGAAGGCCTCATGCTGAAGCTCTGGAGTGGGACTTATAAAATCGGACGGCGGCGGGGCGAATGGTGGAAGTGGAAGGTCGATCCACTCACTCTCGATGCCGTCTTAATCTATGCACAGGCGGGTC
>JBGSTX010000212.1:0-19702 GCA_041736305.1 Oligoflexus sp. | reverse complement strand
CCACCAGGTCTATGTTCACTGCTTCGATCCCGCTCGTTGCCTCGGTCTCGATCATTGCGTCGGGGACCACTATTTCCCGAACGCTGGCCGCCTCCTCCAGGTCCATTAGACGGGCGACGTTGAGGCCCACCGCTGCTAGGGCCGCTTCGACTATCACTACCCGTGCGACCCAGGCGTCTTTGCGCGCCTGGAGAGTAACGTCCGACCGGGGGGCGACTTCCAACATCCCACACTTGCTCATCTTTTTTAACAAAAACCCAGCGGAGATATGCTTTGATATAGTGAGCAAAGTTGCTGAGTTGCGTGTCTACTATACGATCAACTTGGTTCCAGACAGGCCCTTGGTCGCTAGTGCATAGGGCTTCTAAAGTTTGCGAGCCATCTTGAGTCGCTAGGAGTTTCAAGTCGAGGCAGAAGAAAACGGTAGCTGCAGCGATTCCTGAAATGTTTTCCATTTCAAGTTTTCGATCGTGAGTTAAGGCCGGAAATTGCTCAAGATACCAAGCGGCACTAGTCTGAAGCTGATCCTGGAGAGTGCCAATTTCACGCAAGTCTTTCCCTTGTCCATCAAGAAAAGCTAGCATTGCCGGCCAACGCTGAGGTGCCATAGCTTTATTAGGGTTGGCTTTACAGAGTTGTTCGTATTCAAAGCAGGAATAGAGGAAATAATCCAGCTTCAAGGTGCTTTGCCTTTGCGGCACGTAAGTCGTATTAATAGTGTCACCCTATAATGAAGAAGTGTCTGAAAATTCGTGCTTCGCCTTTTTGATAGGGCGCGATACTCGAAAACTGAGGCTTGTTAAAAATTGTAGCAAGTTCTCGCCAAAAGTTAATTGCGAAAATGCAACACGGGGGTAGAACCATTCAATTTATGAGCCTTTTCTAAAGGGATTCTCGTCTGGGCGAGTAAGTTCGAGAAGGTGTCCCAGAGAAACGAGCTGTCGTTAGGAAAAAATCAGAGCCTATCAATGCTGATTTCCAGCCTTTTCTCTTCCCTGCGTCACAGTCACTCTCGTTCCTAGAAAGTCTTCTAATATGCAAGGCGACGAGCGAGGCTTAGAACGCGGGAGCTCACTTGCGAGAGTTCTTCGACTTCTGTCCACTGATCTGTATCGCGTTGCAAGGTGTAAGGCATCAGCTCGTGCTCGCCTTCGAAAGCATCAACTATTGCATGTATGGCTTGCTTGTAAGGATCGCTACCTTCAGTTGCGGAGCGGAGGGTTTTAGCAGCCTCACGAAGGTCTTTCACAGCATCAAATTCGCTTTGACCTTCAAGAAGGGGGCATAACTTTTCTATGGCTGTGACCAGATCGCTAGTAGTCGTTACGCGGTTACGCTTGATAACAGTCATGTCAGCCACCTTTCGGTTCCAAAAGCCTGGAAACAACCTACTTCGCAGGTGCGGCCATACTAGGAGAAACGCCTTCAAAAATCAATCGGCTGCTATCCTGAAAATATTTCCAAAAAAAAGTTGACACAAAATCAGGGCAACTGTAGATAGTTACTTCCCGACGCTAAGCGTTTGGAACTGCAAAAATGGGCTCTTAGCTCAGCTGGTAGAGCAGCACACTTTTAATGTGCGGGTCGCTGGTTCGAATCCAGCAGGGCTCATTTGCAAAACCCCGAGATGACCTTAGACAAAGTCTCTCTGGATGAAGAAGTTTATTTTAGACTGTCCCTATCGTCTAGTTGGCCCAGGACACCGCCCTTTCACGGCGGCGACGGGGGTTCGAATCCCCCTGGGGACGCCACTCTCCTCTCAATTTCTTCAGTTAGCTGATAGGCCACTTTTATAAGTGGCCTTGTGGCTTATTATCTCACTCGTTAATCTCCGTACATCGGACAAGCAGCTTTGACGCTTAGGTTTTTTCGAAATTCTATTCTTTTCTAGCGCCGAAATAGCTTCGTTAGAAGGCTCACTAATATCCTTAAAAGGAAACCCACCGATTCATCGGAGTAAGTGATCTATCTCCCAGGTCGGAGATTATCCCCAGGGGTGCCGGTCTTTCCCGGCTGTCAGTCTCGTGAGATACAACTGAGTTACCTCAGCGTTTTCGGCTTGCGCCGATAAGCTTAGACGGGTCAACTAGGCTTGAAGTCAGTCTCCTTCTGTCAAGCCTACCTCTTTAGAGGTGGGTGGTTGGCTCTCAGCATGCGACCGTGCACGGCTAAGACAGCCGTAAGCCCAAAACAGATTACGTTGAGATGTATGTAGCCGTTGAATTTGTGCTCAACTCTAAGAAGGCGGCCAATCTCCACCATCTCTTGCATCGTCTGGTCAGGAGAGTGGATAACGCCTGAGCTTAAAAAAAAGTCCTTCGGTATAATTGCGCTTATAAAATTTTAAAGTCAGCCACACCACTTCTTCTACTGAAAAATTTGCGCGCTTTACATCGCTGGAAACGCGATTGATGCAATGCATGGACAATCTAGGAGGCATAGAAAGGCAGTTTTAGCTTGGCGATTAAATCAGTCTGAATCTGTACCTGAACAAGTGTATGACTCCGGTGAATAGATTTGTCAAGATTCCAGTCGAACTGCTATCAACCCCTCACATATCCTGCGCATAACTGATGCCGAGGAACAGCAGAGAGTCTTTATGGAATTGGTAGAAGATCTAAGGTGTGCAAAAAATGTAGTCGAAAAAAACTGGAGCCACCGACGGGAGTCGAACCCACGACCTGCTGATTACGAATCAGCTGCTCTACCAACTGAGCTACGATGGCGTATGAAGCCTAGTTAAGAAGATAAATCTATCTTGCTCAAGTCGCTCAAGAAAAGCAAGGGGACCGATTTAATGTCAAAAAGCCATCTCCTCTCCTCTAACGAAAGTCACTTGCCAGGGACGAGCACCTTAGCGACATTACTTGGAAGGAGACAGCTTCTCCTGTTCGTTCAACAAAAGAAACTCTTTCTAGATAGAGAATTATGATCACGCAACTGTCGATACGTGGCCTAGCCATCATCGAAGAACTGAATATAGAGTTTTCTTCCAAGCTCAACGTGATTACGGGTGAGACAGGAGCTGGAAAATCAATTCTTATTAAGGCATTACACCTCCTATTAGGGGTCAAAGCAGATCCCGATGTTATCCGGCGGGGTTTTGAGAGGGCACATGTTGCGGCGAGCTTTCAGTTGCCTTTAGATCATGCTTCTGTAGGCATCTTGGAGCAACATGGCCTTATAGCGAAAGAGGGGCCCTCAATCGATTTGATCGTTCGCCGAGAAATCCAGCAGAAAGGACGTTCACAGGCTTGGGTCAACGATCAACCCATAACTCAGGCTCTATTGAAGGAGTTAGGCCAGACTCTTATTGATATCTACGGTCAACATGAGAACCATCGGATGCTCGATTCGTCGACTCATCTTGAGTACATCGACCAATTTTTGAAGGACCAACGATCGAAAAATCAAGTGCTCGAAGCTGTAACTCAGATGCATGCTCAGCTGCAAATTCTTCGGAAGCGCTTGGAGCTATATCATACGAAGAGAAAAGAGCAGGATTTTCTGCAATTCCGCTTTGACGCTATCGCTGCTTTTGACCCTTCGCTCGAAGACTATAAAAAAACGGTTCAGGTTTGCCAGGATGCAGGACGCTATGCTAGTGAGCAAAAGCTTATGCAGCAGGCTCAGTACGTGTGCGATGAAGCTTACCAGGGTCGATCGCTCAGTAGCGCTTTCGTGGAACTGCTGAAGCTAGCTGAGCAGTCGAAAACTCTGCGAGAAGATCAGGACGTACAGGGTGCTTTAGAGCCCCTTAGAAATATGGGTCGATCCCTTGATGAATTGAGTTATCACCTAGGTCGGGCTAGTACGGCTCATGTTCTGGACGATGAAGAAATCGAAGCCTACCAGAATCGACTCGCTGGTTATCAGAGTCTCTTTCGCAAACTGAGCGTTCGTTCGATCGAAGATCTCGTACAAGAGTACGAACGTCTGGAAAAAGAGCTGTCGTTCGCACAATTAGCTCCGGAAGAACTAGCCGAAGGCTTGCATGAGCTTCATCAAAGAGCAAAGCTAGTCGACAAGCTCGCAAAAAAGTTAAGCCAGGATCGTCGGAAGGCAGCGCAGACCGCTGTCAACGAAGTTGTAAAGGAGCTGCACGATCTAAATATGAAAGGCGCAAGCATCGATTTTGAGTTTCAAGATGTCCGCAATTCGATTCCAGACTTGGAGCTGAGTGACTTCGATCAGAGCCTACTCGCTATCTGGCACGCTTGCGTGAGTGTCCTTACTGAAACAAGCCGTTATGGGCGAGAAAAAGGCCAATTCCTCCTGGCTGCTAATCCAGGGGAGGGCTTTAAGCCCCTGGCCAAGGTGGCTTCTGGGGGTGAAATTTCGCGGATCATGCTAGGCTTTAAAAAAGCCTTGGCGGTTGGCGCAACAACTTCAGTTATGGTCTTTGATGAGATTGACAGTGGTATTTCAGGGCATACGGCACACATCGTAGGAAAAAAACTCAAAGACTTGGCCGCTCGTTTTCAGGTCGTCTGCATTTCTCACCTGCCCCAAGTGGCTGTCTATGGAGATGCGCATTTTCGTGTAGAGAAAGCCCAAAAAGGTAAGTCCACTGAATCTAGGATTTTTAGGCTTTCGGCTCAGCAAAGCGAAGAAGAGATTGCACGTCTGCTGTCTGGGGACCAGGTTACGCATTCGAGCCTGGCCCACGCGAAGCAGCTGATTCTAGCAGCGAGAGTCTGATAATGCCTAGACTATCTATTCGATGCCGGTCGGCATTATGGGGCGATTTTTCCACTGGAGAAGCCTGTACTTCTTTTCAAGAGCCAGCTTCTGCTGATGCCCCTGTTTTTCTTGAATCTGCTTCAACTTTTTCTCTGAGACAAAAACCGGATAAGGTATCTCCGAAGTTTCTTTAGACTGAACGCTGAAACTGACTCGATGCGGACGGCGTTCCCAATCGGCGCTTGCCAATGAGTGGTACTGAGTTAGATGATACCGGCCAACAATCAAAGGCATTAAAGTCGGATCATCGACTGGTAGATCAAGGGAGTTTCCTGCTAGGGGAAGTCCGCTCGTTTCAACGCGACTGAGGTCGGTGATTTGACCGACACGGTACGAATGCTTGGGAATAAATTTTACAAAACCAACTTTAAGCTCAGTGTCCTGACTGCTTTCCGGTATCTTGTAACGGATATCTCTCGAACCTTGGACTGAGACCCAGGCGTCTTCTTCAAAAAATAGCAGAGGCACATCGCTAATTCCTTCCGCAAAGGGGTAAGCAGTATCCTTTTGATAAAGGAAGATCTCACGACTGCCGAGACAGGACCAGTCCCAGGGTGAGCAATCGAGGTCTATCAATACTGATCGGACCTTTTTTTCGTTCAAAGCCTTTTCCGTCAAGAGAATTTTATGCTCCTGATGGGAGCCGTTTAACTTCAGAGATGCTTCACCCGGCAAGACTGGGTAAGTCTCATTTAGATCAAGCCAGTGACCCTCGTTCAGCTCTACAAAGAGCGGAGTACCAAGAATGCTCGAAGAGGCGTGAAGATCGACCTTGTCGGATACGGAGATGCGTAGAAAGGCCGGCTCGATCACATTTTGCTGGCCTTCTGTAAGATCGATGTCCATTCGAGTTCCGTTAACTTCGACTCTATAGTGCCCCGCGAGCAAAAATTGCCAGCGACCGAATTCTTGATTCTCCGTAATTGAGAGAAGACCATCGGTTGGAGAAACGAAGTAGCTAGTTTTGGGTTTCATATCCGGGAAAGCCTCTACTTTAAGGCCGGAAAGTTTGTAGCTGAGAACCTGGGGTTTCGGCGTCGCGCCAAGATCAGGAAATTGAACCCGCAGAGGGACCATGCCAACCAGCAAATCGCGGGTGCCATGCAAGATATTGAGACTGTAGCGATTGTGAAGATGCTGTCGGGATTTCGTTTTTACAAATCGATTGCATTGTATCGAAAAGCTATCGTCTGGACCCGGAGCCACTGGCGGGTTGAACAGCACCTGATGAGCTATGAGGCTGCGCACCTCCTTGGGCCGCAGAACAATAGTCTCGTAGCTGCAGTCGGCTAGAATTAGGTACTGGCCCGGTATAAGGTCGAGAGACTGATTGAATTGACCAATCTGCTCCGAAACAAATTGTAGGGGTTCTTCGGATTCAATCCGATAGATTTCGAAACTACCTGCATTAGGAGCTTGAACGATAATCTGAGCCTTCTCGACCCTCATTCGGCAAGCGCTGAATGCCGCAAGAAAAAAGCTGAAAAGTACTATTCCGATAGACTGAGAGATGATGATAACCTCCTGCAAACCTGAAACGAAAGATAAGGCGCAGGAGCTCGTGAAACTGGCTTTAGAAGAGGAAGCTTATATCGAGTCCAACCTGTATCGTCTTGTAGGCACCTGTGCCGAAGGCGATGCGAGAACCAACGCCTATTTTATCTAGGACGATGTAAGATACCCCAGCTCCCAGATTGAGATCAACTCCGGATTTTTCTAGGTCTTGATCGATATCGATCAGCGTATCAATGCTATCAACGCGAGTATCGGTGAATCCTAGCTCGGCGGACCCGCTGACGAAAAGTTTAGGGTTAAGCAATAAAATGGCTTTGCTACCGAAAAGATAAGACTCGACTATAGCGCGATATGCTCTCTGTTCCGAGACGACATCCGCTGAAATGGGGCGATACCTAAAGGTTGAAAAGAGGTCGAGCTTTGGGAAAATATTCATGATCTTGTAGCCCGCTTCGATGTCACCCATCGTGCTGCTATGCCAACCACCTTTAGAACTGCTGAGATTCACCCAAGAAAGGCCTGAGGATAAGTAGAATTTTTGCAGCCCTGGCTGTATCTGGGCAGCCGTATTGCTAGCTGGTGATGGACCGAGGGGTGAATACGCTGTTTTGGGCTCCGTGACCACGGGAGGTATATTCGGGGTTGGTGTAGGTGCGGGAGCTTCAAGCGCCGGTTGCGGAGTCGAAGCTTCGGCGGCAGGTGTCGCGGGAATTGGGGTTTCCGACACGGGTGGCGTGTCTGCCTGGAGAGAATCCAATCCCTTCCCCGCAGCAGCCGAGCTAATGCCTAAACTAAAAAAAAGAGCAGAAGCAGCAAGGTTCCTATGGCAACGCTTCATAGCGACATCCTCATTGATTAAATAGGATTTTACTAGATCAGGAGCTTGAGCTGAAAGGCGATGCGCCGATCTTCTTTAAAACCAGCTACGCTACCCAGATCTTCAGAGTAGGTAAGTAGACGCAGGTTGAGCAAACCCACATCGAACTGCATGCCAGCTGTCATATACCCCTGGTAGAGACCAGCCTGGAACTTGAGGATGCTGCCTAAGCCTAGTTCTGAGCCCAGCGATAATTTTTTTGAGAAGGACGTTTCTTGATTTATGGAATGCATATCAACTGAAGTAAGAAGATAGAGCCAGTCGCGCTTGATGGGCTTCAGGCTCATGCCAACGTTGACACTTGCATGCTGTGTATCGGGTCGACCTATAGCTTTATCGGTGATGCTTACTTTTTTATATGCCGTTCCTCCCAAGTCGGTCACGCTGAGGCCGAGGGTCGGCTCCATAGTTTTGGTGGGAGTGAAGAGGAGGCCTACATCTGCGCCGGCCCCAATTCCGCCCAAGACATAGTCTTCAAGCTCTTTTCCGTCTTGATCAGCGGTTTTCTTTTGAAAAGCTTGGATGTCTTCCATGCTAAATTCATGGTCTACCCCGGCTCTGGCGCGAGCTTTGAGTCCTAGACCAACGCTCAATCTCTTATCGAAAAAGTTCATCGCAAAGGCGATCGGAACGATGGCGCGGACACCGGCATCGAGATCGACTGCAATCTCACGGTGAAATACGATCGAAGTCCCGAACTCAAGTCCGATAGCAAAACCGAAATTTGGAAAGATGAGATGGGGTGTAAGCCCAAGTCCTATATGAAAGCTTTCACCGGTGTATTTTTCGATAAGATCGAGCGTGCTGGAGACGCCCGAGCTGTTGGTAGTGTTTTGTATGTCGTCGACAATGCCTCGGACGCCGGTGGAAAGTGTCACCCGTGGATTAATCAGTTCCCCATCCCAAGCTTCCAGTCGAGCCAAACCTGCTGGATTATAGAATAGAGCATTAAAATCATCCGCCACTGCAACGTAAGCGTTGCCCATACCCATTGGCCTGAGCCCAAATTGGGTCCAATGCTCTTTGGCAAGAACGGGGCCGGTGAACGCGGTCAAACTCAATAGAAGCGTAAGAACTGAGCCTGTCGTTCTCTGCCATCGCATCGACGTCTCCAAAATAGCGACTTAAAGTCATGGGGAGCTGAATACTTCATACTTTAACATATCGACGAGGAAGAGCCAAAGGGGCATGTCTATCTATTGTAATCTTTTTCGAGAATTTGTTTTCTTTATTGAAGATCCTAAATGAAAAGTTTAGCTACCCTGAGGTAGGTTGCCTGCAGCTGAGGCAGAGCAATTATTGCGAAGCAAATTCCTCTATGTTAACCTATCGGCTTCGTCGCGCCATTCCCGTTCCATGTCGCCCTTTCGCAGCTAGAGTGACACCCTTAAAAAAGAGTGGACAGCTTAAGCTACCTGATAAGGGACGCGTCAAAGAGCTGTATAAAGGATGTGGTGCGCGACAAATCTGGGAAACGTTTGTGAGTATGGTGGCAACATGTCTAAGCCTGATGTAGCAGCCGAACGTAAAGATCAAATAGTACGGGCGACAGTCGAATGTATCACTAAGCACGGCTATCATAATTTCTCTATGCAGGATGTCGCTCGAACAGCTGGTGTGAGCAAGGGCATCATTCATTACTATTTCTTAAATAAAGACGATCTGATGATGTCAGTTTTGGATCGGGTAGCAGGAGACATCGAAAATGTCTTGGTAGCCGATATGGAATCCATTACGGATCCTGTTCAGAAACTGCGTATTTTTATGTCTGTAAGCTTTGACATAGTGCGTAGTACTAAAGAATATTACCAAGTGAATATGGACTTCTGGACTCAAATTAATCAAAAGAAAGAGGTTAGACAGGTCATTTCAAGGCACTATGCAAAGTTTAGAGACAGCTGTGCCCGGGTAATTGAAGAAGGGGTCAAAGCTGGGGTCTTTAAAAAAGTGAACCCCCATTATTATGCTTCACTCGTCATAGCTATTATCGATGGAATCAGTCTCCAGTGGCTTTTCGATGAAACTGTTTACGACTATGATGAAATCGTCAAAGCGACCAGCCAACAAATATTAGATGGACTGGTTTATCACTGAGTGGAAGAGCTTTTTCCCTGTCCTTATTAGCCTTCCCTCCTTTTCTGCCTTCTTGCCTGACAAACGTCGCCCCTTTTTGCTATCATTGAGACAAAATATAAGCAAGAAGGCTGCCTTATGGAAGTTTCTGCCGCTCAGAGTATCACTGAACTCGTGACGCAGCTTAACAAAGGTGCGCTCATTAGCGACTCTAATCTTGAGCCGGTTTTGGATAGATTGCAGTCCTATGAGTGCTGGTCTCATTATTTTCGACTTCTTGAAGCGCAAATAGACAACCCAAAAAAGCGTCAGCTTGTCTATTATGTCCGCACGGCTCAGGCCTATGCAGTTCATCTCGAAGACATCCAAAAAGCTGCAAAGATTTGCGGTAAGCTGCTCAAAGATCTGAAGTTGAGCTACTGGCAATTTCGCGAAAGTGCTCTCCATTCTATTATTGGTGAGCACGACCACGAGCAAGAGGCCGTGATTCTGCAAGCCGCATTGCCAAGATTTAGGACCAAGCAAGATTCTGTAGCTTGCCTGGAACGCCTTTGCTTGATTTACGAGAAGAAGAAATTTGATGAAACGATGCTCAATCGTAGCTATGAAAAACTGATTGAGCTAGATCCTAATAATCTGAAAGCTCTGCGCTATTTTAAAGTGGTCTATACGCAAAACAATCAGTGGGAGCGAGTTGTCCAAGTCTTGCAAAGCCTCTTTCAAAATGCGAAACATATCAATGATCGATTTCGGAGTGCCCAAGAGCTGGCAGCTGTTTACCTCTATCAACTAGACCAAGCACAAAATGCAGTGGAGGTTTTAGAGCAGTACTGCGTCGATAGCCCTCTCAATACCTTCACTATCCACTATGAGGCTTATTACAGGCTTCTAAATTGGGAGGGGTGTTTGAGGGTACTCAGGAGCCACCTCAAGAAAATTGATGGCCCTTTGAATCGGGCGGTGATCCATCTCAAAATTGGCGAACTAGAGGAGCAGCTGGATCGGCATCAAGAGGCAGAGTCGAATTTTTTGCAAAGTCTTGAGCTGGCGCCGCGGATGCTAGAAGCGCTTGAAAATATCATTGAGATCCATCTCGAAGCCCGGCGCTGGGATAAAGTTATTCATTATATGAATAAACTTTTCGAGTCTTGCGACGATCCGCATTTGAAAGAAAAAGTTCGCGAAGGACGGGCCCGTCTACTCGAAGCTTTAGAAGGCCAAAAGTTGAAGGAAGTTCCATAAACTATGTATGCTTACGAGACCAACTGCATTCTCTCGGGTTCTATTCAGCGGCCTTCTATGGCGGCTCTCGATAAGGGTATGCAGCGACCTCGCGCTATGGATTCTCTTATACTAGGACGTTTGCACCGTCTTCCATACAAGCCCGAACTTCTACTTTATGCGTCGGCTGACGCCCAGCGACCCGGAATTTCCAATTTTTTTGGGCGCACAACTTTTCTCAACAGCTTGTCGGATCTTTGGAACGCAGTCATCAAAGAGCCACGCACTAACTGCTGCTTTGCCCAAATCGTTGACGAAAATCCCCTGACTCAAAACGAAGTCACTCGCACCGCTTTGGAACTATCACTGCTCAAAGTCAAGCCATTTGACTTGAGTTCTTTTGAACAACTGCTCGAAGTTCAGGAACGAGTCTACGGTGTGTCGGAGCGCGAGTACCTCTTGATTGACCCTCTGCAGAAATTTGTGGCTCTCGAGCCCCAGAGGCGTCGCCGATCTGAGCGCGAGAACTCAAGTGATAGGCAAAAACGGCAAGTTTTAATGATAGAAGCGTATATGGAGCCACTTTCAGACATTGAAAAACTGCCGGAGCAATCTGCTGGTGACCTCATCCAGCTGCGTGGGAGGGATTGTGGAACAGGTGACTTTCGTCAAGGTCTTCAAGGGGTTGCTGATCTTTTTAAGCAGTGGGATCAATGGCTAGGTGAGAGAAGCATTTATCCAAGACATTTTGCTAAGATTTTCGTCTATTCTCAGATCAAGGGACTTCTGCCTGCGTGTTGGGAAGAGCTTCGAAGCCGTGGAGTCGCCGCAGACCAGGTCCGACTACCGCAATGGGCTGGATACTCTAACCCCTTGAGTAGCTACTGGGAATTTCTTTTAACTCCTGAACCGAACGCTGCTTTTATTCATATCCCGATCAATGGCCGATGCCACTTTGCAGAAAGGATTCGTAAGCCTTGAATTTCGAGCAGCATGACAATCTCCTCTTGGCAGACTGGTCGTTCGAAGGTTCAATCCTATCTTCGCGGGCAGACCACGAGATTTCTGAACTCGAAAAATTCATTCACCATAGCTACGGGCTGGCAGCAAAAGGGCAAATCCAGGCTGTTCTCTGGATACAAAAATCACATTGTAGCGATTTTGATCCGGACTGGCTCCAGGAACTGAGCAGCCGTATTCTGCGCGATGAGCTGCGCTGGCGCTTGGGGCGGCTCTATCGTATACGGCGGCATATTCAGGAAGCAGCAGTACCATGGTTTTACATTACTGAGAAAAGCTGTATCGGGACAATGGCCGAGCTCATGTTTGCCTGTCACAGGCGCTTTGTATTTGACACAGAAACCTGGTTTGGTTTCCCTGAAATTGCGATTGGCCAGCTTCCTGCTCTTGGTTGGCTTGCTCTCCAACTCCAGAGAAAACCCAAGTTAATTGAATTCTGGCAGCGACAGACATTATGGAAGGCCGAAGAAGCTGTTCAGTTTGGGTTGGTCGATGCCGCCCTATCTTGGAAAGATTGGCGAGTCGTTCTTCTGCCTTGGGCGCAGAGACAGATTGAAGCATGGGAGCACGAAAGCGGCCAAGCAGCCCGCAGTTCTGTTCGCAGCCGTGCGCCGGATCATCTATGGGTCGATCGGGGAGTTCCTATTCTCGCTAAAAATCACCTCGAAGCCTATCTTTCCCGTTCCAATCGTCGCAATGAAGTGCAGGCCGGACTTGATTACGAACTGATCGACAGCGCAGCCCACTTTCTCTGCCAAGCGCCCTATATAGCCTGGCTACAGAGAGGACTTCAGTATGTAGAAACACGGCCACTTCACTCCTCGTTTGATCTTGTTTATCTCGATATTAGTGAGTCTTTACCACCTCTATCCATCGTTTCACGTTTGCTTGATTCTGCTTACCGCATCTGCTTTTTTTCAAACCGAGCGGATTCTCTGCGAGAAAACCTGGAAGCAATGCTTTCACAAGTTGAAAGTCATTATCGCAAACAGCCTTTGCAGGTTTTTGAGAAGCAAATTTCTTGGTACGTTGGCCAAAGCCCCGCTCAGCCTCTGTTTCCGACCTTGGCTTTCGGCAGCTTTCGAAATGTACGATTTCGGCACAAAAATATCGAAATTCAGGGTTGGGCACTCGCTGCACAAAGCATGGATCGACAAGTGATTGAGATCAGTGAAAAGCAAAGAGAGCACGCTCCTCACCTTAGTAAATTTTTTCAGGCTGTCTACTGTGTAAATGCACCAAGCACTAGGGTGCCTCTGCTTTTTATAGTGAAGTCTCTCGCCTTGCAAAGCCTTGTTCTTTACAGTCGTGCAAGTGGCGAAAGCCTGACAAGTCTGCTCGAGCAGCTGCGTAGTTTAGATTGGAATTTGCTTGGAAGCGAAAGGCACTGGCAGAGATTTCTTGACTATCGATTGAGTCTTAAGACCCAGGTCTCAATTCCCGACTCTCTCGGAAGTTTTGAACTTGATCGTTCAGTGCTCGATATAAATAGTTGGAAAGGGTTGGTCGAGTTCACTCAGACTCGTCGTAAATCAGATTCGAGGCGAGGTCCTGGCTGGCTCAATAACTACCTTAGTAGTTTTTGCCTGGATCTGACTCGCGAGCTCGTGAAAACTTCTTCTATCCTGTCTAATGTGGAAGCTGATCTCTACCTTGCCGACGCAATGGGCTATCCAGAGTCATGGGGATCGGCTTCAATTTATGCCTCACGGATGGGGCAAAGGCGTCGGTTTTATTCAGATCTACAAGCCGAACTCAACGGATGAAATGTGTTCCTCTTGCAACGCCACTTTGTAAGGTGTTGCAAGCGTACCACACCCCAGAATAATACCTACGTCTTATGGTATGACTAACCTGAATCATTTAAAGCTCTTATAAAGAATTAGCTCGAGGTTTACTTGGTACGCTGGTTGCATAGAAGGGCTTGGCTCTTGATCTGACTCTCTTTTTCTCTAAGAGGCTCTATATGTTGTTAAACCGTTGGCAATCGACTCTCCAAAATGCGGTGAGTTTTACAGGAAAAGGTCTCCATAGTGGACGCGTCGTTCACATGACCGTAAGCCCTGCTCCTGTTCACACCGGGATTGTTTTCCTGCGGACCGACATCCCTCATAGTAAACCCATTGCGGCACACGCAGACCAGATCACCTGTACGGCTCTCTGCACAAAGCTGGGACAAGGTGCCCAATCAATTGCAACGATAGAGCACCTTATGGCTGCTTTTGCAGGTTTAGGGATTTCGAACGCTCTGGTCCACGTTGATGCTCCTGAAGTCCCCATCATGGATGGTAGCTCGTCTGAGTTTGTGAGGACTTTCATAAGGACTGGTCTGCTCGAGCAAGCAGCCCCCGCTAAGGCGTATCGGCTCAAGCGAAGTTTTCTTCTTGAAGAAGGTGATAAGCACCTTCGTCTTGAGCCATCAGAGTCCCAAAGAATTAAATGTTCGATAGATTTTAAATCCCGGGTGATCGGCTCTCAGTCGATTGATTATCGGGAAAGTCTTGAAAGTTTTCTTACGATTGCCGATGCGCGCACCTTTTGTCACCTTAGTGATGTGCAATCCATGCATGAGAAGGGTTTGGCCCTTGGTGGTGGACTCGATAATGCAGTAGTAGTCACAGAATTCGGTGTACTCAATGAAACTGGACTGAGAGTTCACGACGAATTTGTGAGGCATAAGCTGCTGGATTTGATCGGTGACTTCAGTTTGCTGGGCGCCCCCCTTCTCTGTGAGATCTACGCTTACAAGAGTGGACATGGCTTGCATGCAAAAGCGCTTACGGCTCTTCTTGCTCAAAAAGATTTATATTTGGAAGAGTTTTACCCCACTGTTAAAGATGTGGGTTTCGATAGCGGCTTTTCTAAAGTACAGCCGGCTCTGGCACCTTTGGCCCATTACGCTTAATACTGAGCGTTTTCGCAAAAAAGCCCCAAGAGACAGCGCGTGTTTCTGGGGCTTTTTTGCGTCATGATCCGAGTTTGAACATCTCCTTAGGTAGTTTGAATTTTTCGATGACTGCCTGATTGCCTTCCGTGTTTCTAACGAAAATAATGGCGAGTTGATCGACATAGACAGGCACCCAAGAAGGATCTTCGATGCGCCTCAGGAGAAAGCCTTGGGCAGCTGGCGAATTATCAAGACGATAGAAATAGATGCTATTAAAACCAAAGCGATCCAGCGCATTCTGCCAAGCTCCGGGATTATCTTGTAGTTCTCTATACTGATTATTGAAAAAATCTCTTGGATAAGCCTCTTGGCGCTTATCGATAAAGACTTTTTCAGCAGGGAAAAGATTGAATATCAGATAGCTCCCAATTTCATAATTGTTGAAGATCGGACCTTTGATTGCCTGCTCCTGATAAAACTTCGCTGAGTTTTCAACTTTATTGAAAAGGCCACTCCCGAACTGTTCGCCTATAAATGGTACGAACTGGAACCAGTGAGCAAAGCTCACAATCGTGGAGGTACTTAGTAACCATAACCAGATTTTTCGCAGAGAAGGAGCTGTGTTTTCGGGGGCTGCCTGGGCCAGAGCCGGTATTGCAAAGAACCCAAGCAGGCTAAAATTCCCTACAGATACCGTGCTCATGAGGAGGCAAATCAAGGCGAAGAATCCTAAGGGAGAAAGGGGAGACTTTTTTTTCAGAACGTAAAATATGCTGCCGATTATGAGGAGGAGAGCCACACCGTGAAAAGCCGCGAAACCTGAAATAGGCATAGCTTGATTCCAGTAGAATGATACAGACTGATATTCGCCCAGCTGCTTATCATTACGAAAAAGACTCGCGGAAAAGATCAGCAATCTCCAGCCTGAAGGATTGCAAAAGATGGCGAGAGAGCTCAGCAGCGTAGCGCCAACGAGAGTTTTGAGATCTTGAGTCCAGGATTTTACTCTCAGCCATTCATCTAGTAGATAGAGCGCAAGCAGAACCAGCCCCAAAAAAAAGTATATGTGAATGTTGACCCAAAAAATCATCAAAAATGGCAAAATGAATAGGCTTTTTCTAGGTATTGAGCCTTGCCGCCATAGCCAGAGGAGTAGATAGAAAGTAGTAGTAAAGAGATAAGAAAAAGTTTCGGGTCGAATTTCAGTTCTTGCAGTTATAAGCGGCAATGCAAGGAGACTTAAAAAGAATGTAACGCGAAAACCACGAGTTTTCTGAGCAATAAATAGTAGAGGTAGCGCAGTCAATGTCATAATTAAAGCATGCAGGTGCGATAAGCCCTTGAAGTCGAAAAGAGAAAAAACTGAGTAGAGCAGGACCCCTCCACCCCACGAGTGGTTAACGAAAGAGAAGTCGGGGAAGGTGTATGAGTAAAAATTGCTACGAAGCAAATCAAAGTTGCCCCAAACTAAACGCCCATCACTAAGGTGCCTGCCCAGATCGCTGGTCATAAGAAATATTTTCTTAAGGCTGAGAAGTTCGATTAGGAGAAGACTGGGGATTAACCACAAAATATGATACGCGATCTGCCGGATCATTCTCAAGTTTTCCCCTTTTTGTGATTTTTTTCGAGCTTATCTGATTTCAGTGAGGCATTCCAGAATATTTGCAGTTTCTGACTGCATCAGAAGATGTCTATCGACCCATGTCTCCGTATCTCCTAGTTTCTAGGTCGAGATTTGGATTAGGGGGCGAGGGACTTCTCATGCTTAACTTTGTCGGGGGTCTAGGCTTCGCTGCAGTTTTTACGGCTTTCTTTGGAAAGACAGATATATTTGGAAGTCTCGTTTTCGGTTCCTCTCTCGTGGTTCTGCTGCTCGGTACTTGGTTTAAAGCTCTCGCTTTTCTGGCGGGTGGCATCTGGTTTGGCATATGGAATCAGATAGATGTCGCCCGGTCCTGTGATCAGTTCTACTGGTTTTTGTGCCAGAGCCCAGTTGCAGCCGAGCCCGCTTATCGCTTTCTCCTTTCAAGCTGGTTCGGTGAGCCTCTGTCTCTAGCTCAGAATTGGCTGGCAAGGTCGACAGCCGCCTGGGACCCGGTATGGGGCGCTTGGGCGCTAGGTTTAGTGGGAGGCCAGCTCGATGGAAGCCAGGGGGATTTGATCGAGCTCTATAAGAATCTCGGACTTCTTCACGTCCTCGTTATTAGCGGGTCCCACTTTGCGTTTTTGGGTCGACTTGGAATTTCGGTCTTGGGGCTTCCAACAAGGCTTTTGTATATTGGCCGCATTCTTGACTTTCGAGCCTGGTTCGCCACCCATCTCTTTCAACTGTTTTTGCTATGGGTCTGTCTCGGATTCTATGGTTTCATGGTAGGGTTCCCGCCGCCGTGTCAGCGAGCATTTATTATTGGGATACTGACGAGCTGGTGGCCACTCATCATAGGTAGGACGCGTCCCGAAACGATATGGAGGGTAGCGAGCTTTCTTCAAGCCCTCTTTTTTCCCCTGAGTTTTATCTCTCTTTCCAATGCCTTAAGCTGGTCTGCATCGGCGATATTAGGGCGATTTCCGGTCTCTAAAACTGGTCTGTCGAGTTTTTTCCTTCGAGAACTGGCAATTGCGACGATGAGTCTCGCCTATTTCGGGGGCTTTAGCCCAATAGCACTCCTTCTCAATCCTCTACTCGAACCGATCTGGAACAGCGTTTTACTCCTCGCGCTTTTGGGGATTGGCGGTGGGGGGGAGTATGTCAATCAAACTCTGACTCTGCTTCATCGCACCTTAGCAAACTTTGAGAATATCCAGGAGTCTCTCTGGGCTTCCTCCACCCTTGGCTGGTCAAGAGGACTTGAACATCTCGCACGCAGTCTCAGCTGGGCCCTGACACTGAGCTGGCTTTTTGGAGGACGACGGTCAGGTCGCCACTGAGCATCTGGCTTGCTGTTTTGCTGTAAGTGCCGTAGGTTTAAAGAAGTTTTGAGAAGCTTTAAAGTGGGGGCTAGCATGCGTGCAGTAATCGTCGATGATTCGCCTCGAGTGCGTGCTGACTTGCGGCAGATTCTCAGCCGTCTAGGCTGGACGATAGTAGGGGAAGGGAACAACGGGATTGAAGGTTTGGAACTTGCTAAAGAGCTGAAGCCTGATCTGATGACTCTCGACATTATAATGCCCGAGATGGACGGTATTGAATGCTATCGCAATCTCCGCAAGCTGCCGGATCCACCTCGCTGCCTAATTATTTCTGTTCTAGCGATCGAACCTCGCGTTATGGCCGCCTATGAACAGGAAATCCTAGCTTCACATTTTCTTAAGAAGCCCGTCCATGAAAAGGAGTTGCGCGAACGTCTGGAAGACCTCATGAAAATGCCGGCACTTCCTCTGCCGCGTACGCATGAGCTCCCTGAAGCCGGCGAACTCGGGCCTGGCAACGAGAGCCTCTAGACCTTTGTCTAGGATGCCCGGAGCTGTGAAGTAGAAGTCATACTGCCTATCGAAGCAGAGAGCTTTTTGAGCTCTTCTTCTTCTTTAGCGGCTTTCTTCTTTAGGCTCGTGTAAACGCTGAAGCCGGATATAAATCCTGAGAACAGAGCGACGAGAAGCAGGGCAGGATGCCAACTAATGCCGAGTAGAAAGAAGAATATCGCAGCTAAGGCTGTAACATAGGCATTGATCATCACCTTGTCATGGTAGACCATCGCCAGCTCAGCCGTTAATATGCCTCTTGCGTAACCATCGATAATGAGACGTTTTTCTTTAGGCTTATAGAAGTGTCTCGCGAGACTTCGAGGCCGATAAATATAGCCAACTTTCCAAATGGGAACATGGATAAGTTGGATGCCTGCAACCTCTAACTCTGTTCGATAATCGAGAAGATAGTCGGCGTTGAGGCAAGAGAGCTTGTAGTGGTATAGCTCCACGTGATTGCGGGCACGGCGCAAACCTTCGTGCTCGTCGACTTGAATTCCTAAAATGGGTAAACTATTCGAATATTTAAATTCGAAGTAATGACGTGATTCGTAGGCTGCAGGTTGCTCGTCATCCATGAGCCGGCCACGGGAAAAAGTTGAGTCGAAGGGAAAGCCGTCCCATTCAACGCTTATAGACTCCGTCGGCTCATGCAGGCGAGTCAGCCCCCATGTTTCACAAATGTTTGATCGTGCGGAGATCGCCCACCGATAGCTTCTGCGAAATTGTCCTGTTTCGACTAAGTATTCGTTCGCCGAGTGAGACATGATGGTTCTGTTTTGTTTGCGAACCAGGCCTTTCCATGCGGTATGGCCCTCGAGTGAAACAATCCAGAGAGGCACGCTAAAACCCTGCACATCAACGACAAAGAATTCTTTATCGACTGTTCCAGGCTTGTGATGGATGCGTCGGATCCATTCGAGAGCGAGCTCTTTAACCGCCCCCGCGTCAAGGAGGTTGGGTACGATGTAATGATCCCCGAATATCTCCTTTTGACCAGATTCGGCGGCGAATTTAAAGGTAGCCGAGCAGAATGGGCAAAGTAGCAGATAATCTGAGAAATTATACTGGGATGCCTTATTACACGAAGGGCATTGTAATTCGTACACCGCCGGGTCCTCCCTCTTTCTTATATCTTATCATGATTGGTCGGTTGACAGGGGCAATCCCGGTCTTACGTTTAGAACGGATAGGCGAACTGCGTCCTAACGACTTAACAAAGGCTGAGGAATCTCCGCCGGCAGAATTAAGAAAACAGCATCAGACCCTACAGGGTTACTTAAGATGGAGTACATATGGGAAAGATTATAGGTATCGACTTAGGAACCACGAACTCAGTTGTAGCGGTGATGGAAAACGGTCAGCCCGTAATCATCGCCAATGCTGAGGGCAAACGTACTACCCCAAGCGTGGTTGCGTTCACTAAAAATGGTGACATCCTCGTTGGAGATGCGGCTAGACGCCAAGCAGTAACGAATCCTAAAAATACTATTTATTCAGCGAAGCGCTTCATGGGTTGCGTTTTTGATGAGCGCAAAGAAGAAGCTGAAAAAATGCCTTATAAGGTGGTTCGCGGTAAAAATAATATGGTCGTTTTCGAGATAGAAGGCAAAACCTACACGCCTCAAGAAATCGGCGCCAAGGTTCTCGGCAAGCTAAAGCAGGCAGCCGAAGATTATCTAGGGCATCCTGTGACCGAAGCTGTGATCACCGTCCCAGCTTACTTCAACGACAGCCAACGACAGGCAACCAAAGACGCAGGTCGTATTGCTGGCCTCGATGTGAAGCGCATCGTCAACGAGCCAACAGCTGCGGCTTTGGCTTACGGTCTCGATAAAAAGAAGAATGAGAAAATTGCAGTCTATGACTTCGGCGGCGGTACCTTCGATATCTCAATC
>JBGSTX010000201.1:0-5210 GCA_041736305.1 Oligoflexus sp. | reverse complement strand
CGTTCAAAGAGCTCTATCTACGCTTCGAAAACCCAGCTGTTGGCTATATCGTGGAAGGCTCACCCGATCTCAAGCCTGAGCGCTCTGAACAGTGGCAGCTTTCGCTCGATCATCTCGTGAACGATAAACAAAATCTTTCCTCTACTCTTTTTCATAACACGATCCGCGACATGATCGGCACCACAGCTGAACCATTGGTGGGCACACAGTACTACCGCTACAAAAACCTGGCCAAAGTCAGGACCCGCGGTATCGACAGCAGCTGGACGCTGAAAGAGCGGCTGTTCCAGCTCCAAGTAAGTCACCACTTTCTTGAGGCTAAAGACCTACTCTTGCAGCGCGATATCGAAGCGCGACCACGCCAGCGCCTCGGCTATCGTCTGAGTCAGCTGCAGCTTAGCGATAAAATCTCGCTTGCTCACGCAGTGAGCTTTACAGGTCCGCAGACGCTCTATGACGCCGAGGATAAACCTTACATGGCAGACTCAACTGTCTACGGCAGCGCTGATCTGCGTTATTTAGCCAGTCCGAATTGGAGTGGCAGCTTTACTGTCGAGAACTTGACGAATGCTCTTGAGGATCGGGTTTTGGAGATCAGATCTCGCAGTTTTATTCTAGGTGTTTCGTGGAATCATACAAACATATCTGAGGAGGGAAGACCATGAAGTTTGAGATCTTATCGGGGTTTATTCTGCTGAGCTTTTTGTCTGTGTCATGCAGTAAGTCGAATGAAAAAAATGAGAGTCAAGAGGCGGCGTCGCAGGTGGAAGATCGCTCGGTGCAGAAAGATGAGATTGACGGCAGCAGCAAAGATCAGTGGACTGGCTTCGATTTTGATGGGGCCAAGTCGATCAAGCAAGCTGATTTTGCAAGCGAAATCAGCTGGGATATAGCGGTGAAACGCAGCTCTATTAAAGTCAATGCCCCTGGCGTCAAAATACTTTTAGTCAAGGATCAATCCTTCGAGAACATCGCGACCGCGGCCAGTGAAGGCTACATCAGCGATCAAGCACCCAGCGATCCGAGCAAAGAAACCAGCGGGCTCGCCTTCCATCAAGGCGAAAGCTGGTATAGCTACGATCCTGCCACTCATGTGCTTAAGAGCCGGGATCAGGTCTATCTGCTACAGAGCAGTGAGGGCCGCTACTTCAAATTGAAGATACTTGACTACTACAACAGCGATAGACTCCCAGGCTATTTACAAGTGCAGTGGCAAGAGATTGCCGCGGCTGGGACGCAGCCATGAACTCTATGCTCAGCATTCTACTCATGCTTGGAAGCTTTTACGCTATGGCTGGTGAAAAAAAGCGGCGCCTTGTAACCATTGGCGGGACGAACTCGGAGATAGTCTGTGCTCTCGGGCTATGTTCAGAGATTGTTGCTACCGACAGTTCGAGTCGCTACCCCGCAGAACTCGGGCGCCTGCCGCAGATCGCTTACTCAAGGGCCATTGGAGTCGAAGGAGTGCTGGCGCAGAATCCCGACCTCATTCTTCTAAGCGACGAAGCTGGGCCTAAAACTGCCGTGGCGCAACTTCGGGCCAGTTCGAAAAAAATTTTGGAGCTTTCGAGTCAGCCAGATCTTCAGAACGCGAAACAACGCATTCTCACCATCAGTCAGACGTTAGGACGCGAAGCTCAGGGCCTCGCCCTCCTTGCTAAACTTGAGGTCGAACTCGAGTTCCTTGCCAAGCAGAAAAAAAGCTTGGCTTCGAGCCCTAAGGTGCTCTTCGTTTACGCTCGCGGAACTAAGACTTTACTCATTGCTGGCGAGGATACTGCGGCAAGCGTCATGATCGAACTTGCTGGCGGCACAAACGCTGTTAAGGGCGTCAAGGGGTTTAAGCCTCTTACTCCCGAATCTGTAATCGCAGCAGCGCCTGAGATCGTCCTCATAGTCGAAGGTGGGATGCAGAGTCTCGGTGGCTCTGAGGCTGTGTGGGCTCTGCCCGGCTTGAAGCACACACCCGCATTCGATGCGCGCCGACTCATCGTGATGGATGATCTTTTCTTGCTAGGAATGGGCCCACGTTTAGGATCTGCTGCACAAGAACTCCTTAGCAAAATGCAGAGCCTTACACCGTCTCTTCCAGTGAGGAACTAGCCATGGAAGCTGCGAGAAAAAATATGAGCCGTCGTGTCCTATGCCTTGGACTCCTCATGCTGGCCAGCCTACTCGTAGCTTCGCTTAAGATCGGTGCCGTGAGCCTGAGTTGGAGCGATCTTTGGCAGCTCGTGGCTGCACCGGAGGGAATAGCAGCGAACCCCACTCACGACTCGATCGTATTTCAACTGCGTCTGCCCCGCGCGCTCCTGGCTCTCATAGTCGGAGCCGTTCTGGCTTTGAGTGGACTGGTTCTCCAGGGTCTCCTCCGTAATCCTTTAGCTTCGCCGAGTCTCCTCGGCATTTCATCCGGAGGCGCACTGGGGGCCACGGGTATGATTCTGGGCTCGCATTTTTTCCCATGGGCCCATGCCGGACTGGTGCCCGCTGCAGCTTTTGTAGGTTGTCTCTTAGCCAGCTTTTGGATGCTTTCACTGGCTCAGGTCGAAGGTCGCACGGACACTGCACTCCTGATTTTGGGAGGCGTCGCCATCAATAGTCTGGTGGGAGCCGCAATCGGACTCTTCACATTTTTTGCTGACGATGCAGCGCTGCGCAGCATCACCTTCTGGAGTCTAGGGAGCGTCGCAGGGGCCAGCTGGGAGCAGGTCGCAATCGTCGGACTCTGCTCGCTGCCAGCCCTTCTTTTTCTGTCTTTTCTCGGGAACGCTCTAAACGCGCTACTGCTCGGTGAGAGAGAGGCAGAATTTCTGGGGCTGTCGGTCGAAAGGCTGAAACTCACTGCCTTCTGGTTCTTGAGCCTCGCTCTCGGTGCCGGGGTCGCTTATAGCGGGGTCATCGGCTTTGTGGGACTTGTCGTGCCTCACCTCCTCAGGCTTTGGCTAGGCGCTGATCATCGCCAGCTACTCGTGGCCAGCTCGGTGTATGGGGCCTGTCTGCTCCTTGCTGCCGATTTAATCGCTCGGACTATTGCCGCGCCTCTCGAACTGCCGCTCGGCGTGGTGACTGGCGCCATAGGCTCGCCGTATCTCATCTATCTTCTGCGACGCGATAAAAAGCTGCGACTGCGCTAGGGATAAGGTTTTGAACTAAAAAAAATGTACGAGGAGAAATAGTGATGTTGGAATGGCAGAACATAAGTATCAAGGGTCAAGGCAAGCCTCGCTTAGCTGAGCTGAGCTTGCAGCTTAAGCCCGCTCAGCTCACGGTAATACTCGGGCCGAACGGGGCCGGTAAGTCGAGCTTACTAAGCCTTGCTGCCGGCCTTGTAAAACCGCATTCAGGCGCTGTGCTCTGGAAGGGGAAGCCGCTTAGTTCCTGGCCGGCGCGGGATTTGGCGCGTTTCCGAGCTTTTCTTTCCCAGAGCCTCAGCCTTCCCTTTCCCATGAACGTAGCTGAGCTGGTGCGCTTGGGCCGCTTTCCGCATCTCCCACGAAGTCCTGCCGAGGAGGAGCTGATCATCGCTAAGGTCCTCGAGCTTTGCCAGGCCAGCTCACTGGCGACCCGCCGCTCTAATGAACTCTCGGGGGGAGAGCTGCAGCGCGTGCATACGGCTCGGGTTCTGGCTCAGGCTTGGGAATCACAGGAGCGCGGCGAGGGTCTCTTGCTTCTCGATGAGCCTACCGCTAGCCTTGATCCGCAGTATCAGCACGCGACTCTCCAAGTCGCTAAGGCGATGGCTGCACGCGGGCTCACCGTGATTGCAGTCTTGCACGATCTCAACCTCGCTGCCCGCTATGCGGATCGCATCGTCTATTTGAAGGAGGGACATATGATTGGCGAAGGAAGCACGCGGGATATGCTGCGCGAGGATTTGATTCGTGAGATCTTCGACGTCGAAGTCTGTGTGCCACGCGACGAACGACTTGAACATCCAGCCCTTATCACTTTAGGGTCTCGGCGAGATGCCCTGAATTTGCAGACGCAGCTCAAAATTGTCAACGAATGAAGGAGAAGACAATGACAGCAGTTCCTAATCTAAAGTTACAGATTGACCAATACAAAATCGCTCATCCGCGAGCCCGGCTTGGCGAAATCGCCAAGGCCCTTGGAGTCTCTGAGCGCGAAGCCGTCGCCGCGCAAATAGTTGAGGGACTAGCCTTTCCCCTTCGAAGCGATTGGGAAGGCTTGCTAGCCCGCGTCGCGACCTTAGGACCCGTCATGGCGCTTACACGCAACAGCTATGTAGTGTCCGAGTGCCGAGGCAGCTACGGTGCGCCTCAGGTGAAAGGCAAGCTTGGTCTGGTCCATCATGAAAATATCGATCTGCGGCTCTTCCTAGAGCACTGGCACAGTGCTTTCGCGCTTAAATTACAGACCCCTCGCGGCGAACTGAAGAGCCTGCAGTTCTTCAATGCCCAAGGCCAAGCGGTGCATAAGATCTTTTTAGAAGCTGAGAATGTGGACGCAGCGTTCGCCACGCTGATCAAAGAATTTCAGATCGACGCCAGTGAGCTCTCCTCCTTAGAGCTAGCGTCCGCTGCAGAACCTTCGAAAATACAGCGAAACTTATCACCTAGCGCGCTCGAAAGTTTTCGCAGCGATTGGCGCAATCTGAAGGATACCCATGAGTTTCATGGTCTGCTCAGACGCCATGAACTTGAGAGAATCCAAGCCATGGAGCTGGCGGGTCCGGAATTTGTCCGCGAACTTAGCCTAAAAGCTCTCGAAAAGCTGCTGGTCCAAGTCGCCCATGAAAAAATGCCGCTCATGGCTTTTGTCGGAAACTCAGGTGCAATTCAGATCTATAGCGGCCCTATCAAAAATCTGAAACGCCTCGGAGACTGGTACAACGTCCTCGACCCAAGCTTTAATCTGCATATTGACGAGCGGGGTTTGGCGAGAGCTTTTTTCGTCAGGAAACCGACACGCTACGGTGAAGTAAGCAGCCTCGAATTTTATAGTCCAGAAAACGAGCTCATACTTAGCTTCTTCGGGGTGAGAGACGATGAGCAGATGGCTTCGACGGCGTGGACCAAACTTTTGGAAACTCTCGATGCGCTTTGATCTTAGTAGAACATCGGTCTATGGCTGGCTAGGTTCGAGCTGCTTGCACCTGCTGCTGGGCCTTGTCTTGTGTCTGCCGACAACGGCTCATGAAGCCGTTTCAGCCCCACCGCGTCGGGACGTGCTGCATCTTCGTTTTC
>JBGSTX010000188.1:0-8349 GCA_041736305.1 Oligoflexus sp. | reverse complement strand
GAAAAGGGCCAAGGCCCTTAAAACTTTAGAATTCCTTTGCGCTGCAAAGGGACCGTACTGAGGCGCTCGTAACGCACGTCGTGGAAGTGATCGCGAATACCCTGGAGCAGATGGCGGCGTGCGCGCACCGCTGAGGTCCCTTCACCGAAATCAATGTTGAGCGAAGGAATCGCAGGCTCGTTGGCCAGCACGACGAGGCGGAGCTCGTGGCGCAGAGGATCCGGGGAGTGTGCCAAATAGATGTTGCTGATGCTAGTCCAAGGATAAAGGAAAGTCTTGAAGCGCGTACTGACTTCGAGTCCAGTCTTGGTGATATTGATCGAGCGAATCGTCCGCACGTAGAGATAAATAATCGCGAACCAGGGACTCACCACCAGCATCAAGAATGCGAAGAGCACGCCCGAGGGCGAATTAGCTAAAATCTGACTGCCCGAGCGCGTGAGAAGCAAGAACATCACACAGCCGATGAGACCCGCGAAGGAGACTCCAATCAGAGCCCGTGGATAGGCGAGGAAGCGTCTTCCCCCACCTGGCAGCGGATCGGTAAAGTAGTAATGCTCCCTATCTTCCAGCTGGGAACGTTGGAAGAACTGGATCGCATCCTCATCCTCTCCATCGATTTCGATGATGCGCCTCCAGACGATATCCTCGTCTTCGAAGCGACCGACATGTTCGAAGAGGGCAGCCTTGAGCTTAAGCGCGTCCATGTTGTGAGGACCGAGCTCCAGCAAATCGGCAAGGGCCTCGTGAGCCTCTTCGAATTGACCCTGAGCGACTATTTCTTTGATGGCGTTTACGTGTTTCATAAGCAGTTTATCGGCGACAGAGCACCGATCTTTAGTCCCGCTTATGCCTCGCTTAGTGCCGCTGGGGGAGAGGTGTGTAGAATGATTGAAAATTATCTCCACAGATCGCCTTTGCCTTATAAAACGGCGTCTCCTTGCAGCGGGTGGGGGCGCAGCTATCGAGAGCATAATATTCGATAAGGTGGGTGCCGCCCTCGGCCCAAGCCGCACAGAGCGAGAGCGCCTGCCCTTTCTCGTTCTCGATAAGAACCTGATCGCAGTAGCAGGTTTTGGGCGGGAGTGCAGCCGCCACAGGCGCCACTTTAGGAAGCGGAGGGGCCATCTGAATCGCCTTGCAGTAGCGACTAAAAAAACGCCCACAATCCTGAGGAAGACAGCTCGAACCTGCCTCGGCCTGATAGACGGGTTGTGGCCCATCGAGACGCTTTTCCCTGCCCCAAATGGCACAGAAGGGTTCTTGGTCGGTATTGCTTAAAGGACCGCAGATGCAGTTTTCATAGGGTTTTTCAGCGCTCGGAGGCGCCGAACTTGAGGTGTGGGTGCAGCCGAAAACCGTGACCAAGACTACAAGGAGGCTCAGAAGGAGGCGCAAGATTCCCAGCATGAGTTGGCAGACCTTTCGCGATGGCAAAAAATGGGAAAACTTCCAGAAGTGTGCCCAATTTTTGCACGGAACACAAAGAGCTTGTTGTCCAGTCGACTTATGATATTAAAGGCTTTGCAGAGTATTGCCAACTCATTAGGGGACGCTGGATGGTTGCAGGGATGACTTTGCCTCAAATATTCTTCGAGCAAGCCGAGCGTCGGCTCGAGCAGAAAGCCTTCTACTACTGCCGCGGCCGCGATCACAAATGGGTAAGCATGAGCTGGAAGCGATATCGCGAAGAGGTTTCTCTCGTCGCCCAGTGGCTGGAGCAGCAGGGTCTGCGCAAAGGTCAGCGGATTGCCATCATCGCCGCGAATCGCCCGGAATGGATCATAGTCGACCTCGCTATCCTGAGTCTCGGCGCGGTTTCGATTCCTATCTATGCGACCTCAACCGAAGCGGATGTGAACTATGTTCTCGAGCACTCTGAGAGTGAATTGCTCTTTGTCGACCAGCTCGATCGCGTTCCCTATCTCAGCAAGCACCCCATCAAAACTATCGTGAGCTTCGATAAGGCTTCCAAGAAAGCCGCGGAAGGCTTTAACGCCCGAATTTTCTCGCTGTCCAATATCATCCATGAAGGTTCTGGCGAGACATTCAAGCTGCCCCACTTCGATCTCAACGACGAAGCGACAATAATCTACACCTCTGGTACGACAGGTCGACCGAAAGGCGTCGTCCACTCCCATGGCAACCTTACCGCAGCTGCGGACGCTATAAAAGTTTTGCTGGAAGCTCCGGCCGGCAAGACCGATCGTTTCTTTTCCTTCCTCCCTCTCAGTCACGTGGCCGAACGGATTCTCGTCGAGGTAGGCAGCATCATCACAGGAGCCGAGGTCGCATTCGCTCGCTCGGTCGAAACCCTAGCGGAAGATCTGCAGCGCTGTCGACCAACGATTCTCCTTTGCGTGCCGCGACTCTGGGAGAAAATCTTCGAAAAAATCAACAGCACTCTGCTTACCGCTCCGACCCTGCGCCGAGGCATATTTTCCTTGGCCAAGACCCTCGGCCAACAAAGGAAGAAGGGCGATCTTATCCTGCGTAAGAGCAGCTGGGGCTCCATCGTTTCCGATGCGCTGGTTGGCAAAAAATTGCGCGAACGCCTCGGTCTCGATGAGACCCGCATTCTCCTAACCGGTTCAGCTCCCACGCGACCTGAGGTGATGGAATTCTTCGGCTCTTTCGGCCTCTTGATTCGCGAAGTCTACGGTCTTACCGAAAACCTCTGCCTCGGTGTCCTCAACGATGCGGATGAAATCGTCATCGGCAGTTGCGGTAAACCTTTTGTCGGCAATGAAATGCGCCTCGCCAGCGACGGCGAAATCGAATTCCGTGCTCCCTGGATGTTCAAGGGTTATCTGAAAAATGAGGAAGCCACGCGCGAAGTCCTCGCCGCCGACGGGTGGTTTTCCACGGGGGATTTGGGGTCAATCGATGAGGCCGGTCGCCTGCGTATCGTCGGCCGTAAGAAGGAACTGCTCAAGACCTCGGGTGGCAAGTACGTAGCGCCAGTGCCCATTGAGGATAGCCTCAAGGCCCTGTCTCTCATTAAGGAAGCCATAGTCATCGGCGACAACAAGAAGTACTGCGTGGCCCTGATCGCCCTCGATGAAGAGCTCCTCCGCGCATCGGGCAGCGACCAGTACAAAGAGCAGCTTAAAAATCATCTGAAGAAGGTCAACGAGAAGCTGGCGAGCTTCGAGTCTATTAAACGCGTCGGTATCATCAAAGAAGGTTTCACCATCAGCAACGGTGCTCTGACTCCTTCCCTCAAGGTTCGCCGCAACACCACGTGCTGAAGTGGAAAGACGAATTCATCGAACGTCTCTATCGTTCAGACGAGCTGATCGTCAACGAAACCTGAGATGCTTCATTTGGAGCAGTCTCCGGCAAGCGAGTCTATCCAAGCTGTCACGAGTTCGCTGCCTTCTTTGTGCACCTGAAAGCGGGCTAGCTCAGGCATCTTGATGGCCGCATTGTTGGATTTCATCCTCTCGACGAGGAGAGATTCGCTGGCTTTACCTGGAACGATATCGAAGAGCGTACCTCCCGTGCCACGCCCTGCAGCAACCGGGGGCTTGCATATGCCCAGCCGAACATCGGCTGCTTGATCGAGAGTCAGAAAAAGAGCCGAAGTATTCGCCTTGCCCTGCAAACTGTGGCAATGGGCGCAGTTGATGTCGAGGTAAGTCCGAGCACGCGCATTGAGCGTACCACTAGCAGGATCGTTCCAGACTGGGTAGACAGGTCGTTCACTAGGCGGCGGCAGCCCTCGCAAGCGGTCTTTGGCCGCAAGATAATCGAGTTGGTTGGCACCCGCTAGCGCACCTTCGCCCTGGCGATTCAGATAGCCTGTTTTCAAGCCGATAGGCACATTCTCACTGTGACAACCCTCGCATTGGGCGAGATTGGGAACGCGGTATTCCTGTGCTCGACCCTCGCTATCGAGGCGGCTGATAGCGACAGAGGCCCCGCCGCGCACGAGATGCGCCTGGGTACCCTCTTTGTTCCAGAGGTATACCAGACCGCTCCAACCGGAAGTTCTGTGCAGAAGAAGACGCGTTTCGACCACTTGCTGTGCCCCCTCTGGATCTCTTTCATCGGCAGGAAAGGAAAAGGTTTTGGCGATGATCGTGCCCAGAGGTAGATCGATGAGGGATCGCTCCTGGTAGCCTGCAGCTTCGCCCGGAGGAAGAAAGAGGAAGCGGGTCTTACTCGCGTAATCGGAAAAGAGGGGAGTCGTCAGCTCGTAGCGAAAACCACCGTCTCGCGCTCCTGCCAAAGGATTGCTATCTTCTTCGAAAAGTCCATAATCCGCCAGCAGGGGGCAGTCGACTTCGGCAGCCTCCCAATTCACCGCTGCTTTGCCTTCACCAGTTTTACAAAGGTTTTTTACCTGTTCGGGACTGAGTTTAGGTCGCGCTTTGGGAAGCTCCGAGGGGGGTGGGTCTAAGACTACCTGAGGCAGACGCGGCAGTTCGCACCTATGCGCTTCGAATGAGCGATTCATCGATCCGGGAAGAGGCGACCACCAGCTGCTTTTCCAAAGCTGTAAGTTGCCGAAGTAGCTTTTGTCGCCACCATCGTGCTGGTTGGATCCCAGGCAGAGGCGTCGAAGTCCTTGTAAATTCGCAGGCTGAGCTTCCCCTTTGTCGTCGAGGGCGCCGATGCCATCGTAAGCTATGTGCGGGACGCGGTGCGGAAAACTAAGAACTCCAGCAATCAAGCCCAGCGCCTGTCCGCCGAGGAAAGGCCAGCGACCGGCGTTGCGCATCTGGTTGTCGTGAATGTAAATGTTTTCAGGCACGGCATCGAAGTGCTCGTCCTCTATTCTCTGCTCGAGAATGTGAAAACTTGCGAGTGCGATGCTGCTCGTGTTGTGGCTTTCGATCGTGTTTTCAAAAATTTCGATGTCGTCGTTAGCTAGAATCAACATGCCGGTACCCTGTGGTACAGCAGCCACGCTGTTGCCCGGGGCGGCAAAGTTTCCGAGATTGTTGTCTTCGAGGTGGTTTTGAAAAATCCTGGTCCCACGCCCGCCCTGCACCAAAAGATGCGGTAGATTGAAGACCAGAATTCCACCGGTGTTGAATCTCACATCGTTGGCGTAAACGTCTGCTAGCTGCGAATTCTCGATCTCGATGCCGGCGACGTTACCCTCGACGCGATTCCGACGAACGATAATATTTTTCGATTGGCCAACATAAATACCTGCATCTGAAGCCCCTATAACCACCGAGTCTTCGATGAGAACATTGGAAGAGAGGACCGGGTAGATTCCGTAGGCACCGTTGTCGCTAGAGGCTTTTTTCGTCCATTCGACCTTTACCGCTCGGATATGGACCCCCGACACACCGACCATCTTGATCCCATCGCCAGGGTGATCGACGATAGTGAGGTCTTCGACTCGACTATTCGCTGCGCTAGCGATAATCGCCTGCGGACCTGCAGCTCCCTCGCCGTAAAGGAGGACAGTCTTATCGATACCTCTGCCCTTGAGCGTAACAGATGGGTTGATCATGCTGAGTTCGCTATTCATCGCAAAGCGACCTTCAGGCAGCAGTACTGTATCGCCGGCTTCAGCTAAGAGCAGCGCCTCTTGAGCTTCTTGCTCAAGCTTATCGGTGGCTGGAATTTCCCAAACACGGGCCATACTTTCGGGATAGGGGAGAAGCATGCAGAAACAGAGACAGAGAAGCATCAAAGAGAGTCCACCTAGACTCAATCGCCTAACTCGAAAATAAGGCATGGTTTATCCTCGCAGGTACTTGCTCTGGTAGAAGGAAGTCTTTTCGCTTCTTATCCTGGCTACTCTGTGGAGGCAAGAAAAAAGGATGCTTAGGGATTTTTGGGCAAGTCGAGAGCTTTATAGTGGACCGAGAGGGTCACCTGTGAGCCTAAGGCGTCCGTGATAGATAGCTCGGCATTTTGCACGAGTGGACCGTGGGGTAGGGATTCTGGAATGATCTTGAACTCTGTTCCACCTACCTTGAGATCCTCACCGAAAAACATGAGCTTCTTGTTCCGTTCAAACATCTCGATCCGGCAGAGTATTGTGACCTGATCTTCAGCAACATTGAAGCCGCGCATTGTTTCGGCGACGATTTCTCGTATCGTATCCCCTTTGAGAGGAAAACTGTTGGCGGGATTAGGCTTCTTGTCGAGCTGCCACCACTTCAAATTTTTGATGACTATTTGCGCGAACTCACCCTGTTTCTTCTCTAGCTTCAGGCGGGTATCAAACGGCTTTTTGATCTCTTCTTTGATTACAGGCAGGCCGTAAATTGTTGTGACGAAGTAATACTGATTTTCTCCCGAAACATCGTGATTACCAGCCCGCAAGGCATCCAGCTTAATTTCGAGATCGAGACCGTCGTAATTGATGGGATCCGACTTTGCTCCCAATAAAAATGGCGCAGCCATAATTACGGCTACTACTATTTGCCACTTTTTACGAAGAATCTTCATACATCACCCTTAGACTGCAAGTCTGGCGGTCATATCGGCCGTTTAGGTGGAATCCTAAAGAGCAATGCCTTCGTGCCCTTAGGCAAGAGTATTGACTTTGCCCTGTCAGAAGACTAGCTTGGGGCGCTTCTCCACGAGGAAAAAGCGCAAGGATTTTACACGGGAACTCGACTCATGGCCTCAGACCTTTCTATCCTCTATGCGGACCAGCACCTGGTAGCTGTCGTCAAACCAGCGCGGGTGCCGACAGCTTCAGATTCCAGTGGCGACGACAGTCTTTTAGCTCGAGTCCGTCGCTGGAACGAAGCGCGACAGAGCGAAGGTAAAAAAGGCTATTGCGTCCCTATCCACTTCCTCGATCGACCCGTCTCAGGTCTCGTGCTTTTCGGTCTCAGCAGTAAGGGCAGCAGTCGACTCAACGAACTCTTTCGCGCGCGCAAGCTACAGAAGACCTACTTAGCGATAGTTCACGGCCATCCGGCTGCACCGCGTGGGCGGCTCGAGCACGAGCTGGTGAAAGATAAGAGTCATAACTTGACCAGTGTCGCGAAGCCCGGTGATCCAGCGGCCAAGAGGAGCGTTTTGAGCTATCAGGAAGTGGCGAGGCGCGGCAAGCTTTCGATGCTTCTCGTTCGCCCGGAAACTGGGCGCAGCCATCAGATTCGCGTGCAACTGGCGAGCCTAGGCACTCCCATCTGGGGCGATGTGAAGTATGGGGCTCCTGAAGCTTGGAACGGGTCGATTGCCCTACACGCTTTGCGTCTCAGCTTTCAGCATCCCGTCAGCAAAGAAGCTCTTGAGCTAGAGGCGCCTACGGCCGCTTCCTGGCAGGAGCTCTGGCCCGAACCCTGGCCTTTGAGCGAGACGGATTTTCTAAACTAAGGATGAGCTTCCATGTTCAAGCAACCACCGCCTAAAGTTCAGACCACGACTCTCTGGGAATTTCCCTCGCAGCATTATGGTCGTGAAGAACAGGGCGACTCCAACTATATCGGCGTCACCCCTTCGTATGTAATCTGGAACCTTCTGCAGCGCTATACCAAAAAAGGCGACAAGGTACTCGATCCGATGTGCGGTAGCGGCACGACCCTCGACGTCTGTCGCGATCTCGGTCGCGAAGGGATCGGTTTTGATATTGCACCTTCACGTCAGGGCGTGCAGGAGGGCGATGCTCGCTCGCTGCCTCTGGCCGATGAATCGGTAGACTTTGCTTTTATCGATCCACCTTATTCCACGCATATCAGCTACTCGGGTGATGAGCAGTGCATCGGTGAACTCGATGCGCGCGAAGGTGGCTATTACGAGGCGATGGAAGAAGTGATCGCCAACGTCTACCGCGTACTGAAAGATGGGGCTTACTTCGCTCTCTACGTCTCCGATTCTCAGAGTAAAGGCAAGTCCTTCTGTCCTATCGGCTTTGAACTCTTTTTTAGAATGAGTCGCCTCTTCGATCCCGTCGACATCATTTGCGTGACGCGACACAATAAATCGCTGAAGAGAAACCACTGGCATACCTCTGCTATCGAGGGGAACTTCTTTCTAAGAGGTTTTAACTACCTCTTCGTCATGCGGAAGAATCGGCGTGCGGATGCTGCTCTCCTCAAGCACGAAGAAGCGGGCATGCTTTCGCCACTTTTCCGCGCAGCAGCAAAGGCTAAGCCTGGTGAAGTGGTTACGCCGGTGCGTTTTGCTAACATGCTGTCTAGCGAAGCCGAAGATCTTGAAGCGCATTTGCCTAAGAAAGCCAGACGTCGGCCTCCAGCCCCAAGGGAGCAGTCTCCTCGTCAGCAAAGGCCATATACGGACCGCAGAAAAGCTGAGAACCGGGTTAAGAGAGGCCAAAGCCCCAAAGAATCAATGCTCCAAACCCGCGAAAGCAAGCCGCCGATAGAACGCGACAGCAAGCCGCCGAAGGCACGCGACAGCAAG
>JBGSTX010000129.1:0-3602 GCA_041736305.1 Oligoflexus sp. | reverse complement strand
CTGTGTTTTGGATTTGGTATTTTCTTGGTCGAAAACACTCTTAACCTTAATGCAGCGCTACTCAATTTATAATTTTCAAAGAGCTGGCGATTCGCTGGCTTTTTTTATGTAGTTAAGCCGGAGAACTCCGGACTCTCAAGGTCTTTAAGGTGATCACGGATAAGGATTTTGAACGCGATCATCTCAAAATCCCCTTTTATTTCGGCCGTATTATGATGGCTAAGGCTGGTAGTCAGCCTGATTACCTGGGACAGCCAGTCGCACTCCTCTACATTAAAAGCTCTGATTTTCTTGAGCTAGGCGCCAGACTTTTAGATCTCAGTTCATATCTTCGCTTCGGAGCCGAGGCAAGTTCCAATTCCCCCAGTTCTTATGGTGAAACGCGCATTACTAGGCACAACGATGGTCCAGGGAGCGACAGCTTTTCTGTCGTCATGGATGGTCTCAGTTCACCTCCTTGGGAAGCTCCCGACATCAAGGGATCGAGCAATGCGCGCTGTGTTTTTTATGGCAATCTCATTGAACAGGAGCTGGAAACCAAAGGCTGGGAACTCTTCGAAGAGAAATTTTCCACTCAATCAATAGACCCATGTTTCATGGAAAGTGAAAGTGGCATCGCCTGGTATGACAAGAAGCACAAAAGCTTGAACATGACCCTTGGCTCCCAGTCTCCCTATGATGACGGCGAAGCTTGTGCCACTATTTTCGCCGATAAAGCCTGCCCCTATCCCGTCATGACTGTGAAGCTCAACTGCTGCTATCCGGGCGGTGGTTTTGGCGGTCGCGATCACTCGGATTTTCCCCTTTATCTCGCTATGGCCGCAATCTATGCCGATGGCAAAGCGGTTCGCATTGTTTACAATCGCTTCGAGCAGTTCCAGGCCGGCATCAAACGCCACCCTGCTCAGATTCACGAAAAGATCGCTCTCGACAAAAACGGTGTGATTCAGGCTTTAAAAGCTGATATCCAACTCGACGGCGGTGGCCAAAACAATTTTAGTTTCGCCGTTCAAGCAGTGGCGGCACAAAATGCCACTGCAGCCTACTTTATTCCACGCCTAGACATTAAGTCCAAAGCCATGTCTTCGAAGGCGGTAACGTCAGGCTCTATGCGAGGCTTCGGCACCTTGCAGGCCATGTTTGCCTTGGAGAGTTTGGTCGATCAAGCTGCAGAGAAACTCCGGATGGATCCCATTGAGCTGCGGCTCAAAAATCTCCTAAGCCAAAGTAAAGCAACTAGCACAGGCGCCAAGCCTAGCTATGAAATCCAAAGTGAAAAAGTGCTGCGAGCAGCCCAGAACTCCAAACTATGGTCACAGCGCGAAAGTTTTAAAAAATCGAAGTCGAATAAGAATCTGCTCTATGGGGTAGGCTTTGCTCTTGCATTAAAAAGTTATGGAACCAACCTCGATGCCTGTCTTGCTAATGTTGAAGTGGAAGCAGATGGCCAGGTTCGCATCAAGTGCAACGCCATCGACATGGGCAATGGCTCGGCTACAACGCTGCCGCTTGTAATCGCAGATCTATTAGGTAGAAATGCCGACGTTATGAAAACTGGTGTTACTGAAGAATTCAGCTCTTTGAAGCTCACAGCATCCTTCGAGTCTAGTCAGGGAGCAGAAGACCAGAAAGCTAAAAACCCTCGTTGGGTGCCTTTTATTTCCATGGCCCAAGCCGCAAGCTGTTCCGCCTTTCAGATGCGTCACGCCGTGCGAGAGGCAGCCAGCATCGTTCTCCGCTATGGCATTTGGCCAGCAGCCTGCCAACTCGGGAAAATCTCTGAGCGTACTTACGACAGCAAGCGAATGCAATGGCAGGATGGACAGCTATTGATTGATGGCAAACATAGGCTAAGCTGGACCGATATCTTACAGCGTCTTCATAAGGAAGGGCTGATTTCAGGTGCTATGGTGCATACCTATTATCGGGCACAGTGGTCAAAAGCCGATTTTAAAATTGGTCTTCAGACTGAGACCTTGCCGATCGATGCACTCGCCCTCCGTTCAGGCAGCAAAGGCGGCTATACATTGCTTGATCGTGAAAAAGTGCAGATGCCGCCCTTCAAAAATAATCTGATCGGTGTTGATATGTACACACCTTATGGGCTCTTGGTCGCCGTTTCAGTCAACAAGGAAAGCGGTGAAGTGAGGCTCGAGGAAGCCGAAGGCTTTATAGACGTAGGCCAGGTAATCCAATACGAAATTGTCGAAGGCCAAGCCGCAGGTGCTTTGGCGATGGGTTTGGGTCAAGCTCTTTATGAAGATCTCCCCCTGACCAAAGGCGGTCCCGGCGAAGGCGGTTGGAATATCGGCCGCTATCGACTCCCAACGATGCGCGATATGCCTTTAAACCGCTTTAAACTGCATATCATAGAAGCTATACCCGGCGATCCCCCGAAAGGCATGGCAGAAGTCGTGGAATGCCCAGTAGCCCCAGCCATAGCCAATGCCATTGCTCATGCGACAGGAAAAAGATTTCGTGATTTACCCATAAGCGCTGAAAAAGTGAAAGGAGCCCTGGCATGAGCGACAAGGTACAAATCAAGCTGAAGCTGAATAATGCGGATCTGCTCGAACAAGTTAGCCCGACGCTTATGCTGGCTGATTTCCTTCAGGAGTCCAAGAATCTAACGGCTACGCGGGTCTGCTGCGGCATCGGAGTTTGTCGGGCCTGCACGGTTGCAGTCAAACATTCCGCTCAGGAAAGCTTTGAAGCCACGAGAGCTTGTATCACTCCTGTCGTCAGCCTCGATGGAGCCACAATCAAAACGACTGAAGGCTTGGCTGAGGCAGACCAGCTTCATCCTCTGCAGGAAGCTTTTTTAAAGAATTTTTCCTTTCAATGCGGGTATTCGACTTCAGGCTTTCTTATGGGGGCCTATTCGCTTCTCGACAAGCTTCGCTTGGCGCCTGTCAGCGCCGACAAAATTGACGAGGCAATTCTGGAAGGAGTCGGTGACAATATCTGTCGCTGTACGGGGTACCTTCGCTACTACACAGCCATTAAAGAAGTGATTCTGGCAACACCAGGCTTAGTCTTACAATCTTAGATCGCCGCCCTTGGCGACCGGCGGAGCGGTAAGACTTGAACCATATTTCGGCCGGCGCTTGACCTTTAGCCCGCAAGGCGAGCATGGAGTTCTGATTGTAGTCAACAGAAGAGCTTTGCGGAGAAGGTAGCCAATAGAATTTCCTATTGACATGGACGTGAGCCCCTTATACATAATGGCGTAGCCGTCGTTTGTTGCGACGTCTCTCCTTATGTTACGCAGGGCAAATTATGCTGTCGTTCCTTACCCCTATACCTCGACGCTTTTTCTATCAGTTGGCCCTCTCAGTATGCTTCCTATCCGTAACCTCAAAGTCCGACGCGGGCAAAATTCTGGTCCAGACCAAAGAAATTACTATGATCGAAGCGGTCGACTCCGCTTGCGGCTATGGCACGGCGATCACATTGAAAAGCGGGATGAAAATCTGTTCGATCGAACAAGTGCCGCAAATCGAAGCTGCTCTCGCCGCTAAGCGCTTCTGCCTTTGATGGAACTAAAAAGCCACAGCACCTTCGGGTGTTGAGGTTTTTAAAGCTTTTTTGTGATCTCCGCG
>JBGSTX010000127.1:0-26185 GCA_041736305.1 Oligoflexus sp. | reverse complement strand
ACCAAGCATAGGCCTAAAGGTAAAGGGTTGGGCTAGGATCACGATCACCCCAAAGGCGAAGGCCAAGCCAATGTCAAAGGCTAAGTTTAATTGACCAGTGGCCGACGCCATAGGCGAGGCCCCAAAAACCTTCAGGCAACTTGGGGAATCGTATGATCTTTATCGAGCGAGATGGGGCTGATTCCGAGCTGCTTATGGATATTGTGGGCCGACTGTGGACGATGCAAGAGAAAGCCTTGAATCAGCTCGATACCCATTTCTTTAAGCACATTAGCTTCGGCCCAGGTTTCAACTCCTTCGGCAAGGCAAGTTGTATTTAAGAATTTTGCGGCCGTAACTAGACCTTGCACGTAGGCCTGCTTAACGCGATCTTTATCGATATCCTGTATCATACTGCGGTCGAATTTAATGACATCGGGACGGATGCGAATGATGCGTTCTAAGCTCGAATAGCCCTTGCCGAAGTCATCAGCCGCGATCCCCATCGAATGGCGTTCGAGATGCTCGCGGGATTTCATCATCAATTCTAAATTGTTGATCGCCTCTGACTCGGAAACTTCAAACATTAGCTTTTGCTTGCTCTTGAAATGGGATTTGAGGCGGTCGATATAATAAAGATTGCGCGGCAGGATGTTGACCATCAAGGTACCAGGCAGATACTCAGCATGCCTCGCTGCGTGTCGCATGCAGGCTTGATCGAGTTCGAGCGCTACATTCGTGTACTTCGCCAGCGCGAAGAGAACATCCGGGCGCAGATACTTAGAATCAAAACCAGCTTCCAAGCTATTCTGCAGCTGAGCGCCTTCTTGATTGACCCTGATAAGAGACTCAAAGCCGAAAATATGGGGACTTAGCACGCTGATGCTACGCGCATCGTGGCTTTGCTTGACCATATTCTCGTCGATTTTCTGAAGGAAGAAGACTCCTTGATAGTGGGGTGTGAGCAGATCTTCGGACTGGATGAGAGTCTGCATCAGCTCGCGTTGACGCTCGCGTCCGCGTTTGAGCTGAGCTTGGGCCATTTGCTTGCTGGACTCCAGGCCGTTATCCAGAATCTCGTGTAAATCGATACAGGGATTATTCAAGACGCCGAAGAAGCCGACGCCAAGCAATGGTATAGTCTGAACACATTCAGGAATATTGCTCTTGTCGCGAGGCTGAAAGAGTTCTTGCCACATCGCATTATTGATAGCGGTCGAGAGTCTATCGGCAACGCGCTCCAAGGCACCTGGATAGGGCAGTGCCCCGGTTTCCCGCGAGCGATTCATAAAGATCAGATAAGTGTTGCTGGTAGTCGAACGGCGGCAGAGAATATCACTTTCACGGATACAACCAGCCCCACCCCAAAGCCCATAGAGGACATCGTTGAGGACTCGCTTCATTTTGTTATATACATCGATACCGTAATCGACGCTGATTTTATTGAAACCAGAGGCATCGATGGTCAAAATTCCAAGTCCGCCAAACCTTTTGAGCATGGAGATAGGAATCTGGGGATTATAGAAAGGTATAGCGCTCACCTTGCTGCGAAGGCCTTCAGCCATAGCACCGGTGAAAAAAGTGACTGTCGCCAGGATGTCAGGGTACTGATCCTTGTTGAGGATCGTTACATGGTCGGTAAAAGTATCCGCCGAACCTCGTGCCGCAGCTTCTTCTTCAATGGATTTGTCGCGGAGGATGATGACTGAAATGCGGCGTCCGAGCGCATTGAAAAGATCGAGATTGGCTTCCAAGGGAAGGCCAAGCGTTTCGTCGTCGGTGACTATGGCGCTGACGTCGCTGCTGTAGCACGCATGGAGAAACTCGGGATCTCCTAATTGAATGAGCTTCACCTTGGCCTTGATCTTCTCAAGATCCAGTTTTAGTTTGCTTGCCAGTCCTTTATGCTTAGTCGCAATCAGAATCATTGAAGCTACTTCCATGGCAAATCAGTTCGAGCTCTTAGACCCACGTATTGCTATCGGCCCCTTATTAAAAAAGTTGAGTATAATTCAAGAATGGTGCGCTGGACGATAAAATCAATTTAATATCAAATAGTTAAAACGGTGCAGAGCGATCTTCGCTTTTTTCCGCGCCCGTGCTATCCAGAAGAGGAAGAGCGCCTCCAGCTATCCCCCATCCATTTTCCAAAGACGAGGACCGGCATGCCGCTAAGTAGCAATCCTTTCACCGAGCGACTATTGCACCTGAGCCGTCAAGATCCCCAGGTTCTCGCTTTACCGGAAAGCTCTGATCCCCGGGTGCTCGCGGCTACTCTAAATTTACTGCAAGAAGAAGCGGTCAAAAAAATCGTGCTCTTCGCCGACCCTGATGCAACTCTAGCCTTAGCGGAGCAGCTTGGTATTAATCTTATCCCCCTTGAAAAGCGACTTCTCTGGTCGACGCGAGATTTTCCTTCCCTGGCAGCGGCAACCCAGAAGCATATAAAGGCCGAATTCGAGCGCCGTGGCAAGGCGATGAGCGAAGCAGAACTGGGGCTTTTGGCTAAGCAGCCTCTCGACCAAGCCGCTTATTTGCTCAGCACCGATCAAGTCGCTGCGGTGGTCGCAGGCTGTCAGCATACAACCTCGGATGTTATAAAGGCTGCTTTGCGTGGCGTAGGACTCGAAGAAGGTACTAAGACCATTTCCGGTTCCTTCGCGATGGTACGAGCGGCTGAACCGGCCTTGGCCTACATGTATGGGGACTGCGCTGTCGTCATCGATCCTAGCATGGAACAACTAGTCGACATCGCCTATGCAACGGCCCTCAGCTTTCAGGCGCTTTTTCCTGGTCAAGAAGCGCGGGTCGCCTTCCTCTCGTTTTCGACTAAGGGCTCTGCGCGACACCCCCTGGTAGATAAGGTCGCACAGGCAGCTGCACTCTTTCAGGAGCGTTTTCCGTCCATCAGTGCCGATGGTGAGCTGCAGTTCGATGCAGCGGTAGATAAGCTGGTCGCGCTTCGGAAGGCTCCTCTTTCGACAGTGGCTGCGAGAGCCAACTGCTTTATCTTCCCGAATCTTGATGCCGGGAATATCGCCTACAAGATTACGCAGAGGCTGGGTGGGTTTGACGCCTATGGCCCTATTTTGCAGGGAACCCGCAAACCTTTTTCCGATCTTTCGCGCGGTGCTAGTGCAGCCGATATCACCATTTCGAGTTTAATCGCATTGATGCGCGCAAAGAGACATTATTCTAGTAAGATAAGCTGCCCCCCTTAAGTTTAATCCAAGTTATGCCGAAAAGCTCCGTATCGCTAGGAGCATGAGACTACTATGAACGGTAAATATCTATTTTTATCATTATTCAGCATAAGCTTGGCTAGCGTGGCTTGTCAGCCAACCGCGCAGCTCAAGGAAAGTAAAAAGATATCGACCTCCACGGGAGCAAAAGAGGCTACCGAGGCCGACCAGCCTCTTACGGCAACCGGTGACCCAGAAGAAGAGCGAATCGATCCGCCCCAAAATATTATTGGGCACTACCTCCACTGCTCTTACGAAACCCAACCTACCGATGCAGCTCCCGAGGCTCTCGTCGGCTGCCGTTTCGACAACGCGGAGGGAAAGAGAGTCCCGGCTAGCACTCTCGGTTCGGCCTTCACTTATCAGAGCAATCTGAGCGCGAACAGCGGATTAACCGTCTACAGTACGATACTCAAAGCGGATAATCGCTACGACGCCATGTTCCTCTACTACGGCCCTAACGCTCAGCAAATTAAAGCTGGCGTCGCCCGTTCTGTCATCAAAGTACAGATTAAGGGAAGTGTAGCTACTGGAACTGACGTCCAAGTAGGATCTAAATTCTCGGAAATCGAACGCGATGTCACTACCCTTCCTGAACCGCGTACGACAGACTACAGTGCTGTGCGAGAAACAATACTGCAGGATGCTCAAAACGGCGAGTTTCCGCCTCCTATCTAAGTACTTAAAATCGAGCAAGGAGGCTTGGTTCACAACTTATGACCGAAAATGATCTCAAGATAATTATATTTTTCATCATCACGCTGCTCGTCATCTTCGGCTTCATCGTCTGGTGGTGGCGCCAGCAGTTGCCCGACGAGCCAGTAGCTTTGACTCCTCCGGAGGACTTGGTCCATGAGCCGGTCTTCCTCAACTTTACCGAACCCGTGCCTTTTCATGCCAAAGACAACGAATTAGACGCACAAAGCCCCGTCTGGCGCTCGCGTATGGAGCGAGCTGGCAGCGTCCTGGATGCGGCAGGAGTAGGTCACGTCCTCTTCTTGCACGGTACCTTTGTCGGATCCGATCCCCTCGGACTGCTCCCCCCGCTCCAGTCCTTTTTGCCGAGCATGTATGAAAAAATGGAGGATAAGATTCAGCTGGCGATGAAGGGGGCTATGAATCGCATCGCCCTGGACAACGGTAACTTCCTCCCTCACTACGTCGAACTTTTTGAGAAAGCTACCGGCGAGGTGGCTAAGTGTTCCATTATGCAATGGTCTTCAGGAAATCATCATATTGCCCGCTTGCAGGGGGCAATTCGGCTCATTAGCTATTTGATCACGCAAGATAATCTCAAACCCGGCTCGCGTGTTCTGCTCATCGGCCACAGTCATGCACGCCAAGTCTTCGCACTCTTTACGCATCTTATTGGTCCGAGTGAGATAGGGAAGCAGCTCTGGGACCTTATCGATCGCGAAAACTTGGCTACCTCGCACCTCGATCGCGAGTCGGCACGCTTACGGCAGGTATCCTTTGACTTTGTCACGCTAGGGGGTCCCGTGCGCTACGCCTGGGCTTTCCTTCCTGATATGCGCGCCTTGCATTTCATCAACCATCGAGGTGAACATCACCAGGCGGATCATATGCTAGGCTTCTGGCAAACGGCTGCAGGCGACTATGTGCAGCAGTGGGGGACTATTGGTTCTGATACTTTGGCTACGACGGGACGAGAGCGCCAGCTCAACCGAGAATTAGATCCTATTCTGGGTAAGGGAACTGATACGCGGCTTTGGTACAACTCGATGATGAGACGGGAGCGCCTTGGAAATTTCGGCCGTACGCTGCTGGTCGACTATCAGGATCAAGGAAAATTACCTAATTTTCTCGCGACGGTCTTTGGACATGGTATCTATACGCGCTATCGCGTCATGCTCTTTCAGACTGAGATGATATGCGAGTATCTTTATGACGCTAGACCTGCCCATCGGCCAAAGTCGCTAACAAATTCTAGCCGCGCATGAATTACATGAAATGGTCGGAGGGCAGTATCAGCTTACTGCCCTTCGGAAGATTTAGCGGGACCTTTGTTCAAGGCTATTCAAGAGGGAACCGTTGACAGGAACAGAGTCCCAAGGCAACCGGCCTAGAGTCTAGGCGGAAAAATCAACGGGGAAGGGGGCAATCTTTAACGCTCGGCTCTTGACCGCTCGTGACTAGGTGCTTATAAGGTCAGGATGCTACTACCTTATGGTTGCCCCATGCTTTTGCTGGATAAGTGGGGTAACTTTTCCTCGTCTCTGCACATGAAAGATCGCTCAGCATGAATGCTGGGAAGCTTTCTCTCAAGCGGCGTTGACTACCTATTGAGGGTTCTCCCAAACTCGCTCATTCGTGTCAACAATCCATAAGATTCCGCTTAACATTTTTGAGCGAGGCGAGCACAATGGCCCCAGTCGAGCGCTCACATTAAGCACATTTCATTTGCAAAGACATAAAGATTATGTTTGTTTTCACTAAATAGACGGACAGTTTTTGCTGAAAACTCTCTCGGAATGAGCGAGGGCATTTTTCAGCACCCTTTTAACGAGGTGCAGGCTTCGTTATTGGTAAAGGTTAAGGGATGGTCAACGAGCAGGCACTGCTAGCCGATCTTGTGGAAGCAATCAACGCGTGGATACAGGGCAACCGCCAACGGAATCTATCGAGTCTGTCGCGGCGGTCCAACGTTGCTTATTCTACTGTAAGGCGAATTGCCCAGAACGAAAGCGTGCCGCATCCCTATACAGCTCTGGCGCTTGCCGAGATTGTCATGACTACGGCGCAGCGCGTCGAGTTTCTGAAAAAGCACTTCCCTACCATCGGTAGTCTGATGGATAGCGTCTACACCCCCGAAATGCGTCAAGAGCCTAATGATGAATCGCTGCGGCGCTTCCTGCGGATGGAGCCGCACAATCGCATTTTTAATATAGCTGCGACCAAGGCCGGCACCAATCGCTTCAGCATCAACCGCCTCTGCGGACAGACGGGTCTCGATGCGCTCGAGGAGATGCTCAACGTCGGACTCTTGAATGAGTCGGCAGAGGGACTCATTCGTTATTCAGACGAATCCTGGGCCATGGGCAACCTTGACGACGCACTCGCTCAGCTCAGGCAGTCCACCGAGCATTTTGACAAGCATCTTCTCGGGACTGAGGGTGCTAGTTTGATGCATGCGACGGGATCTATTTCGAAGGAAGTAGTCCCCCGCTTGAAAGAGATTGTTTTAAAGTTTATTAAAGACGTGAATACCCTCATCGAGCAACCTGAGGCTGCAGGGGAAGTTCATTTCTTCTGTGATTTGATGTACTCATTGTATGATCGACATGAATGGGAACCGAGCCAGGAGCGCCTTTGATGCAAAAACTTATACTGACTGTACTCCTTCTATTCTCTGGCCTCACGGCCACTCAAGGCTGGAGCAACGGTTCCAAAACGGTTTTCCTGCCCGTTCGTCTCGGTCAATACATGCTCTCCGATAATCTCGAATTGGCGGCGAATCCCAAGCTTTACGACTTTGTCGAGACGGTCGCTGACAATATTTTTGTAGCTCTCGTCCAGGCTAATTCCTATAAATACGTCCGCTACCTCGCCTTGGTTGGCTACGAAGTCGATATTGAATTTGAGTACTATGAGACCGTTACCTTCCGCTATTACAGTGCTCTCGACGCGATCATAGGCCAAGACTCTAAAGGCGATCTGATCGTCCTCTCCCCTAACTAAGGCAAAAGGCAAGGTCCCGAGTCAGCTCGGGCACTCCATGCCAAGATGATTGAGAACCTTGGTTTGAGCAAATCAGCTGCAAATCGGGAGCATCTTTGTCATAATGGTTTTTTGAAAACTGCTTCGAGAGTCTGTCGCTCGGAAGAAGGAAAGCTGAGATGGAACATTTCGTTTGGGACTTTTCTCCGGAAATTTTCAACATTGGCTCCTTTGCCCCCCGCTGGTACGGGCTCATGTTTGCGATCGGTTTTATGGTCGGCTATTCGATCATGCAGAAGATCTTCATAAGGGAAGGCCGTAACGAGGAAGATCTCTCCTCTCTGCTGATGCACCTCATGCTCGGAACTATCATCGGCGCGCGTATCGGCCATTGTCTCTTTTACGAGCCCGAATACTATCTGAGCCATCCCTTTGAAATCCTCTATGTGTGGCGCGGGGGGCTGGCGAGTCATGGAGGCTCTGTCGGCGTTCTATTCTCTACCTGGCTGTATAAGCGCAAGCACCCTGATCAAGGCTATATCTGGCTTGCCGATCGAATCGCGATAGGCACCGCTTTTACCGCCGCCTGTATTCGCATCGGCAACTTCTTTAATTCAGAGATTCTCGGCAAACCTACTGATAGCGCTTTCGGGATCATCTTTGCGGCGGCTGGTGACAACACTCCTCGGCATCCTGCGATGCTCTACGAGGCCGCGAGTTATCTTGTACTCTTTGTGATTCTCTACTGGATGTACTTTAAGACTAAAGCGCCAGAGGTTCGGGGTCGTTTGATCGGTCTGATGCTGACCTGGATTTTTACAGCCCGCTTCTTCATCGAGTTTGTTAAAGAAAACCAGGTTGGTTTTGAGAACGAGCTCCCCCTCAACATGGGCCAGCTGCTCAGTATTCCCTTCATTATAGTCGGTATATTGGCCTTCAGCGGCAAGCTCCTCGAATGGTTCCCTTGGCTCGACGGCGACGCGCGAGGTCGGGTCGCTGCGCCGTCTACTACGAAAAAATCTTAAATCCGTGAGGCCAGCGTGAAGATCGAAAAATTCTGCACTCTAGGCCTCAGTTTTGCGATCCTGCTCGGTGCCTTTTGCAAGGGTAAGTCCTCGAAAGACGACACGGCAAGTGATGCAGCTCCTATTAGCTGGGATGAAGCGCGGGTAGAAGCAAGCGTGAAGTTCGTAGCGGCTGAACCTCATCCCATGGGTTCCCCCCGCCAAAAGCAAGTCATGGAATACCTCAAATCCGAAGCGGAGGCAGCGGGCCTAGAGGTGCAGCTAGATGCTTTCATAGCTACAGTGCCTGATCCCGCTGCCTTGAATGCTGCGAGCGTCATGCAGACGACGACTCTAGATCTCGAAGCTGCAAACGTGCTGGCGAAGCTCAAAGTCCCAGGCAGTTCCTGTGTTCTCCTGGTCGCTTCTCACTATGATTCCAAGCGTCTAGAAGGCGAAATCTCGCTGGGTGCTAACGACAGTGGCTCATCGACCGCGGTGGTTCTCGAGCTGATGCGGGGCCTGCAGAAAGCTGAGATTAAAGAGCAGCTGCGCTGCAGCATCCTCGCTGTTTGGTTTGATGCCGAAGAAGCCTATCTCCCCGAATGGTATGACGGCGAGCGTTCTCATCCTGCGAAAATTCAGGATCACCTTTACGGCAGCCGGCACATGGCGAGTCTCCTGACTCCCTGTGATGGTAGTATGTGTCTGCCGGCGATGTGGGGGGGAGAGAAAGTTAAAGCCATGCTGCTACTCGATATGGTCGGCATGCCCAACGCTTCCCTGACCCGTGAACTCCATTCTGATCCTGGGCTCTTGGCAAAGGCCATTGAACTCGATAAAAAGGTCAACAAAGGGTTCCTCTACCGAGCGAATCGGCGGGCACCCATTGAAGACGATCATAAGCCTTTTGTGGATCGCGGCGTGAAGGCGCTCAATATGATCGATTTCAATAATATTGAGACCTGGCACACCGCAAAAGATGTACCCGAAAGCCTGTCGAGCAGTAGCATGCGTATGGCTGGGCAGCTGGCAGCGGCTCTAGTTCTCGATCTGACGCGAGAACCCTAACCTCTTTTGCCAAGCTAGACTAAAAAAAGCCCCCCTCCTGCCTACCCAAGTAAAACTTTTGAAAGCCTAGAATCAGCGTCTGCATGGATATCTGAGTTCGTCAGCTGGTACAACGAATTAGGTAGGAGAGGAGCTTGCGCCCCTCGACCTCCTACACCACCGGACGTACGGTTCCGTATCCGGCGGTTCATTTAAACAGATTAAGTCTTCGCACTTCCCTTGCAGTGACACTTAACTTTGGACATAGCTACGCCGCAGCTGAAGAAATGACCTTCGATTTTTCGAATTTCAAACGCGGTCCGTCCATAGCAAATTCAACTTTTTCGAGCATTTCCCGCCTTAATACCGTCATATAATCCGCAAAAGAAGGCCGAAGGCCATCTTTTTTTCGCCATTTAGGCTGGATTCCAAAGACTTCCTCGGACCTATGATCGTGAAAATGTAAAACACCCGCAAGCATAAGAGCAGCATAGCTTGCAGCTATGAACGCGGGTGCTCTAGGAATGGATCTTTCCGACCACACCTGTTGCCTGCCGAGACTCATTTGACTTTTTTCTTCCTTAAAATTGACTTCTATCTGCCAGCGGTCGAGGTACTTCTGAATAAGGACCAGCGCAGGTAGATCAAAATTAGTGGTAAGCAGATAAGCGGGGTCGCGATAATTGAGATTACTATAATGAGTTTTCCAATAGGGCGTAGGTGCGATTGTGATAAGTCGAAGGGGCTTTCTTTTAGTGCCCCATTTCCAAAAGACTTCTTTATATTCTTTGTAACGTACCTCTCGATAATCGCCAGCACAGTAAGCTGTTGCCACCGTGTAGGGCACGCTGTAGTTTTTTCTAAGCTCTTGTGCAGTATAGCTTTGGGGATCGTAAAATCGCCTCCCCTTTTTTTTTGAAGCTCGAAAAAAGAAGCGTGCGTTTTTCCGTGTCCTGCCGACAATGTCGGTATTAGCAATGTCAGAGAGAAGGCATGTTCTATTTACAAACGAACCGTCGACGACGGCTAACAATTTTTTATCCTTAAAACCCTGCAGGTTGAGCTCGTTGCGAAGATAGCGAAGCTGCTTTACAAACTCAGTAGAAGTATTGTGTCTTTTTATTAGGTCTGCGTAAGATTGCCATTCCTCTGGGCTGACCTTTTTTCTCAGCTTTTTAAACTTAGGCAGCTGAGCAAACTGCACGGGAATAGCACGACAAGGCTTTGGCTCTGACCGTTTATAAAGAGGAAGTAGAAGCGAAGCCTGCAGATAACGCATCCCCCAGACAAAATTTATAGAAAAATGAGGCGAGCGGGCTATCTCGCTGCCACGAAGTTCCCTTAATCTTTTTACCAGTCTTCCTTATCAAGGTATCATCAAAGGCAACTGCAATCAGGGCCTCGTCTACAAGCTTTGCAGCCTCTCGAAGTATTGGCCGAAACAAATGACAAGGACTCCAACGACACCGACTGAAAAGTCTGTAGTCAGCACTCCAGTCGAGCTGATCGCGCCCCGATGCGGCTAAAGCACGCGTAAATAATTTTCTCCCCATAGCCATCAAAAGGCTGATGCACATGGCTTTGGCTCGAAAAGATGACTTGTTTCGTGGAAATAAATTGTCCCAGGGCGAGATTAGTCTTAGAAGTGTTTCTAGTAGACCTTCCATGTGGCCTCCTAGTGAAAGTTTGGTAGCTCCACTTTAGGCCAAGTCATCGGAAGGTCTATTTATTTTCTAGAAATGAGTATTTTTTTGTCCAAACTTAAGAAGACTGTAAGGGAGGTCCCTTACAGTCTTTGGAAAACTTCTGATCTTAAGAGCGCTTACTCAGTGGCAACGCCACCGACGTAGCGAAGTTCCGAAGACTCGTCACCGATTGCACCAACATCAACGGTTGTCAGGTTGTCAACTGAAGGAAGGGTCGGAGCGCTGTCCAAAGGTAGCGCCGCACAGCTGGCTTCATCAGCGGCTTTGGCAAGGCGTTGCTCGCCATCAACAGCATACACTGTATAGTCGCCAACGGTTGTTCCGCTTTTGATACTAAAGAGAGGCATGTGGTGACCGATTTCTTTTGCGTACTTCCAAGGGATACCTTGGAGTTGGCCTGGACCTGCATACTGCAGACGGAAGTTTTTGCCAATGAACCCAGTGTCAGTGTTGCCGTCCCAGTCGTTAGCTGTCGTGTGAGTATAGGTCAGTTCCAAAGGTGCGTCGAAGACAACGAATTGTCCATTGGCATCTCTGAGGCCTGTGAAACGGTTCCAATCCATCGCGCCAGATTCAAAGGTGTAGTAAGTGGCCACTTCGTTGGACAAGCGCCATGGGTCGATAGTTTTATCAGCGATAGCAGTGTGGGTGTCCGCGCAAACCAAGGCACCTGACCAGACGTTCTGCATGTTCTGCATGGAGTTCTGGTCCGTTGGCAAACCCGAAGGCAGAACAAATGCTGCTCCATCCTGTTTTAGGTTGTGGTTTGTGCTATCCCAGGTATAGGTGGCCATGGGGGTGGTGATGTTTTGGGATTGGTTGGAGGAATAGCTCTGATTTCCCCAAGATACATTGGCTTTGTGATAAAGATCTGACACCTGAGGACCCTGTTGCTGTCCGCCTTGCGAGCGATTGAAAGCGGCGGCAGCAGGCGTCATCACAGGACAATTTTGGAAACAAACCAGATTACAGGTCGGAACCTCTGCGGTACCAGAAACAATCTTTTGGGAGTGATAGCTCAAAGTGAGATTGTCACTCAGTGTCATCTGTTTCGAAATTTGAATATTGGCATTCAAACTTGGAACCCAAAGGTTTGCGCCCCATTCAGGTATAACCACAGCACCAGTTGCGGCTTCTTCTTGAGGACCATTGTTACTGTGGGTAACCTTCGCTGTTTTGCTGAGGCTCGTGCCGTCCCATTTGATGATGTAGCTGCTGCCGCCGTCCCAGAAGTTGAGATCGGCCCCTTTCAGAGCGCCAAGGGTCACAGTAGACTTGGTTAATTTAGTGAGTTTGCCAGGAGCAGCAAACACGGTGTACGGTGTGCTCACCTTGCTGCCATTGGTCCATTCAACTTTGTTGATGGTCATACCAGCACTCGCAGCACCGTTTTCACCCAGCCACAGACCGTGATAGCCGGCCCAGCCGTGACGGCTTTTACCGTCTTTGGTAAATTCAACTGGGAATCCAGAGTTGCGCTTCACAGTTGCGCCTGTTGAGTCGACAAGGTCGTAGCGGAAGATCGCGGTTTTGAATTTATTTAGATCGTAGCAGCCTTTGAGTTCCTCGGTGGCTGCACCTTCTGAACCTCCGTTATTCTGAGTGACTGAAAAGTTGACATTGAGAAAGTTGGCATCAAAACGAGCGATACCTTTGGAAGCCTTACTATAGGTGTGGCCGTCGTCTTCTCCTGAGTAGGAGGAATCGCTGTGCACGTAGCCCGTTACGGTGTTTTCATCAAGGACTTCCAACTCAGCAATACCTTTGGAGTCTTCTTTGCGATTGCCTTCGCTGCCAAAGCTACCAGTTTCCAAAACGAATTTGTCGCCGGTAAGACGCTTGGTGCGAATAAAGCCTTTGGTGCCAATCTGGCCTCCCATATGGGCTGTATAGCGCATATCAAAGATACCAGCCGGAGCAGCTTCCGAAGGTGGCTCAACGATAACAACCTTAACGTGGTAGTAAGCACCTTCTTTATCACCCGCTGCGAGACGCATTTCGGCGATCAGAGGTTTGCCTTCTTCCCGAGTTGCTTTCACGTATGTGGTCATCAGCTGAGGTGCCTGGTTGTCACTGGAACCACCGCCGCCTTCGCCACCGCCACCACCACTGTTTTCGCTTTTACATTTATTCTCATCAACCTGGGCTTGGTATATACCCGCGTTGGCCTGTTCCCAGAATTTGGTTTGAGCCAGAAAGCACATAATCTCGCCTGCTTTTTCGACGTCTTCAAAGGCTTCATTCGTCATACGAAGACGGACAGTGCGTTCACCTGCGAGTTTGAAAGAAACTTCCTTCATCGCCAGCGACGCGCCCGCGTCCTTGCCTTTCAGAATTGTGACTTCGCCCGCCAGTTGCAGAGCGCCGGTTGCCAATGTTACCAGAGTGTCTTCATTGGGTTCGACTGAGCCATCGGTGCCCGATGTGCTGGAACTGCTTTTTTTCTTGCCACAGGATGCCACTACCAATAGTGAAGCAACCCCGAGCAAGGCAGTTTTTTTGAGGATTGGCTTAAGGATCATGTAAAAGATCTCCATCAAGTTTATGAAACATTCGAGTGCCTTCATGTGCACAGGATGAACAGTCCTTCGCCCTAATGCCCTCAGAAGTTTAATGAGATTTTGGTATGGATTGAGAAGTGAATAGTATTCGCAATTTGCAGTTGGAAAAGTAGCGCGTTTGAAGATTTTTTTAACGTGAAAAATACGCAAGGCTCTGTGGGTATTGTATTTGAATGGGGTATATCCCCCATTGCCGAAAGTCAGTTTGTGGTGGTACAGGCTGAATCTTGGTTATCGATCGAATTCCACGTAAACATAGAAATCAAGATCTTTTCCTTTGCTGTTTGCAGCTAAACCAAGAAGTATGTCTTCAAAATGCTGAAGCAATAATCTCGCTGAACTCAAAAGACTCTCAGCCGGCTTAGGATTTGCCCTAAGCCGGCCTTCTTATTTTCGCTATCATCAGCCCGCCCTAGTTCTTCTTTTTCGGCTCTATCGTATAGAGAGCGCTCATTCCCGCATGAACATGATCGATGACGTGGCAGTGATACATCCAGGTTCCTACGTTGCCTGCCTGCATATCGACTGTGAGCAAAGACGCCGGTAGAAGTTCCACTACATCTTTACGCAAACCCTGCCAGAGCACGGTCTCTCCGTGCCAGTGGGGAGTATGCAGGTCGACTTCGTTGCCCATGCCGATCAGATACCAGCGCACCGTATCGCCTTCTTGCATGGTGAGGCCGGGAAGGTTGGCGAAGATGCGGCCGTTAATCGCATGCTTCAGGTGCTTTTCCTCTTCTTGACCTTCCTTGTTCTCGTTGAAAATAAAGAAGAGATTGAAGAGCTCCTTATCCACATCTTTCGGCCGAGCATCATCCCTAGCAAAGCGTGGATCGGTGACGACCATGGGACCGATCAAACCTTTGTAGATGCCCAATCCAGAGTGATCGTGACTATGGTACATCCAGACTACTGAGCTCCCATCACTTGGGCCGGGCCCAGCTCTTTCAGGAATTTCCCAAGTGTAGGTATACTGTTCGCCGGGCATGATGTGCTGGCCTTTGGACACCTGCCCACCGTAGTGGGCCCCTTCGTTGTCCTTGTTATAGAGGACACCGTGCGGATGCATATTGACAGGAATTTTGGTTCGATTGATGAAATGAATGCGCAGGGTATCGCCGACCGCCCCGCGGATCACGGGACCCAGAATGCCGAGGTGGGGATCCTGCGGCTTCTGTTCTTTGAAGCTGGCGTCGGTGTATTCGATATAGCGTAGCTTTTCATAGACCAGCGGCTTCCCCCAAACGCCCAGATCACTGTCGGGCTGGATGAGGTTTTTGCCGCCGGGAGCGTAGTTCCACTGGACTGTTTCTGCAGCTACAAAATATTCTCGGGTTCTCGGCTGGTAACTGCTGCTTGTTACTTCGCTAGGAGCGGGCTTCGAGCTCATAGAAGTGCAGGCCAAAGCAGAAGCGGCCAGGAGGGCCACAGAAAAAATCACATGGAAAAAATACATGAGATCCTCAGGAGAAGTCAGAGAAGGCTCCAGATCCGGAGCCTAGGAATTTTGGAATTTTTCTCAGACCTGTGGTCTTAAGCTTGTACCAGTAGGACCAACGCGCTCAAAAGAGCTCTTGCGATTGTAGGTATCGATCTGATCGTTCAGAGTGAAGAAATCGTAGAGTATACCGAAGAAAAAGAGCCCGAAGGTAAAGAAGTAGACTATCCCGGATAACCACTTGCCCATGATGAAGCGGTGGACTCCAAACACTCCAAAGAAAGTCAGAGCGGCCCACACGAGATTGTAATCCAGTGGTCCTTGGACGTACTTTCTATCGGCTTTAGCATCCATACTGGGAATCAAAAAGACATCGATCAGCCAGCCTACGCCCAAAAGTCCTAGAGTTCCGAACCACAAGGCTCCGGTGACTGGCTTGCCATAGTAGAAGCGATGAGCACCTAAAAAGCCGAAAATCCACAGGAGATAACCAACGGCGACACTGTGAGTGTTTTTTACAGGCTCCGACATAGTGAGAGCTCCTTCTAACTGGGATGAGTTGGGCTTATTCCGAGATGAACGGAGCAGGTAATTACGCCATTTAGGCATAAATGCTCCTGCTTTTGCTATTAAAGCATGCTTGAGGGGAAGCTTCGACGATATTCGACAGCCTTTGCCTCAGCTTTTGCTGCTCAAACGAAGGAGTAGCAAGGAGTCCGGGATATCACCCCCGTGACAGCTTTTCTCTCGAGTAAGAAGCGCGTAAGTCCGAAAACTTTTGTCATTTTCGACTCCCGCCAAGTCCTAAACTTTTGATTTCGCTATCATTTTGACCTGCCTCAGGTCGCCAAGATCGGAGAGTAAGCGCACTGAGCACCACGCTCACACTGCTAAAAGCCATAGCTCCTCCCGCAACGATAGGGCTGAGATAACCGAGAGCGGCGAGAGGAATACCCAAGGCGTTATAAGCGAAAGCCCAGAAGAGGCCCTGCTTGATCTTGCTATAGGTACGCTTAGAAATAGCGAGAGCATCTGGAATAAGCAGCGGATTACCTCTCATCAGCGTAATTCCTGCAGTCGCCATTGCCACATCGGTTCCTGTCGACATCGCAATGCCTACTTGAGCGCTGGCTAGTGCGGGAGCATCGTTGATCCCGTCGCCAACCATAGCGACAATCTCCCCAGTCTTTTTTAGTTCTTCGACCAGATCAGATTTCTGCTGCGGCAGCACTCCTGCATGAAAGCTGGCAATACCCAAGTCCTTTGCCACGCGCTCAGCGCTGCCTAGGTTGTCACCAGTCATCATTGCGATTTTAATACCAAGCTTTTTTAGGGCCTGAACCGCACCGTGAGCACTGGGCTTCACGCTATCATCGAAGGCTAAGACGCCGGCCACAGACTTCGACTCCAGATCAGCCACGAACGAGAGCGTATGCCCGGTTTTTTCATAGCGCGCAGCAAACTCAGCGAGCTGCCCTAGGCCAATCCCAGCTTCTTCGAGGAGCCGCTGGGTGCCGAGTATCTTCTTTCGTCCGGCGACGCGCCCTGAGATGCCCTTACCGGGAATCGCCTGGCTTTCTTCGGCTGGGCTGAATAAGAGCCCTTCTTCCGCTACTGCTGTGAGGACAGCCTTAGCTAGCGGATGCTCACTCCCTGATTGCAGCGCCGCTGCTGTTTTTAGGAGGTCCTCTCGCTTGATCCCCTCTTCCTGCAATGCCACCAGGCGAGGACGACCCTCAGTAAGAGTTCCCGTTTTATCGAAGGCGACGAGAGTCACCCCGTGAGCTAATTCGAGAACCTCCGCGTCTTTGATCAATATCCCTGCCTTCGCCGCTACTCCAGTACCAACTAGAATCGCCGTAGGAGTGGCGAGACCCAGAGCACAGGGGCAGGCGATGACCAGAACAGCTACAGCGTTGATAATCGCCTGCTCCCAGTTCCCTCTGCTGAGTCCCCACGCGAGCAGAGTAATAAGCGCAATCACCAAAACCGCCGGCACGAACCAAGCGCTGACCTGATCGACGATGCGTTGAATCGGAGCTTTGGCGGCTTGAGCGTTTTCGACGAGCCGGACGATGCGCGCTAAAGTTGACTCAGCTCCCAGCGCAGTGGTCTTGACGAGGAGCAAGCCGTCGCCATTGATAGCCCCCCCGATGACGCGATCACCAACCTTCTTAGCGAGAGCTTTGCTCTCGCCACTGATCAGGGCCTCATCGACCTGACTGCTGCCTTCAATCACCTCTCCATCGACCGGGATCTTCTCACCGGGCCGCACGATGACGAGATCCTGGAGGCGAAGCTCGCCTATGGGCAGTTCCTTTTCAATGCCACCTTTTCGCACCCGAGCTGTAAGGGGACGTATGGCTTCAAGAGCCTTGATGGCCCTTGAGGTTTCTTGCCGCGCCCGCGCTTCGAGATACTTACCGAGCAAGACGAGCGTGATGATGACAGCAGCACCCTCGAAGTAGAGATGCTGCGCTGCATGCCCTTCGAAGCGCCAAAGATTGTAGACGCTGAGACCGTATGCGGCAGAAGTCCCTATTGCAACGAGCAGATCCATATTCCCTGCACGAGCCTTGATAGCTTTCCAAGCACTCTTATAGAACCTGAGGCCGAGCCAGAACTGAACAGGAGTAGCGAGCACGAGCTGCACCCAACCCGGCAGCATAGCATCTATTCCCAGCGGCATGAGCAGCATAGGCGCCACCAAGGGCAGGGACAGGAGAGCCGCAATGATGATCTGCCTGCGCAAGTTTTCGCTTTTTTCTGAATCTGCGCTGCTTTTCACCGCCGCTAAGGGTGCTTCCTTTTCGAGGATTTCTACAGAATAGCCGGCTTTCTCGATGGCGGTGATCAAGGCTCCTTCCGAAGTGAGGGCAGGATCGTAATCGACCCTCGCTTTTTCAGTTGCCAGGTTGATCGCAGCCGTCTGAACTCCTGCTACCTTGCCGAGGGCTTTTTCAATGCGTGCTACGCAGGAGGCGCAGGTCATTCCTTCGATTTTGAGACTGCTTTCCAGAATCGATGTTTTCTCTAAAGGTCTAGACATAACGCCTCCTTTGTATCAGTCGCGTTTCTGGGTGCTCAGAACCGAAAATCCCGCATCTTCAATCGCCTCTTTAATGCTCTCCTGATCCTTCTTGCTGTGAATGTCAATCTTTTGGGTACTGAGATCCACTTTTACCTGCGCCAGAGGGTCGAGAGTCTGCAGAGCTTGAGTCACAGCTCGCACGCATCCTCCACAGGTCATTCCTTCCACCTTTATTTCATACATGAGACGCTCCTTACTTAGGATTACTGAGACACTCTCTATTCTTCGACCTTCCCATAGTAGGAAGGTCAAGAAAAAAAATGCTATTTTTGCCAAAGCTCCCCTGTGAATTATGGGCTCGCTCGTAGCTCAATTAATCTATCCAAGCGCGATGTCTTCTTGCTAGTATCCGGCGACATTCGCGGGGAGCATGATCACAATGACCACCAAGTCAATATCGCAGTTTATTGTCGACGAGGGTATCATCGGCTTCTTTGAAAAGCCCTTAGTCTTGAAGAGCGGTCGTCACAGCCACTTCTACGTCAACTGGCGCAGGGCTACCAATGATGCCTATCTTCTCGATCAGCTGAGCGATTATCTGCTGAGTTTTATTGAGTCTTCCGGCCTCACCTTCGACACCCTTTACGGCGTTCCTGAAGGAGCTAGCAAAACGGCGCTTATCACAGCTTTTAAACTCGCCAAACTAGACCCTAAGTTTAGCCCCGGCTCACACACCATTTCCATGGGCCGTGCTAAACCCAAGCCTCACGGCGACCCCGCTGATCGCTTTTTTATCGGCCAGCCACAAGGCGCAACCTACGTTCTCGAAGACACTATTACTACAGGCCTTTCCTTGATTCAGTGTCTCGATCAGCTGCGGGAAGCAGGTATCGACGTGCGTGGTGTCATCTGTCTCACCGATCGCTGTGAGCTCAGAGACGATGGTCTGAGCGTCGCAGACTATCTCAAACAACGCTACGGTCGAGACTTTGCTTTTCACGCCTTGAGCCGTGCACCAGATTTGCTCCGCCTTGTCGTCGCGCAGCAAAAACCACCCGCGACAGTTGTAAAGGCTTTAGAAAACGAACTAGGACTAAAAGCAGGAGAGTTTGCCCATGGGCTTTCGTGAAGACTGGCTGAAGACAGTTGAGAAGAAAAAAAGCCTGCTTTGCGTGGGAATAGATGCTGGCGAAAAAGCCCAACGCAATGATCAGTACGTCCCTGAAGGCGAAGACAAGACCGCCTGGACTCTCCGCCTCATCGATCAGGTTGCGCCCTATGCCGCTGCCATCAAATTGAACCGCAACTACTACAAAGATATCGACCGCAGCGCGATGCAGAAGATCAACGCACGCATACACGAAGCCGGCATGCTCAGTATCGATGATAGTAAGCTTGCCGACATCGGTGAGACCAACGATGCCGGCATCTACCAGGCCCAGCGCGAAGGTTTCGACGCTATAACCTATGCTCCTTTTCCCGGCAACACGCTCCAGGCTGGAGCTCAAGCCGACAAGCATGGACTGGGTCTCATCGTCCTGGTCCTCATGTCAAATCCAGAATACGCTCTGATGAAGCATGCCGAAATCGACGGTCAGCCGCTCTATCTTTACCTCGCCGAACAAGCAGCTCTAGCCCAAGCGGCCGGAGTGGTAATAGGAGCACCGAGCTTACAGAACCACATCGGCCTAGCTGAGATCGAAGCCGTAGCGAAGAGACTGCCAGAATCACTGGTTTTAGTCCCCGGCATCGGTGCACAAGGGGGAGAGCTTTCGCCTATTCTCAAGGTCTTTGGCGCCCGCACGATAGCCAATGTCGGCCGGGCCATCATCTATGCCCGCGATCCAGCCGCTGAAGCTAAGCTCTTTCGCGATAGAATCGAGGCCCTGCGCGTCTCTCCTTGATGGCCGACCGTGGTCTTTTCTCTCTTTTCTGTGTAAAAGTAGGAGAATCTAAGCAGGCTGACTTTAGCCGCAAGCAGAAAAAGGGGCTCAAACATGGAACGTACACTGGACAATCTTCCCAGTTCGCTTCGTCGCTACTGTCTCGAACACGATACGACCAAATACTCGCCGCGCGATCACGCGGCTTGGCGGTATATCATGCGTCGCAGCCATGCCTTTTTTAAAGACCACGCCGTAAGCACCTATGCCGAAGGCTTTGGCCGCAGCGGGCTCAAGGTCGATCGTATTCCGCATATCGATGAAATAGATCGAGCTCTTCAGGACTTTGGCTGGGGTGCTGTGCCCGTCGTCGGTTTTATTCCGCCCTGGGCTTTCATCGAGTTTCAGGCTCGACGTATCTTACCTATCGCCACCGATATGCGGACGGTCGACCATATCGCTTATACTCCTGCCCCCGATATCGTTCACGAAGCCGCCGGTCATGCGCCTATTCTTCCCGATCCAGCTTACAGCGAGTATCTAGCCTATTATGCCTCACTCGGCGCGAAAGCCATCTATTCCAAAGAAGATTTGCGGCATTACGAAGCCGTGCGCTTTCTCTCTGATATCAAAGAAAAGCCCGAGAGCACCCCCGAGCTGATAGCAAAGGCTGAGGCCCAGTTGCAGACCTCGACCAAGAGCTTCACCTTCGTTTCCGAACAAGCCTTAGTCGCAAGGATGAGTTGGTGGACCGCTGAATATGGTCTCATCGGCAGCCTCAAAAATCCAAAAATTTACGGCGCAGGCCTGCTTTCTTCGGTAGGTGAAGCGAAGCTGGCGATGACGGATAAAGTCAAAAAAATTCCATTGACCGTCGACTGCATCAAATATTCTTACGACATCACCGAGCCTCAGCCTCAGCTCTTTGTAGCCGAAGACATGCAGCAGCTGCACAGCGTCCTCCATGATCTCGATGCGCAGCTTGCCTATAAAGTCGGCGGCGTCAGCTCGCTGGCTAAAGCAAAACAGTGTGAGGCCGTTACTACCGTCCGACTCGACACGCAGCTAGGAGTATCCGGACGCCTTAGTCACTACGAACACGAAGGCGAAAGGATCGACTTCATCAAGTTCACCGGCCTGGTCCAGATCAGTCTCGGCGATCGAGAGTTAAAGGGCCACGGAATCGATCGCCACGCTGAGGGATTCAGCTCTCCGCTCGGACGTCTTGAGCTCTTTCGCGAGAGGCCCTTCAGCCGCTTAACGGAACAGGATCTCGAGCGGCTAGGGCTGGTAAAAGGCCAGCGAACTTCGCTGCGATTTGTTTCGGGATTCCAAGTCGAAGGCCGGGTCCTCGATATTTTTCGGGTCAAGGGGGAACTGGCCATGCTCACCTTTGGCGATTGTCTGGTGAAAAAGGGCAGCCAAGTCTACTTCGAGCCTTCGTGGGGCGAGTTCGATATGCTGATAGGCGACAGCGTACCCTCAGTCTACGGTGGACCTGCTGATCGCGATGCCTACGGCGAACATGAGATCGGTGCCGCAACGACTACACCGGCTCGGGAAACCCCTTACACTGCGGCCGAACTCGAACTTTTTATTCACTACCAAAGCTTGCACAACCTCCGCGAGCAGCAGCACAAAACCACGCAGACCCAGCACGAACTCGCCTACCACCTCAAACAACTGAGTGCTGAAGTGCTTCGCCAAAGTCCTGACGAATGGCTGCTGCTTTTGGAGATATACGAATTGGCGCTTAGTCATCTGGCGCCTGCGTTGCAAGCAGAATCCTGGCTGGAAGATTTGCGAATAGCCTTGGCAAAACCTAAGACTCCCAGAAGCAGCGATACCAACGATCTCATCGATGCTGGACTTCGCTTACTGGCCTAGCGGACCTCACGATGCCTGCGAAGGCTTGAGCTTGCTCGTCCACAGATTGAGCTTTTTTTCGAGTTCTTTGATATTTACGGGCTTGCCGATGTAATCATCCATCCCCGCGTTCATACATTTTTCTCGGTCACCCGCGATGGCGTTAGCCGTCATCGCGATGACGATCGTATGCTTTGCTGATCCTTCTCTCTGGCGAAGCTGCCTAGTCGCCTCGTAGCCGTCGAGTTCGGGCATTTGACAATCCATGAGTATAAGGTCGTAATTAATCTGAGCACTGGCTTGGAGCACTTCCTTGCCATTGCCGACAGCTTCGGCGAGATAGCCAAGTTTCTCGAGCTGCAAGAGCGCAATCTTCTGATTTATCGGGTTGTCTTCTGCTATCAAGATACGGGCTGCGCGAGCTGGTCTAGGGATGAGCGGACGCGATAAATCCATCGCCGCTTGCTCAGCTGCCTCGGAAGCTTCTCGCTTAGACAGGATTTCAATGAAGCAGTTATAGAGATGCGATTGTCGTACGGGCTTAGTCAGTGACATTGAGATATTGCCCTGGGACAGCTCAAAAACCGATGAAGCATGCGAAACCGAACTCATCAAGATAAGTTGGGCGCTAGAGAAAGCAGCCTCACGCCGAATCTCAGCCGCCAACTCGATACCGCTCATCTCGGGCATATGCATGTCGAGCACGGCCAGATCATAGGGCGTACCTTGCTTCGCAGCTTCGCGCATGAGTTGGAGAGCGTTAGACGGCGAACTCGCGCTGTCCACGGCCATCCCCCAAGACTTCACCTGACCGAGTACTATGCGGCGATTGGTTTCGTTGTCGTCTACGACCAGGCAGCGGCGATCCCTGAGACTGGTGGGTACACTGAAAAGACGTGGGCCGTGACTGTCGACTCCTGCGAGCGGCAGAGTAAACCAAAAGGTTGAACCCCTACCTAAATTGCTGCTCACACCCATAGCACCATCCATGAGAGTGGCGAGCTGCCGTGATATCGCCAAGCCTAGTCCGGTTCCTCCATATCTTCTGGCGGTCGAACCATCCGCTTGCGTGAAAGCCTGGAAAAGCTTTTTCTGATTTTCATCGGAGATACCTATACCGGTATCGATAACTTCGAAGCGAATCGAGCCTATAAGCTGTGGGTCGGCTTTGATCTGCACCAAGACCTCGCCGGCTTCGGTGAACTTCAGAGCGTTCCCGATAAGATTCGTCAACATCTGACGAATACGACCGGAATCTCCTATCACGAGACGTGGTAGACTCGGTTCGATGTAGCAAAGAAACTCGAGGTTTTTCTTATTGGCTTCCTGGGCCAGGAGCTCCATACAACCTTCGACCATCTCTTGTAGCTCAAACTCGGACTTCTCAATATTCAGCTTACCGGCTTCGATCTTGGAAAAATCGAGAATGTCGTTGATGACCGTAAGTAAGCTGTCGGCGCAGCCCCTAATCGTGTGCGCATAGTCCAACTGTTCAGCGTTGAGCGGCGTATCGAGCAGGAGGCCTGTCATCCCAATAACGCCATTCATAGGAGTACGTATCTCATGACTCATATTGGCCAGGAATTCGGATTTGAGGTGAGAGGCTTCGATAGCTTTCTCCCGTGCTTCTATCAGCTCGTTCAAGAGATTTCTCTGCTCGGTCATATTCATGATGGAACCCAGCATTCTCACGGCTTTGCCAGTAGAATCCCTTATCACAAAACCCCGATCAAAAACTGGGCAATAGGTGCCATCACTTTTCTTAAATCGATACTCTCCTGCCCAATGACTGCTACTAGGATTGGCAATCACCTCTTCAATTTCCTTGTTAACACGCTCAATATCGCCTAGATGGATGCGTTCGACCCACCAGTTGATGTCGGAACCCACATCCTTCGGCTGATACCCAAACTCGCTCTGAATACCCTCGCTCCACCAGAGCTCCTGGTTGAGAATGTTCCAGTCCCAAACCGTATCTCGGGTCGCCCTCGACACGAGGATAAACCGTTCCTGGCTTTCCTTGAGCGCTGCTGCAGCCGCGAGGCGCGCCGTCAGCTCACGCATAATATACCTTCTGGCGAATTCAAGAAGCATGCTGGCAAAGACTAAGCCCAGGCCTATGATCAGCATAACCCTTTGGGTAGAATTTTTTGTCTGCTCCATGCGCTTGATTTGGAGCTGTTCTTCTTCCTTAAACATGTCTCTGAGTAAACTATCGCTGCGAGTAGCGTGTCTGCCTGCAAGATGCTGCTCGTTCAGTTTGGCAGCTTCCTCCCTACGTCCAGAACTGACGAGAGCAAAGCTGCTTTCGAAAAATTTCATTTCGTGCTCGAGTTCCTCCTTGAAACTAGCTATGCGCAACTGCTGTCTTGGGTTATCGCGAGTCTGCTCAGCAGTCTCGTCGACAATGGTTTCCATCACAGCGCGGGAGCGGGAATATGAATCTAGAAATTCTTTCTCTCCCGAAAGCATATAAGCACGGTGGGCCAGTTCCATCTTTTTTTCAACTGAGGCCAACTTGGATATATTGCCGATGACCTGGCTTGTATGCCGGACCCAGCCGCTGTCTTCGGTGGCTTGTTGAAGGCTCCAAAAGGAGGCTACACCGATCACTATCAGAGAAAAGAAGGCAGTTGAAAAAGCAATTTGTAGCTTTCGGCTACCTAGTAGCGGAGGCATATATTTTCCCTTTTCGTGCAAATTTTTAAGCGCTTTTTGCCAAAGGTGATTTATCTTCATTCTTTAAATAGCTCATCGTAGACTCAGCTATTTTAGCAAATTCTTCGACAGCTCCTGGAATTGCAGATGTGTCCATAGATTTGACCAATCTTTCCAACTGTTGACAGCTACTCGCAAGTTCCCGAGCCCCGAGACTATCCGATCCAGCTTTGAGCGCATGAGCCGCAAATGCCAGCCCTTTCCAATCTTCCAGGGAGAGTGCCCGACGAATTGTCTCGAGAGTGCGTGGGATATCCAAGAGCAGTAGACCAATAAGTTCTTGTACGATTTGCTCGCTTCCCGTGCTTTCCAGAAGTTCTGCAAGAGCTTGACGCATCACCTCAGCAGCGTTCTCCCCGGCAGCTGGCGCTACTTCTGTCTTGACGAGGACATTCGAGCGATGCAGCCACTTGCTAATCGTATGGCCAAGGGTGTTGGGCTTGATAGGCTTTGAAAGGTAATCATTCATCCCTGCCCGCAGACAATCTTCCCTATCTCCCTTCATAGCGTTGGCCGTCATCGCAATGATAGGAATGTCTCTATGCTTAATTTGAGGATGATTTCGAATAGTTTTCGTCGCATCATAGCCGTCCATTTCCGGCATATGGCAATCCATGAGGATGAGATCGAAGGGACGCTCGATCATAGCTTTGACAGCTTCTTTGCCATTAGACGCGATTTCTACACTAAAGCCCATTTTCTCCAGCAGTTTGCTGGCGATCACCTGATTGATAGGCAGATCTTCAGCGACTAAAATACGAACGGGACCAAGCTTGCCCAGATGTGAAGCGAAGTGCTGTTCGCTTTCTTCATCCTTATGGTTAAACTTCTCAGCTAGAGGCAGTCGGACGGTAAACCAGAATGTTGATCCTTTACCTTCAGTACTACTGACGCCGATCGTGCCGCCCATTCGTTCAACTAAATACTTAGAAATGGAGAGGCCAAGTCCCGTACCTCCGAAGACCCGGCTCGTCGAAGCATCAGCCTGCGAAAAAGGTTTGAAAAGGCGGCCGATAGACTTCTGTGGAATCCCAACTCCAGAATCTTCGATCTCAAAGAGCAGCAGAATCTTGGCAGCGACTTCGTCCACACGCGTCACGCGAATAGCTATCGATCCCTTTTGAGTGAATTTTACGGCATTACTGAGCAAGTTTGTCAGTATTTGACGCAAGCGACCTGCGTCACCCAAGAGATATGGGGGAAGATCCGGCGCCAAGTGGGCATTTATCTGCAGGTTTTTTACGGCGGCTGTGTGCCCAACTGTGAGCATCACGTCGTCTACAGCCTGTTGAAGATGAAAACTGACTTCATCGAAGTCCAATCGGCCGGCTTCTATTTTTGAAAAGTCGAGGATATCGTTAATAATCGACAGCAAAGCCTCACCCGAGCGTTTCGCCGCTTCAGCATATTCCCGCTACTGGCTGTTGAGCGTGGTGTCGAGGAGCAGACCAGTCATCCCTAAAACACCATGTATGGGAGTCCGGATCTCGTGGCTCATGTTGGCGAGAAATTCAGATTTGAGACGCGACGCGGCAAGGGCCGCCTGCTCTCGGGCAAAAGAATGAGAGCGCTCCTCTTCGGCTTTCCGTTCTAGCGAGTGATCGATCACGAGGCCAATCATTCCCATAGGCCGGCCTTCATGCTCCTGGAAAGGCGCCATATGGGTTTCAAAAAACAAGGGACCTATGTAGCCCTGAGTTGTAAAGCTCTCTCCTTTCAGCCCCCTCCGCAGACTTTGCTCGATCCATTCGATGTCTTTGTAAATTTCAAAGGCTGACTGACCGACTGTGTCGCCTGGCTTCAACCCTAGCGCATCCAAACCTTTGCCATCAGTATGAGTAACGATTCCTGAAGCATCCGTGGTGAAGACAATAACGGGAGCGTTAGTGACGATGGCCTGTAGCTGCCGCTCCAGCTTCTGGCGTTTGTGATCCAGCTCCCCCCCTGTTTCACGGTACCTGTCGCTTAACTCAGATTTAACTTAAAGCGGGCGAGCAAGAACAGACAAGTGGGAAAACGGTCGACCTAT
>JBGSTX010000111.1:0-10231 GCA_041736305.1 Oligoflexus sp. | reverse complement strand
CCACGGGCACCATGATCGGGCTCGTAAAAAAGCCAAGCGGCCTTTGCATGGGCAAAGTGCGGATCTTTGTGAATGAGCTGGGGCCCTTTGAAGGCTGGGTGATGCTCCCGCGTAATGAGAGCTGTCGCCATCGTGGTTGCCAGGTGAGCTGCAAAAGCTGGGCTCCCGAGGAAACTGAGACTGCCTTCGCTAGCTTGCATGATGCCTTTGACATTAGTGATTTCAATCGAAGCTAGGTCGCCCGATCCATCGAAGGCGATCGGGGTGCCGAGATATTGAGCAATTTCAACGAGACGCATTCGTTTCTGTCCTGCGAAGAGAGCGTTGAACAAGTTCCGCCGCACAACCAACGTAGGCTTCTGGACTAAGTTTCTTCAAGCGAGTTTTTTCGGCGGGAGGCAATTCACGACATGAATCGACCAAAGCGATGAGACTCTCTCGACTCACTTTCTGCCCCCGCGTGGCTTCTTTAAGACGTTCATAAGCATCTACGACTCCATAGCGCCGCATACAGGTCTGAATCGCTTCGGCCAGAACTTCGGGAGAATCGGCGAGGTCCTGCAGAATCGCCTCAGCATTGGGGCTGACCTTGCCGAGACCTTTGAGGAGAGAGTGATAGCCGAGTAGCGTATGCCCGAGAAGAGTACCCCAGGTTCTTTGCACAGTAGAATCGGAGAGATCGCGCTGCCAACGAGAAATAGGTAGCTTTTCGATGAAATGAGCCGCCAGAGAGTTGGCGACACCGAGATTGCCCTCCGCATTCTCAAAGTCAATTGGGTTGACCTTGTGCGGCATTGTCGAAGATCCAACTTCGCCGGCGCGGGTCTCCTGCTTAAAATAATCGATTGAAATGTAGGACCACATATCCCGGGCAAAACCGATGAGAATAGTATTGAAACGCTGCAGAATGCCCGCAAACTCGACCATGCTGTCGTGGTTTTCGATCTGCGTCGTCAGCAGGTTCTGACTGAGTCCGAGTCTGCCCTCGATAAAAGTCTCCGCGATCGTTATCCAATCGAGATCTGGATAGGCAGCAAGGTGTGCATTGTAGTTGCCGACCGCACCGCTCATCTTGCCTTCAAGCTGCAGCTGGCTGAGACTCTGCCGCGCCTTCCGCAGGCGATGAGCGAAGACGGCGAGTTCCTTGCCGAGGGTCGTCGGTGAAGCGCTCTGCCCGTGCGTGCGAGCCAGCATAGCCAAATCCTGGTAGCGAAGTGCCATTCCATCGAGGCAGCTAAGAATCCGATCCATCTCAGGCAGAACTTGCTCCCGCCGTACCTCATGCAGCATGAGAGCATAAGCGAGATTATTGATATCTTCCGAAGTACAGGCGAAATGGATGAAAGCCAGAGTCTGCGATTCCGCGCCGAGAGCGCTCAACGACTCCCGCAGATAGTATTCCACAGCCTTAACATCATGATTCGTAGTTTTTTCGAGCTCTTTGATACGCCTGAATGCTGCATCTGGAACGCTGGCGGCCAACTGCTCGAGATACGTGCGTATACGAGGACTCAGAACGAGGTCCTGCATCACGCCGGAACAGCTGCTGAGATAGAGCAGCCACTCTGCTTCAACGCGGATGCGATATTTGATGAGACCGGCTTCGCTCATGTAGGGAGCGAGCGGCTCAAGTTTGTCTCGATAGCGCCCGTCGATGGCGGATAGGGCGAAGAGCTTGTGATCCCAGGCCTGCTCGTTCAAGCGGAGCTCCTTCTTTATCCCGAATGCCGTAGCATACTTTGCTGAGGCTCGCGAGTGAACGCAAGCTGAACGTAATTCCCAGTCCTATAACACGGCCTCCTGTCCAGTTCCAGTGGACAGCTTGTCCGGCTTCGGATAAAAAGCCGTTGCCACGCTAGATTTTCAGCGGAAAGAAAGGTGTTTGCCAATGGGAAACGTGACCATCCTCGTGGGCGCTCAATGGGGCGACGAAGGCAAGGGGAAGTGGATCGATATCTTGGCCGATAGGGTCGCTTTGGTCGCGCGCTACCAAGGTGGCAACAACGCGGGTCACACCCTCTATGTCGAGGGGCAGAAAGTAGTTCTTCATCAGATTCCCAGCGGGATTTTTCATCCAGGAAAACTGAGCGCACTCACGAGCGGCGTCGTCGTCAATCCTCATCAGCTGGTCGAGGAGATGAAAAAAGTTCAGACACTGGCTAAGTTAGACCCAGCCAGACTTTGGCTTTCAGCACGAGCCCACGTTATATCGCCTTGGCACATCCACCTGGATAGCAAGAAAGAAACGGAAGCATCGCAGCCCATTGGCACTACAAAAAGAGGCATAGGCCCCACATACGCCGATAAAGCCCATAGGAGTGGACTCCGCCTTGGCGATTACGTCCAGGATGCGAAGCGCGAAGCCTGGTACCAGATGATGCGTCATCACGCTCAGGGTTTCAGCCAACATCAAGAATTACATCAGGACGACTGGCGTCAATTTGATGCAGCGACAGCTGTCTTGGGACCCTTCGTCACCGATGCTGAGTCTCGGCTACGTAAAGCGATCGATGCCGGTCAGGGCGTCTTGATGGAAGGTGCGCAGGGTGCTTTGCTCGATATCAATCATGGCACCTATCCCTACGTTACTTCGAGTGAAACGGCAGCAGGCGGCGCTTTTGCCAGCGTTGGTTTCTCGCCTAAAAGTATCGAGCACATCTATGGGGTCGCAAAAGCCTATGCGACACGGGTCGGTGAAGGCCCGTTTCCTACTGAACTCAAGGACGAAGTAGGTGCTTTTATAGCAAAGTCCGGTAATGAGTTCGGAGCGACCACGGGTCGTCCACGACGTTGCGGCTGGCTCGACCTCGTCGCCCTACGCTACAGCGCCGCTGTCAGCGCCTTCGATGGGATCATTTTCAATAAGATGGACATCCTCACGGGCCTCCCAGAGCTCAAAGTCTGTGTCGCCTACGAGCATCCGCAGCTCGGACGACTTGAGGAATTTCCTTGGGACGAAGCCGTTCTCCATGCTTGTCGCCCGATCTATACGACCTTTCCTGGCTGGACCGAAGCTCTACCGCAGGGAGGCAAGATCGCTGATTTGCCGAAGAATGCGCTCGCCTATGTGAAGGGTGTAGAAGAGCTACTCGGTGTGCCCATTACAATGGTCGGCACCGGAGTCAATCGTCGCGACGCTCTTTTCGCCTGATCCCTGATGCTCGGACATCTGTAGACGGTGGCGATCCCACCCTCTCTTCCACTTGCCGCCTCCTCCATTCTATGCGAACGTCTCCATACTTTTTTACGGTTCTTTTCTGAGGAGGAAGTATGAGACCAAGCATCTTCGCAGTTTTAGGTCTTTTTCTAAGTCTCTCGCCTCTGGCGACCGCAGCTGCTGCGGAACTGACGGTTAAAAGCAAGACCGTGAGTTATCAAAAGGGCGATGAAACTTTCGACGGACTGCTCGTCTATCCCGCCAGCGGCAAAGCCACCGCTCAAAGCCAGAGCAAGCGACCCGGCATCTTGATGATTCACAACTGGATGGGTGTAAGCGAAGAAACCAAAACACAGGCTGAGCGGATAGCCAAGCTCGGCTATGTAGTCTTTGCTGCTGACATCTACGGCAAAGGCGTCAGACCAAAAAATCCGGAAGAAGCAGGTCAAGAGTCCGGCAAATATAAGAGCAATCGCGCGCTCTTCCGGGAACGACTCCAGCTCGGCCTAGACACTCTTAAAGCTCAGAGCGGAGTCGATACGAGCAAGCTCGTCGCAGTTGGCTATTGCTTCGGAGGAACTGGAGTCATCGAACTCGCGCGCGCAGGCGCCGATGTCAAAGCCGTCGCCAGCTTCCATGGGGGTCTCGATAGTCCCAGTCCCGAAGACGGCAAAAACATTAAAGCTAAAGTCCTCGCCCTCCATGGTGCTGACGATCCCTACGTAAAGGCCGAAGACCTAGCAGCCTTCGAAAACGAGATGCGCACGCATAAAGTCGACTGGCAAATCGTGAAATACGGTGGAACGGTTCATAGCTTTACAGAAAAAGCGGCAGGCGCGGATAATAGCAAGGGAGCAGCCTATAATGCTAAAGCAGACCAGCGCTCCTTCGAAGACTTCAAAGCTTTGATGAAGGAGACGATCTAATTATGGATGCCTTAGCTGCTGGCTTTCATCCTTTGGTCTGGTCGTGGTTCATAGAACGATTTAAAGCTCCGACTCCTGCCCAAGAACAGGGTTGGCCTTTACTTCGTGCAGGAGTCAACACTCTGATTGCGGCACCGACCGGGGGTGGCAAGACCTTAGCAGCTTTCTTCGTCGCTATCGATCAGCTCGTGCAGCAATCACTGCGCGGCGATCTCGACCAGCAGCCTGGCGTTCAAATTATTTATCTGTCTCCGCTTCGGGCTTTGAGCAACGACATCAAGAAAAACCTCGAGGAACCGCTCGCAGCCATCATGGAACGGCTGACAAGCGCAGGTCTGCGTCCTCAAGCTATTCGCATCGGGCTGAGGACCGGCGATACCACTCCGGTCGAGCGAGCCCGCATCGTCAAGCATCCACCCCATATTCTGGTGACGACGCCCGAATCGCTTTTCCTAATGATGAACTCAGCGAAAGCGCGGAATGTGCTGAAGACGGCTCATACCGTCATTGTCGATGAGATTCACGCGTTGGCGCGGGACAAACGGGGTTCGCACCTGAGCCTCAGCCTTGAGCATCTGCAAAGGCTTTGTCCCGATGAGCTGGTGCGCATCGGACTTTCAGCAACGCAGAAGCCTCTCGATCTCATTGCGAGCTTCTTGGTCGGCGTTCAACGGCCCTGTGAGATCATCGATGTTTCTCGACAGAGGGACGCTGACCTCGACCTCTTGTTGCCGGACATAGAACTCAATGCTGTCTGTAGCCACGAAATGTGGGCTGAGATTTATCAGAAGCTGGCCAGCTTGATCGAAGAGCACCGCAGCAGCCTCATCTTCGTCAACACGCGGCGCATGGCCGAACGGATCACTTTTCAGCTCAGCGAGATGCTCGGTGAGGATGCGATTGCATGTCACCATGGAAGTCTTTCGAAAGAGAAACGCTTTGAAGCTGAAGACCGCTTAAAAAAAGGCACAATAAAAGCTATCGTGGCCACGGCTTCCCTCGAACTAGGTATCGATGTGGGAACGATAGACCTCGTTTGTCAGGTCGGTTCACCGCGATCGATCGCCGGCTTCGTACAGCGGGTCGGTCGTTCGGGGCATGCCCTTGGCTTGCGTCCAAAAGCGCGTTTGATTGCTTTGACGCGCGACGAGTTGATAGAATGTTTAGCTCTCATGCGGGCCTACCGCGAGGGCTCGATGGATACCGTGGAGATACCCGAGCAAGCTATTGATATTCTCGCTCAGCATGTCGTGAGTATCGTAGCTTGCGAGGAGCTCTCTCCAGAAGATGTACTCAGCGTTTGTCAGCGAGCCTACCCATATCGCGATCTCACTATGGAAACGCTCGAAAAAATCCTCAGCTGGTTGAGTGAAGGGCTCGGTGAGAGTACGCGCCGCGGGGCATATCTGCACTGGGACAAACTCAATAAAGTCTTGAGACCACGTCGCAATGCTCGCTTGGCAGTCATCTGCTCGGGAGGGGCAATTCCCGAGCAAAATCTCTATCGAGTCATGAATGTCGGCGATGAGAGCATGGTCGGCACGGTTGATGAAGAGTTTGCTCTCGAAAGTAATCGCGGCGATGTTTTTCTTCTCGGTAATCATTCCTGGCAGATTCAAGGTCTAAAGGGCGATGTTCTGCAGGTCAAAGATCTGCAGGGAGCTCCCCCGACGATACCCTTCTGGAAGGGCGAGGCGGGTGGCCGGACCTATGAGCTTTCGGGAGAACTAGCTCGCTTGCGCGCTGAGGCCGAAGCTATACTTCCAGCCGTCGAACCAGAATGGGAGGGGCTCGGTGAGCTAGGTAAGAAAGAGCGCTGGGATCAGCATTGTCAGCCCCTGCTGGAGGCTCTCACCCAGACCTATGGAATCTCGACCGTAGCGGCTAAGCAGGCGGCGGCTTATTTGGCCGCACAGAAAATGGCGATCGGACTCCTCCCAACGCAGACCCGAGTGGTCTACGAACGTTTCTTCGATGAAACCGGCGGGATGCAGCTCATCGTTCACGCCCCCTTCGGTAGCCGCATCAATCGCGCCTGGGGACTCGCTTTTCGCAAACGTTTTTGCCGAGGCTTTGATTTCGAACTCCAGGCATGTGCGACTGATAATGGACTGCTTCTCTCGGTAGGTCCTAATCAAAGCTTTCCGCTGGAATCTATGTTCGGCATGCTCAACGCTCGCAATTGCCGCGAGATACTCGTGCAGGCTCTGCTCGATGTGCCGATGTTTGAGATCCGCTGGCGCTGGAATGCGACCCGCTCGCTGGCAGTTTTGAGGAGCAAGGCGGGCAAGCGCGTGCCGCCGCATCTGCAACGCTATCAGGCCAACGATCTCTTGACTGCCGTCTTTCCTGGCCAGACACAATGCTTCGAACATAGAACCGGCGATCTCGAAGTGCCTGATCATCCGCTCGTGCGGCAGACTGTCGACGACTGTCTGCAAGAGGCGATGGATGCTCGGCGTTTCGAAGAGCTCATGCACAGAATCGATCGAAAAGAGATCGAGCTCATTGCCCGGGATACACGCGAACCCTCGCCGTTCTGCTATGAGCTGATCCATGCTAATCCTTACGCCTTTCTCGACGATGCGCCCTTGGAAGAGCGGCGGGTGCGAGCCCTGAGTACGCGACGGGCACTGAGCCCTGAGGCTTTTCAGGAGCTAGCTACGCTCTCGCCAGGTGCGATCTCGCAGGTGGTCAGCGAAGCCTGGCCGCTTATCAGAGATCCCGACGAGCTCTACGATGCAATAAAGCAGATGGTTTTGATGGATGAGAAGCACTTGGCTCTTTATTCTTCCCATCTAGCTATGCTGCTAAAATCGAAGCGAGTGGCTCTTATCCATCAGAATAGCCAGAACTACTATGCGGTCCATGAACGCCTGGAAGCTGTGGCCTCGCTCTATCTCGATCCTCTTTCCGCTCGAGGCCAGGACCCTATCGCCTGGGAGGAGCAGACCAAAGCTCTCAAAGCTCTCCTACGCGGGCATTTGGAATGCCGGGGGCCTATGCGCAGCAGCGAGTTGGCGGCGGAATTTACTATCGATCCAGCTCTCGTGTCAGCCAGCCTCCAGGTGCTCGAGAGTGAGGGTGTGATCCTTTCTGGGCACTTTCAGGGCAGGCAAAGTGAAGGTGAGAGAGAGTGGTGCGAGCGCCGTCTGCTTCAGCGCATGCATCGACTCACTGTGGAGGGTCTACGGGAGCAGATCAAGGCCGTGGCTGCACCTGTTTATTTGCGCTTTCTCGCCCGCCATCAAGGTCTCTCTCCTTCGACCAAACTCCGGGGCTTAGAGGGTCTCAGAGCAACTATCGATCGACTGCAGGGTGTTGAAGCGCCAGCGGTGGTTTGGGAAAACGAGCTGCTGCTCTCTCGTTTGGAGGACTTCAGTTCGCGCGATCTTGATCAGCTCTGTCTCAGCGGTCAGACCCTCTGGGGCCGGGTCCGCGTCTCTCTTGCAAATAGCGAGAAGCCCAATAGCAATCGTCTGTTCACGCGGCAGACCAAGATCAGCTTTATGCAACGTGGGGCAATGCCTTGGCTGATTCCTGAAAATCGCGGCTTAGCTCCCGAACGACTCAGTGAGAAAGCTAGAGTCCTCTGGACGCAGATGGAGCAGAGGGGGGCTCTCTTCTTCGACGAACTCCAAACTCTTACGAAGCTTCTTCCTTCGCAGCTCCAAGACGCTTTGAGTGAGCTGATCAGTATGGGACTGGTTCATGCAGACAGTTTCGCGGCGATTCGTCCTCTCATCAATCCGGATCGCAAGTTAAAGTCAGGAAGCAGTGGGCGCGGCCATCGGCATCTGCGTTACGAAAGCGACTTTCACAGCGGCGGCCGATTTGCACCTTTTGCAGGTTTACTCAGCTACGCCTTGCGCGAAGATACGATTGAAGCCTGGGCTTGGCAGCTGCTGAAGCGCTACGGCATCGTCTTTCGCGATCTCCTGCAAAGAGAGGAACTGGCTCCTCATTGGGGCGAACTCGTACCCTTCTACCGTACCTTGGAAGCGAGAGGGCAAATTCGTGGCGGGCGATTTGTGGATAAGGTCGGAGGCGAGCAGTTTGCTCTCAACGAAACGGTGGAGCAGCTACGAGCGCTCCGTGAAGATAAGTCGGATGAAGATTTTATCATCCTCTCCGCGAGCGATCCCGCTAATCTCATGGGTATAGTGGGCAGCGGAACGAAGCTTGCCAAGCTATCGAATAATCGAGTCGCCCTTTGGAAAGGACATTTTGTTGCTTGGAAGGAGCGGAGCGAAATTCACTTTTGCAGTGATCTTGAGCTTTCTACGGAACTCAAGGCTGATATCGAGAGGGCATTGCGACTGAATGGAATGTTTCGCCGGCACGATCCTTTTATTGGGACCGCTAGGAGTGCACAGCCTTTAAACCTTGAAGTGGGATCCGAAGGCCCTCGAACGGCACCGCTTAAGAACTGGCGGGAGATTTTCAGGAAGTAGCATTTCCGGGAAAAACAGCCTTTCCCTGGAGATGAGCCAGCCCTAAACACCTCTCCAACTACATGATATCAAATATAAATTAAGCATTCCTCAAGCCTGACGCTAAAGGGACGATCTTGATCTTGAAGCAAAGATCGAGAAGTACTAGGTTCAAGGCGGTTTAGATGGCGAGCGCAGCGCAAATATTAGCCAAGTGGGAAAGAAATAATCTTCCCTACTACTTTTATTTCGGCGTTATTGCGTCTATCGTCGGACTGGCCGTACTCGCAGCTTTCGACCTCATTCTCTTCTCTAATCATTTCACATTGTATTTACCCCATCGCTTAACGATGGTCTGCCTCCTGACTGCGGCAGCGCTCATGACCCATCGCTACGATGTTCACAAGCATCCCAGAGGATACAGGGTCATCGCTCCCGTGTCACTTTCGGTTATGATCATATCGAGCCTCTGGTATCAGTACTTTCTCATCGTCTGCCCAAAGGGTGACTTTAAGATAGTTCTCTTCGGGAATATCATCAGTGTGATGGCTATCTGTCTCTTCACTTCGCCATTTCGGATGCTCAATCTATCGTTTATAGTTTTCTCCTTAGTTTCCTACAGCGCTTTGTCTCTACGTCTCGGGACTGACGCTCACCTCCTGACCATCTCAACTATGTTCGCGGCGGCTGTATGCGCCGCCCAGCGCCGTGTTTTTGCCACGATGCTCTATACGGACTACAAGAATAAAAGGGTTATCTTCGATGCGGATTCAGCTTTCGCATTGACTGTGAGAAGACAGGATCAGCGTATGGACGACATCTTCCCACCCCGCATGTCGGCGGTGGCCATACTCACTGCTGATATCCGCAACTCGCAGTGCTTTTTCGAAGCTAATGCGGGGGATGCCCATGCTAAAATCAATAAGTTCTTCGATCTCGTCAACAAAGCTGTTGAGCAGATGGCACCGCGAACTCGAAAAATGGTCAAGACCCACGGTGACGAGATCAATGTCATTCTCTACTCTCATGATCTAGAGCAACTCCCCAGGTTGGCAGATGAAATCATGGCTATCTCTCAGCGCCTGGCTCTCGATATCTTTGTGCAGGCGCGGGCCGAGTGTGCTCCCGACCTACTCTATGATCTAGGGGTTTCCTGGGGTCACAATATAGTGGGCCTGCTCGGCCCTAACGGACTGAAATCTCCAGATGTCTATGGTCATGTGATCGTCGAAGCGAAGCGTTTCCAGGAGCTTGCCAAGAAGCTTAGAAACGGAGAGGACTTCCCGATTATTGTCGCCAAGGATGCAGCAAGAATCCCCAGCCATAGGCTCGTGCGATCAGTGATCCGCCCTAGCGATAGCACTAAGATCAAACAGGGAGAAGTCAGCGTGTACAAACAGGTCAGTTGATGGTCAGTTCCACTTAGGAAAGAACATCCCCGCCTGCTGCTGGTATACGCCATACTCTGGAAATAGACGGGTCAGTGCCGCTTCTTCTCTACGTGCCGAACGCCAGTAGTAAAAGCCAAGAATTAGAGCATTAGCAGCAAATATATAGGAACCTGTGAAGCAGGCTACTCCTATCAGATTCATTATGTTCGATGTATATATCGGATGCCGAATGTAACGGTATATCCCTTGCTTCGTCACCGACAGGGGGGCATAGGAATCGTAGCAGGGCGAGTAGTTGGCGCCGAGTATCGTCTTAGCATAGAT
>JBGSTX010000078.1:0-20700 GCA_041736305.1 Oligoflexus sp. | reverse complement strand
GAGCTGCCGATTTCAACTGGCATCATGCTCCGTGGGATCTCTAGTATTGCGCTCGACTGGGGGCATCCTGTACAGGACCCTAAAGTCCAGCTCGAATGTCTCTACGTATTCACCCTGGGCAGTCGAGTTTCGGTCGAGGGTGAAGATCCAGCCCAGTCCTACCTACTCTCGCGCCTTTCATTTGTCGAACTCCTGGCCCAGGCAGCCTATTTCATGTCGAAAACGTCGAGTCGGGAACTGATCGCTGCTCTAGAAAAACGCACAGCCTCGACACTGATGCAATACATCACACGGGTCGCGACTCATATGGAATTGGCGGTGACGGAGAAGCTTCTTATTGGAATGCTACCTTTTGTGGGAGCCATTGGCGGCGCGAGCATCAACGCGATTTTTAGCGACTACTTTATGGCTGCAGCGCGCTATCACTTCGGTCTTCTCCATCTCGAGGAAAAATATGGAGAAGAAGAGGTGAGACTCTACTATCGCGAAGTCTCCAAGGCGGGAGCTGGAGGCCAGCCCTAATCTTAGGGATTTTTTGGAGTTTCGACGAGGGTCTTCAGCGAGTTGAGGCCCGTCTCGAAGTCGCTACCGATGAGCTTATCCATATTCATCACCAGATGGAAAACTTTCGGTAGAATGCCACTGCGCGTTCCTTCCATGCGCCAGGTGATTCTTCGCATGCTGCCGGCGTCCTCTTCATCTATCTGCCAGATCGTAGAACTGGTATCTGGAAATGGGCGAAAGAACTCAAGCTTGATGCCAACGGCTCTATCTTGAGTGACGGAAACAATCGTCATGCGACCGGCACCGACTTCATTATTGCCCTCCCAGCTGTAGCTGGATCCTAAACCTACAGTCGGGCCGCTGTATTCAGCTTTCATGTTTGGATCGAGTTTTTGCCAGGGGGACCATTTTGAAAAGTTCCGCAAGTCGCTCAGTACGGCGAATATTTCAGAAGCCTGAGCCGAGGTTTTTACTGATCTCTCTACGGAATAGGACTGTGAAAGTCTTGTTGCTAGGAAAAAGATAGTCCCTAGCGCGAGTGAGAAAGCTAGCAATAGAATCCAAGTCACGCGTTTCATCGCAAGACCTCCGCAAAGGACAAAAAATGGGGAATACCTTTATTATAGGGGGCCGGGTAGTGAAAGTCGATCCTTTCGACATGCTTGTGTAAGCTCCGTGCATCTGCATATTTTTAGGAAAGCTTAACAGTCGGCTCGTATACTTGGGGAGTAACTATCCATTGACACAGACATGAGCTTGGCGCTAATTTTGATCGATAATGATTTTCAAAATCATTAGCTGGGTTTTCTTGAAGGTAGTCCTAACATGGTCCTCGAACGATTGCTCGAGCCAGGTCTTATGTTTTTTGATCCGAGTAAGCCCCTCTTTTGGGGAAGCTTGCTCGGATCTGCTTTGCTTATCGTGATCCGGCTGAAACATAGGCACCTATTTTGACAGAACTTTGGCCGCTAGCGTAAGCTGAAGGAACACCTTCATTTGCGGTTAAGTTCAATGCGTATGCGAAAGTATGCTCGAGGTCTTTGCGTCAGCTTTAGCCTTTTTCTCACTGGCGGGCTCGCTCTGCCTTCCAGGATCTTGGCCGAAGAATCGTCAGCGAAGATTCCGCCAGCCTGGATTCCACCCTCCGATGCCGAACTAAAAATTGGTCAGCGCCTCTTCGAAGTAAGTGAGCGCTTCATCGGTGCACCTTATCTTAATAATGCTTTGGGGGAGGGGGCAGGAAGCTATGATCCCGATCCGCTTGAGCGACTCGACGCTTTCGATTGTACGACTCTGGTAGAAACTGTTTGGGCGATCAGCCGCAGCTCGCTCCAAGGTCCCGCCTGGAAAGATGAGCTCCAGAAGATACGCTACCGAGCTGGCAAGGTGGGTTTCTTTGATCGCTTGCATTTCATTGCTCGCGATTGGGTGCCTTATCACAGCGAAAAAAAGTCGATTGAAGATGCTACTGATAACCTCGGCATTGTACCAGTCAAAGCACTCACTCATATAGACCGCCGCAGCTGGCTGCAGAAATATCACCCATCTCAATTGTCAGGCTATCCTCTGGCTTTTGCGCAGGATCGAGCTCAGGATGTGCCCTTAGCTTATCTCACTTATAAATCTTTGCTCGAAGATCCATTGGCCTGGACCAGACTCGAGCATGAGCTGGCAAAAGGGGGACTTATGGTGAACTTTGTTAAGCCGGAGAGCTCGCTCAAGCCTAAATATGTCCAAGTTACTCATCAGGGATTCTTCTTTATTAAAGCCGGCAGAATGATCCTCAGACATGCATCGACTATTCATCGGCGCGTCATGGATGTAGACCTCTTAGCCTATATAAAGGCCCAGGAAAACCCAGCTCGGCTCCGGGGTGTACAGCTTTTTCGCTTTGCCAGCGAGAAAGCAAAGTAATTAATTTCGTTCTCAAGATGATCTCCTTTCATTGCCTCTTCGGCCGCTCAGAAGCACTATAGATGCAGGGGAAAAAGCCTTTTTATCTCCTACGTTCCTCCCCTCCCGCCTCATAATTCTACGCATGTTCTTTCATTAAGCTTTCTCTTAGGATGCAGCATCTGTCTCTAAACAGGGACAGATCATTATCGGCCAGGATGGCCTAATAGGAGAATCTAAAGTGGACACATTCGGTGGTACGCGACGAATTTTATACGCGAGTCTTGCGCTCTTGAGTGCGGTAGCCTGCGGTCGAAGCAGCGAAGAGAAAGAGAAGCAGCGAGTCGCTGACGCGCAGTTAGCGGAGTTGGGGGATCCTCAGCAGGCGTTTATCGAGGCGGCTGAGGAACTGCAGACCCTCAGTACGGGCTCCATATCTTCAGCCGCCGATAGGGCGACCTTCCGCAGCTGCAACGATATGCAGGCGACTGTACGCAAACATCTGCAGATCAAGCTTAAGAGCGATCTAGCAGAACGTGAGTACTGGAAGAAGATCAACAAAGACGGCCCCATCATGCAGGAGAGTGCCCCAGCCCAGCAAGAGGAAGCCAGCAGCGCGGAGGGAGTAGAAGATCCCAACGCCATTACTAATATCCAAGAGAAAGGCGTCGATGAAGCAGACTTTGTTAAAGTTACAGACTCCAGCCTCTATATACTGCATCAGAACAAGCTCGAAGTCATCGATAGGAAAACTCTGAAACCCGTGGGTTCTGTAGAACTAGAGCAGGAGTTTCCCACTGACCCGAGCGAACATACTCGCTTCATAAGCGGAATCAAGATGTACAGCGACGGTGAACGCCTTACCTTGGTCGGCGAAGTCGCTACCGATCAGCTCAACCCTCCATCAATCTACGAATCTTATTCTGTAGGTTCGTCTTCCTTTAGGCCCTCACCCAGTCCCAGGCAGGTGCGAGTCATGGTTTTTCAAACCAAAGCCAAATCCTTGCCAGTGAAGCTATATCAGCAGGACTTTGTGGGTGACTATGTCAATTCTCGCTTTATGGCGAATCATCTTTATTTGGTTTTACGAGACGAGCTGCATCTGGTCGATAGAAGCCTAGATGGAGTCGTGACAGATCATCCCGTCATCACGCAAGAGCAGAAGGTGCAGGGCGTTCCCTGCAATGCGATCACTAAACCAAAGCTACCTGATATGGATTTTTCTCTTACCAAAGTTATTGGTATCAACACCAATGATCTCCGCAAAGCTCCATCCATGGTTGCAACGCTCGGTTCGAGCGGTGAAATATATATGAGCTCCAAACATATCTACACCACCAAATCCGGTCTCAACTGGCAACCTTGGGTGGAGCCAGGTAAGGAGCCAAAGAAAGACATATATAGCGCAATGAGGGACTCTCTCTTTATCAATCAGATTGCGGTTGACCCTCAGGCGGAGATTGTCAGGCTCAAGGCTACTGGTTCGGTAAGAGGCTTTATTCGCAATCAATTCAGCTTTAAGGAGTACGTGGACAAGGGAGTGCTAGCCGTAGCGACGACCTCTTACGAAGCAGATTTAGCAGCTCAGAAATATCCAGGAAAAATAGTGGGTGAGGGTCTCAATCATCTCTGGATACTGAAGTCTGACGCAGGTCAACTCAAGCTTGTGAATGGTCTGTACCATTACGGTAAGCCTGGCGAAGACATTCGTGCGGTTCGTTTTACAGGCGATTATGCCTATATGGTGACCTTTAAGAAGACCGATCCGCTCTACGCCATCAATATGTCGAACCCCCTCAAACCGATGCTCGAAGGGGAGCTGTTCATTCCTGGTTTTTCGATGTATCTGCATCCTCTAGGGAATAATCGACTCCTTGGACTCGGCTACGATGCCGATGATCAAGGCGAATTCGCATGGTATCAAGGAATTCAGGTGTCGCTCTTCGATGCAAGCCGTCCGCAGGATCTCAAACGAATCGATAACAAAGTCCACGGTCAACGAGGCAGCTACTCGGATGTCACCGGCGATCATCATGCCTTCTTCTATGATGCAGCGAGCAAGATTTTTAGCTTTCCGCTCGTCGAGTTGACAGGCAAGGAGGAAGAAGGAGGGTCAGATTACGGCAGCGAGCTGCAATTTTCAGGTGCAGTAGCTTATAGAGTTGCGGAGAATAAGCTGGTCGAATTAGGTCGTAGTTCGCATCGCGACCTAGTGCCAAAGAGCTGCTTGCCTATTATGACTCAGGGAGTCTGGTGGCAGGAAGCCGTTCAGTCGCTCGATATCAATCGCTTGATCAAGCTGGATGGACGGTGGTTGTCAATATCTCGCTTCGGACTGAAAACTCACGATGACGGCAACAAGTTCTCAGCGACCAGCAGCTTTAAATTCAGTACTAAGTTCGACGCTTGCAGGGTGAACGAAGCTATCGAGTACTGATTTACATCTGGTCTTTGCCATCACTGCGTCTAAGGACTTGTTCGCTGATGCCAATCTGAGGCTTCGAATCGTCAGGGTTAGGAGGGTTCTTTTGGAGAGCCCTTCTATACCACTCAGTTGCTTCCTCTTGCTTGCCTTCTTTGCCCATCTGCGCACTGATTTCTTCCGCTAGAACCGAAGTCGGGCTCTCGATGGCCATAGCTTTGAGTTTTTCGATTTCTACCGCGCCTTCATTCGTGCCAGCGGCCGAGATGAGAAACTGTTGAATGAGGCCGCGGTCGTTTGGATTTGCCGCAATTTCCTCTAACGAAACGATGGCGGGAGAACTGATCTCGGGCTCAGGCGTTCGGACCTGAGCTTCCGACTCCAGAGGCCGCGTCTCTTCAACTTCTTCGCCACTTGGGTTTTGATTGGGAGGGCTAGAGGCGCGACGAGCGGTGCTAGCTTGCTCAGCTCGACTCGGCCGGCCGCTAAAAGTTGATGCTGGTGTAGCTGCGTTATTCACTATCGCCCGGCTCGCAGGTTGAGCGAGCTTCATAGGATCGATTCGACCCGAACTGGATTCAAGCGCGACCCGTTCGTGAGGCTGAAAACGTTCGAGGACGCGCCCAAGTACTAGGAAGGCACAAGCTAGACTAAGGCAGACTAGCGACCAGACGAGAGCCGAGCGCTGAGCCGCATGAGTAGGTTCGGGACCAGAGGCTTTCGGAGTCGACATGGATTGCAACTTCTTTACTAATAGTTAAATGCGTACTATTGCCATATTAGAAGGTATCTGATCCCTTGGCATATAGCAATTAGGACGTGCTTAAGCAAGATTATTAAGTAGAGGGTTTCGGAAGGAAAATATCCCTGGGCCGCAGGTGGATTATCCACTGCGGCCTTAGTAATTGAAGAGTCTTAGCGCTTTTCACAGGGACTTAGTGCGAGTTTAATGACGTCAGGGCGACGCAGGTAGTAGGCAATCCAGAGGACGATACCGAGAACGATAGGAAAATAGAAGGGGTCGCCAATGCGCACGTGGGTTGCGACTGCTCCACCCAGGTAGGCTGTTAACAAAAGAGCAAAAATGAAGCTGGCTCTAGGAATAAGAAAAGCCAGGGCCAAGGCAACTTCCACATATCCTATCGCTCTAACTGTTTCGCTTGTGTAACCCAAGTGTGGAAGCATTTCGGCCATCTCAGGCGGCTGTAGGAACTTACCTGTGGCACTAAAGCAAAAAAAAGCTGCAACCAGTCCCGAAAGCACCCAACCAGCGATGCGCATTTTCTTAGAACTAGACATAGTAACTCCTTCGGCTGAAATATTAGATCAATGATACACGATTTCTTCAGCCCAGTTCATAAGTTAGAGAGCAGGGGTGCCGGCCTTTCTCTACCTCTAATATTACTTAAGCGAAAAACTTGCTGCGACTGATCTTCTTGCCGAACGGCATGCCGATAAGCACGGGGCAGGAGGATATACGCATGGGAGCAATCTTTATAGGAATGTCAGGCTGGACATTTGAGGGTTGGCGAGGAAGCTTCTATCCTGAGGGACTGAAGCAAAAAGATGAGCTAGCGTATGCGAGCCGCCAGGTGCGTTCGATCGAGGTAAATGGGACTTTCTACTCTCTCATGAAGCCCGCAAGCTACCAGAGCTGGTACGAGCAGACCAGCGAGGATTTTGTCTTTTCAATCAAAGGACCGAAGTACATTACTCATGAACGTCGGCTCAAAGATTTTGAAAAGCCCTTGAGTAATTTTCTAGCGTCAGGACTCCTCGCCCTGCGGGAAAAGCTCGGGCCTATACTCTGGCAGTTTCCGCCAAATATGCCCTTTGATCCAGCTCGCTTTGAGCCATTCTTTGCAGCTTTGCCACGCGATACCTTCGCTGCAGCTGCTTTAGCTAAAGGGCATTCGGATTGGCTAGCCGGACGCACGGTTCTAGACGTCAGCGAAAACCTTCCTCTCAGACACGCTGTCGAAGGCAGGCATCCAAGCTTCAGGTCGGTGGCTTTTGTTGAGTTGGCGCGAAAGTATGGAATCGCTATCGTCGTCGGCGATACCGACGGCCGCTGGCCCTATATAGAAGATGTCTGTAGCGATTTTATCTATCTTCGTCTTCATGCCGATGAATCTAAGCATCCGCGTGGCTACTCGAAGACTGCGCTTGAAAGGTGGGCTAAACGCTTTGAAGCCTGGTCCTTAGGGTCGCAACCCGTTGATGCTGAGCTACTTATTCCTGGGGAACCCAGCAAAATACCTCGACTGGTTTTTGCCTACTTCGACAATGAAGTAAAAGAGACTGCGGCATTGAATGCCGTCAGCATTTCGGCCTATCTTACCCAGCTGCAGATCATACCACCCCGTAAATTTACGGAATCAGAGCTTAGGCAAGAAGCCAAGCCTCCTCGGGCCAATAAAGCCAAAACAGAGAAGAAAGTAGTGGGCAAGAAGAAGGTTCAAGCGAAAACCAAAAGCACAAAAGCCAAAAAAGCCAAGGTCGCGACCAAGACCAAACGTTTGGCCCGCAGCGCATGAGGCCTATCGAGGATGGCGCTAGATAAGTATCGTAGCAAAAGAAATTTCAAGGGAACTCCCGAGCCCGAGGGCAAGGAAGAAGGCAAAACCCGGCGTAAAAAGACGAGCACTCGAAAGACTAAAACTGCCGAACTGCGTTTTGTCATTCAGCTCCATGACGCAAGTCGCAGGCACTACGATCTCCGCCTCGAAATCGATGGGACGATGAAGAGCTGGGCTGTGCCTAAAGGCCCGAGCCTCGATCCCATGGAACGCCGTTTGGCGGTCGAGGTCGAAGACCACCCCATGGAATACAACAATTTCGAGGGAGTCATACCCCGTGGCCACTACGGAGCCGGGGTCGTGATGATCTGGGATGAGGGGACTTATACGGCACGTGCGGTCAGCTATCCGGCGATAGATGCTGAAGACGCGCTGCGGCGCGGATACGCCAAGGGTCATTTGACTTTTATCCTCGAAGGCCAGAAGCTAAAGGGCGAATTTGCCCTGATTCGCCTGGCTAAGGGAGATGGTAAAAACTGGCTGTTCGTAAAAAAGCACGATAGCCATGCGAATCGCGGTGATATCACGCATGCCGATCGATCAAGTCGCAGCGGGCGCACTCTAGGGGAGATCGGAGCAAAGTCTCCCGAAGAGGGTAAGGTTTGGGATACCCAGGTCCTCAGCAAGAAAAGTCAGGCTAAGCTGAAAAAAGATGCTCATATTGGGCTGGGGGGAACCCGCAAGAAACTAGCTGTCAAGTATCAAAAGTTGGCTCATAGGGCAGAGGCAATCGACTGGCAGAAGCTTGAGACTTGGCGCCAGGCCTCGGCAGGAGAGGAGCCGCTTGGTGATCTCAGTCAGGCGCTTTACGACGGTTATCGTGTGCAGGTCCTCATCGCTCAAGACGGCGAGACTCAAGTTCGATCCAAAACAAACCTGCCTCTCAGCAAGCGTTTTCCTGAGCTCACAGCGAATCTCAGGCCTATAGGCGGTCCCCTGCTCTTCGATGCCCTCATTGTTCCTTGGGACGAAGACGATAAACCGCGGCCTCGCGGGCGCACTCAGAAGCTAGCTAAAGTCCGCTATGCACTCTACGTCTATGATCTTCTCCATGCTGACGGATGGGATCTGGGCGAGTTGCCTTGCGAGCAAAGGCTCAAAGCTTTGGCTATGCTAAAAATCCAAAATCCTTATCTCAAGATCGTCGTGTCCAGCGCAGACGATGCCCAGGGGATAGGAATTCTGCGGCGTGAATCCGGCGAAGCCTATGGGCAGAGCGTCATGATCGAAGCGCAAGGAGCGCGGGAGCTTCAGCAGGCGCGTCGCGAAACTCCAGCCAAGGCTTTAGCAGGTTCGGTCCATCACGTCGTGGCTCGCACAGGTCAGCCGATTCTAAAGCCTCAGCTCTCGCTCAGCAGTCGGTCGAAGGTCTACTGGCCAGACGAGGGCATCACCAAAGGCGATGTTCTGGACTATTACCAGCTCATTGCCCCTTATATGCTTCCTCATCTCCAGGATCGTCCCCAATCTCTCCATCGTCAGCCGCATGGGGTGACAGCCGCAGGATTTTTTCAAAAGGAAATTTCCGGACAGGTTCCCCGCTGGATGGAGACCGCAACGATAGTCTCAGGTCGTTCCGGGCAATCGGTGAATTACGCGCTCTGCAATAGGGAGGCTGACCTTCTCTTCCTCGTCAATCTCGGGTGCATCGAAATAAATACTTGGCTGTCGCGTGTGCAAACCATCAATCAGCCGGATTTTGTCGTATTCGATCTCGACCCAGGTGAGATTGCCTTCAGCGCGGTGATCGATGTTGCAAACACCGTCAAGCGTTTGGTCGAGAGTCTCGGTGCCAAGGCATTTTGCAAGACTTCTGGTTCGCGAGGTTTGCACGTATTCGTGCCCGTTAGCGGCACCAAAGTCTTCGACGAGACCCGCGTCTTCGCCGAGGAAGTGTGCAAAGAGGTGAACGAGCTCTTGCCGCACACGACCAGTCTCGAGCGCTCGCCTAGCCGGCGGACTAAATTAATCTACCTCGACTACCTGCAGAACCGTGTGGGCCAAACGATGGCCGCTATCTACTCAGTCCGACCCAGACCCCATGCAACGGTTTCTACTCCACTTCGCTGGTCCGAGGTCAAACATGGTCTTGATCCCAGCGTTTTTACAATCGCTAGTCTTCCGAAACGTTTAGCGAAATGGGGTGATCTTTGGCTCGATATCCAAAAAGCAGCAGTTCCCCTCAGTGAGCTGCAAGAAGCGCTTAACGAGAGACGGCGCCAGGCAAAAACTGCTGGGCACTCAACTCCTAGGCAAAAGCGTCGATAAGAAGAGCCGGGAGGTTCCCTATGGCACCGAGCAAGAAAAAGACGGCAACTGCATCGAAGCGAGAACCTGGGAAAAAGCTCAGCTCGGCAAGCGACCCAAAAGCTGCAGCTAAAAGCCCAGATCCCTTCAAGACTAAGCGTTCGTCCTCGCCAGCAGCCAAGCAGGCGGAAAACGTCATCACTCCTCCTCCCGATGTTTCCGAAGCTGTCGATGCCTTTCGCAGCGCTCAGGACCAGGCTAAATACTATGAGGGCGAAGCGAGCGTTCATAAGAACACGATACTCAACTTCGCTGGTGAAGAGTATGCGAAGAGACTTTATACAGGCGATGGTAGTGGCTTCAAAATCCAGGGCCTTGAAACCATGGCCATGTATGTTGTGCAAGACGCCAGTGCAGGTATTAGCGAAGAAGATCTCGAAGAATTTGCCGAGCGCTGGGGCGAGAAAGCCGCAGAAGATTTGATCGTGCGGGATTATGCGAGCATTCGCTTCAACGACGCGGTCCTTGAAGCAAATTATGACGCTGTCGTGAAAGCACTGCAAACCCTACCAGCTGACGTACTTGAGAATCTCTTCAAGCCTATGTCGATGAGGGCGAGACCAGGTGCGGCAGATCTAGCCCGTCGTCATGTGAAGAAACCCGACGAGCTACGCGATATCTTAAGACATCTTAAATTGAGGCACTATATCCGCTAGCGCGCCATTGTCAGGCCCTTCAGCTCTGTGTATAAGTCAGTCCCTGACTGATACAGCGAGAAGCGAGAGCGAAGGTAGAGCAGATGTTGCCGGGTATTTTCGAAGCGACAATTTTGAGTGGTAGACGCGTGACGAAGGGACCTAAGCATATTCGTCCAATTCATCCTAAGACCGAGATAGCGCCCAATCGTGGGGCTATCGAGCAAATTCTCTCGCTCGGCTGGTGGGGACAGACCAAGATTCATGGCCATCGGGCACAGGTCCATATTCCGAGTGACCCGCAGCAGGAGCTAGTCTTTTTCAATCGCATGGGGCAAAGGCACAGTAAGGTTCTGGCCAGCGATGTTTCCGACGAGCTCAGCCGGATCTTCCGACCAAAGAGCGGCTGGAATGTGATAGATGCCGAGTGGCTCAAGTCTGAGGATAGATTCTTTGTCTTCGATCTACTTAAGCGGGAAGATAAGATTCTAGATTCTCTCAGCTACGGTGAGCGGTATGCTCTGCTCCCTAGAGTTTACGTTTCCCCAAAGATAGTGACTCTTCCCCCTCTCAAGACGATCGATCAGTGCATGGCTGTGCTAGCCGATCCCAGCGCTCATATCGAAGGGCTCATTTTTCGCTCGGTAGCTACGACGGGCTTTCTCGACAATGGCATTGTGCGCTGTCGGAAGAGAATACCTAGCTGAGTCAAAGCCTTCACCCACGTCGGCTCTCCAGTCTAATTGACTTGACCTCCGTCCTCCACTCCTGTAACAGATTCACTCTTCGAACCACCAGGAGTCCTCCATGATTTCTTATCTCGGCATATCCCTTGACGATCTACTCCAAACTTTTGAAGACGCGTTTGTTTTCTCTGATGACCGGGCTTCGCGCTTCCTTGAAGAAGCCATAGAAGTTGCAGAATCTGAAGAACTTGAAGCAGAAGAAGAAGAGCTCGAGGCTAGTGCAGACGACGAGTTAAGCGAAGACGAAGAAGATTTCGAAGATGATGGAATCGATGAAGTATTTATTGACGACGAAGGTCGCCTGCATGCAATCGGTCATAATGTCTATGCTGCCGCTGAAGCAGCTATCGACCTTCTGACTGACTATATCGTCGCTGATGATCTAGACGATGAGTGGCTGACCCTTGACCAAGCGCGCGGCGTTCTTTTAGCTCTCCGCGTCATTTTGCCTACTCTTGAAGAAATCCCAGAACTTGAGTCTGCATATTCCTTCTCGATCGAGCGTGATCCGAGCACGGGCTATCCTAAGTTCCTGACCATGAAGCCTCTGGAAGAGGGAGCCACAGCCTCTGATACTTTGACCTTCACAGCTGAGAGCTATGAAGGTCAGATCAGCGGTAGCGGCTCTCTCGTCGAAATCATCGAAGCTGCCGGCGTCCCAGAGAAGGAGCGCGAGCTGCTCTTCGATGTGATTTCTGAAGGTATTTTCACCTTGGATGATCAACAATGCGGAATCGTTTTGGATGTTAAAGCATTCACAACGAAAGTTAGCGAGCTAGCACAAGGCGCTAAAGGTTCAGTTGCTGAAGATGATTCCGTCTCGGAAACTCAGCACTGATCGCACAGACAAAATTGATTTTTTAAAGTCCCGCCGACTCAGTCGAGCGGGACTTTTTAATTAAGCTGCCTCTGCAGTCGAATGAGAGTCAGTTCCGGCTTTGCGCCCTTATATTCGAGATCACCCTCGAGGGATCGGAAAGAAGACCGAGTAAGCCTCAGCAAGAGCCCTGGAGCCCACAAGAGTCCCAATGAGAGTCCATCCAGACTTCAATCAGGGATGTTCGGAAAACGTCGCAATACTTCCTCTGTCGCCAGTGCGCTCAAAATGGCCCTCCATCGCCCAATTTTTCCAGCCACCATCGCCATGTAAGATGGCGGTCCCTGAACGAAAAGCAAAAACCCCATAAGAATCATCACCTTTGAAGTCGAAAGATCCAGTATAAGCAAGGTCCTTGAAATTCCGATCGACTTTCACTCGAATCTTGGAAATGAATATGTGATATCCACGCTTATTTTGCTGTGCGGCTTTAGCATTGATCTTTTTGTAAGCAAGATCGAGCAGGGCTTTAACAAAAGACTCGTGATCGCCATGCGAACCGACCTCTCTTTTGATTTCGTTCGTCAATTCCGCTGCATTCAGGCTTACCTGTAGATCAGCTGGAGCGGGGCGGTTCGGGCTCACAGCAATATTGAAAGATGAAATCTTATTATTGATCTCAGCAGGTAATTCAGGGATCCAGTCCTCGTTGCCATTAAAGACCTGACCTTGAAACTTTTTTTCGGGCCAGGCTTGCACTTGAGCGCCGTAAAAGCCCCGCATGCTCGAGAATTTATTCGTCATATTCGCATCAAATTCAGCGTATTTACCGGGCTTATAGCACTGTTCAGTGCCCCCAAAAAAGGGCTGTTCATAAAAGCAAGCCAAGGTTTCTGCTGTCTGCTCTCGCAAGGTCCAGCGCGCTAACAAATCCGATTCTCCGCAACGCTTTACTAAGAGAATCGGTGACCAGACATTCGAATACTCAAATGGGCCACAGGCCTTTTTTTGCCCGCAGTATCCGACCTTATTAGTCCATTCGATCTGAGGGTCTTCCGATACATTTTGGTAGCCAATTTTTTCCGGAAAAACCGCAAGTGTGCAAAGACAACTTAAGCAATCATCATCCGCCCAGCCCTTGCCAACGAGCGGGCTTTGGACTGACTGTGCAGCATCAGTAGCAGCAAGACCGCTGTCAAGCTTTTCGGATTGGTTCGTTCGGCAAGCTATGAAGAAAATGCCCGCAAAAACAACTATGAGTAAAGCAGATCGTCGACGCAATAGTCTCATGAACCACTCCCGAGATAAGACCCATCAGTCACTAATAAAAATAAATTATAGTTATTATACGTATAGACCAGCAAAATGAACATCATTTCCGTCTTCGCGCACCCTGCGGCGCATGATTGCAGAATCTTCATCGCCTTTTCCCAACCTTCGAGTTTTCTGTCGTGGCTATTGGCAACCATAACTATGGCTATAAAAACGAAATCGACTACTTTATTTCGCGAGCGAGCTGAGCGAGAATCCTCGATCGAATATCTGCCGTGACTGAGTTGCTCAACGATCTGAACCGGTCGGAGTCGTATCTGCCGGCGCCGGACGCGGCGCTGGCGGATTACCGGCCTCTTCGATCATTTGAATGATTTCCTGCATCTCAGCTGGTCGATTCTTGATATTGACGCGCAGTGAGGCGAGTGAATCTTCGTGATCTTTTTTCTGGTCCGTGCTGATATAACCGTCGATGAGGGCCAGGTCCTTATTGATGTCCTGTTCTAGTACCGAGTCGTTCCAGATTTGTGAGAGCAGACTCTTAACGGTGTCTTTGAGCTTTTGCCGATAGACCTCTCGTTCGAGGAGACGACCGGCAATGAAATCTTTCCGATAAAGCATCTTATGCACCGGTTTATCGTCATAGACCAGCGTCTTGTCAGGGCCTGAGGGCAGTATCTGCATCTTGCCTTGGGGCGGAAAATAAACATAAGTGTTGTTATTGTGGCGGATCATGCCATCGGAGTGAATGATCAGCATCTCCATAGCCCAGTATTTGATGTATTGGTCGAAATCAACAAGCCTTCCCAGCTCTTCGAGAAGAGGACTCTTGTCGCTTTTTATGGCCGCAATAACCGCCTTTACATCATCGACGTCAGTTGAGTCGTCAAAACCCTCGATATGGGCTGCCCAGCGCTCGAGATGGGTGTCCTTGAATTCATCAACCTCGATTTTGTAGAGACGGCCCAGCGGCAAACCGTAGATGCGGCCCATGGCTTGGGCGTCCATATTCTCCACGTTCACGTAGATGCCCAGATCCTGGCCGTTGACCTTAATATGTGCATAATTGCAACGTGGCGAAGCCATGCCGGCTCGGGCGAATAAGCGATAGGCGAGACACTGGCGAACAAGGCTAGGATCTTGGCGAGAATTGTTGAGGGTGAGAGTATTTACGCCGATAGAGGCCAGGGCTCTGGCTTTCATTTTCTTTTCATTTTTATCGAATTTTATGCCGAGATTAGGCTTGGTATCGCTGAGGGAGCCACAGTGCGAGCGCTTTTTGATGCCGACGTTCTTGAAGACTTCGCCGTTGACGCTGACTTCTTCGGCGCTCATCCACTTATACTGCGAGTCAAGAAATTTGAAGTTGCAGCGGCCACCCGCAGGACTCAGCTTGCGCAGCGTGTCCCAGTCCTTCATTTGCACTTCGATCTTAACCAGCTTATCTGGAGCGAAATATTGCTGGGCTTGCTTACGGGCTGTTTCGTCAACAGCGCTGATCTTGACCTCAGAGTCACCCGGATTCTCGTTTTGGGTTCGGCAGCCGTGAATCAGCGATATTGCGGCGAAACCTGCTAGAACGCTTCTCCTCATAAAGACTCCTTATCCAGTAGATTTGCGAAAGCTTATGGTGCGTCTCATAGAGAAGCTTACTTCGTGAATCGGTCTGGTCGATCCTCATCGCGTACTTTGGCCACTCCGGTGTTCGCCCCACTCACGGCTAGCCTCGTTCTCTTCGAGAACACGCATTATCATAAGCTAAAGTGGTTTTGAGCGCGAGGAGCGCGTGGAATGTCTAAACATTGAGCAGCATTTGCCAAAAATATGTAACAGCTCCTTGAGATTTCCCGTTCCTTAAATTTTTGCCTTCTACTATTCTGAAGGAATAGATCGATTAAAATTTGGGGGAGTTAAACTTGCTGATGAAGGCGTCTTGCATGAAAATCTTAGCTTTCGTTAGTCTTCTCCTCTTAGCCTGTTCGCCAGTCAAGAAGGCGGCTGTGCAAGAGGCAGTAGATGGAGCTCCTGTGAGTAGGAATAGTTTATATCAGGCAGATCACATCGTCCAAATTGAGATCACCGCATCTCAGTGGGACGAGCTGCGCAAGGCAGAGCCGAAAGGCGGGCGCTGCATCTTCGGATTTATCGGGCCCCAGTACGACTGGTTCAAATTCGAAGAAATAAAAATCGACGGCGTTGCTATGCAAAACATTGGTGCTAAGAAAAAGTCGTGGTGCAATTCCGAGTCAAAGACCAAGGCTTCGATGAACATCAAGCTTGACAAGTTCGTGAAGGCGCAAGGAGCAGCGGCTCAAAAGCAGTGGGGGACCGATGCCCTGATACTCAACAATTCGCTGCAGGATAAGGCCTATGTTCGCCAGTGCCTCTCCTATCAAATCTTCGCTCGGGCCGGTATACCGGCTCCTCAGTGCAACTTTGCTCACGTGCTGATCAACGGCGAAGACTACGGCATTTTCGTAAATCTTGAGCCGATGAAGAAGTCTTTTATCCTAGAAAAGTTCGGCTCGCCCCTCGGGAACCTTTACGAGATTGGTGGAGAATCTTTCGAAAGCTGGGCTTTGCCACGTTTTGCCGCTGGTCTCGAAGGATGGAAGGATGACTCCCTCGCCGATATCAAGGCTGTGATAGAAGCCATCAAAAACGATAAGACCGAAGAACTGGAATCGCTCAGCCAGCTCGTTAACATGGATCAGTTTATCCGCTATTGGGCAATGGAAGTGATTATGACCCATTGGGATGGCATGACCCTCGGCACGAATAACTCCTATATTTACTTTGATAAAGACGGGAAGATGAATGTTTTGCCTTGGGGAACGGATCAAATTCTGAATCGGGACGGTGTGCGAGAAACCCTGCAGGTTTATGCGAAGAACAATCTCGCCGCTAAAATCTATGCTTCGAAGTTCTATCGAGCAAAATTGGCTGCTACGATTAAAGACTACATGACGACCCTCTGGTCCGAGCCAGAAATCATCGCCGAGATCGATGCGATGGCCACTCTTATCGGTCCACGGATTCTAGAGCAGGAGAAAAAAGGCTTTACGAAGGATCTCGACCGCCTGAAGGCCAGTGTCAAACGGCGCCGCGAGCAGATCGCGAGCTTCATCGACAATCTTCCCGAACCTACCCCATCCGTCGTTGAAACTTCGGGCCATTACTTCCCCAAGTGCCCAAACGCGCCTTTTGTTGCGCGAGGTGTCAGCTTTGCTCCCAAAGCTACCGAAGGCGATTACGGCTACGTGCAAAGGGATGACAAGGAAGCAGCTACCGCAGGCGTGCCCTGCAAGGTAGATGTAAAGCTAAGCGAAGATAAGCTTCCGGATTGCAAAGAGGCCTGTCCTCTCGAAGTGCAAACGGCTAAGGACTGGGGAATCTGCTCGAAGGCCACCGGATACAGCTGTCTTAGGACTCCGAACTGAAGAATCGCCTCGCATCGGCTCGATGCGAGGCTTTCTCTCAGAACAGCTTTTTCCTACTGCTCTATGGAGACAATAATTTTCTTACGAGTCTTGCTTGGGTCTAAGTATCTGTTGTATAGCTTGAAAGTAATCATCCCATAGAAAATTTTTTGATCGAAGCGGCACCCTTAAAACGGTCAACGACTTTTTTTATGACTCGATTTTAAACTTATAGGGGAGATTTCCCGTGCTCGAGCAGAAAAGCTTGATGGTGAATCGACGTCAGTTACTCGGTTATTCGATTAGTGGACTTGGTTTGCTGGGAATCGGTGGCGGCGGCTTGAGTTCTTTGGTGACAGCCTGCCCACTCCTCTGCTATCGCAGTCTCAGCAAAATTGGCCCTCTACAAGCTCCTGATGCCAACGGCATTCGCTTGCCGAAAGGCTTTAGTTCGCGCCTGCTAGCAGCTTCAGGAAGACCAGTTGGACTGACTAGCGAACAAAGCAGCAGCTATCTGTGGCACGTAGAACCCGATGGAGGTGCATGCTATGCGACAGCTGATGGGGGCTGGATCTATGTTTCGAATTCAGAAGCGGGAGATGGAGCTGGGGGAGTCGGAGCTCTGCGTTTCAATAAGCAGGGCGAAATCATCGATGCCTATAGCATCCTGAGCGGCAGCAGCCGCAACTGCGCTGGTGGTGCGACGCCTTGGGATACTTGGTTGTCATGCGAGGAAATTAGCTACGGTCGGGTTTACGAGTGCAGTATCTATGGAAATGATGCCAAAGTTTGTTCGGGCCTGGGCTACTTCAAACATGAAGCCGTTGCGATCGACCCGACCCATATGCATGCATATTTGACGGAAGATACGTCTGATGGCTGCCTCTATCGCTTTATCCCTGAATCTATCGACAATGGGCGTATGAACTTTGACCGCGGCACTCTTCAAGCGGCGATCGTCAACAGTGCTGGGTCCGTGACGTGGCAAGCGCTTAGCAATCCAACTCCTGAATCTGGCCAGACCGAAACTCGCTACCAGGTGAGAAATGCTCGTAAGTTCGATGGAGGCGAAGGTATTTGCTACCATGACGGCATCGTAACGTTCACGACGAAGGGTGATAACCGAGTCTGGCAGTACGATATTGAAGCGGGCAGGCTCAGGGTCATCTATGATGCGCAAAGCTCTCGGAACCCTATTCTACGTGGCGTCGACAATGTAACGGTAAGCCGTGATGGGCATCTTCTTGTCGCTGAAGATGGTGGCAATATGCAAATTTGTGTCATTGGCCCTAGCGGCGATGTTATCCCCCTCCTGCAGGTTGAAAATCAGGATGATTCAGAAATTGCGGGACCAGCCATCAGTCCTTCGGGGGATCGACTCTACTTCAGCTCCCAACGTGGTGGAAGTACAGGCAAGGGTCTGACCTATGAAATTCTGGGACTTTTGAGCTAAGAAAAAAAGGTGAGTGCCTCACAAGACTACGTCTAGGAAGCTCAGCTTACCTTGATCTGCAAGAGCTTCCTCTTGCCACATTTTTTACACGAGGCCAAACCCATCATCCTACCCAGCCCTGATGGTGACCGATACCGCTCCTTTCCGCTATCCGCACTATCACACAGAGAAAGATACTTTAGATAAGCTAGACATGAAGAGTCTGACTCTCGCCACAGAAGGACTAATAGCCGCCAGTACGGAACTCGCAAAGGTGCATTAAGCTTGAACGGCCCAGAGCAGGCAATTCACTTCGAGGATTTCACGGAAATACTTTTCTCTTTGCTGATCTTCTGGCGGGAATTCTTCAGGCATCGCCGCGACAACTCGTTCTGAGGGGAAGCATTCTTTCCAGTACGCGACTGCATAAACGTAAAAGCGCATAAATCGCGTCAGAGATTCTTCTTCGGTCCACTGCGTATAGTTCTTCGCAATCAACTGGCAGCTCTTGAGGCGTTCCTCCTGCATGTGTTTGCGCATGATCCTCATAAAATCTACCGATACGTTTCCCTCCATTGAAGCAGACAGCTTGCTGGTGAGGTCAACGAAGTCGGTAAGCTCAGCTAAACTCCGGCACATGAATTCGATGAGCTTGTAGGGTGTGGGCTTGGCCTCTGTAACATAAGCGCGAAGTTTCTCGTGCCAAAGCTTGAAGCTACTCGCAAGGAGTTCCAAGTAAATCTCTTCTTTAGTGGCAAAGTAGAGGTACAAAGTGCCCTTAGCAAGGTTCGCCTCCTGCGCTATTTTGGCCACGGTATGAATGCGTCTTTCGCTTTTAAAGAGGCGAAGAGTTGTCTCCAGTATTAGCCGATGCTTTTTTTGTTTGTCCTCGCCGCTCATCGCCCTTTGTTCCATAGTCTCTAAAGACCCTCCTAAAATTACCCGCACTATAGCTCATCTATCTATAATTTATAGATATATTTCCTTCTGTTTGACAAAGAAACGCGGCTCGTATATCTGCTGATGACCAACGGTCAGTTACCTTTCCATGACTCAGGTAAGAGTACTCACACTCGCTTTCAAAGGAATTTTGCTGATGATTAGAACTCGATTTACGACCTTGCTCGGCGTGGCTATTGCCTTATCGCCCTCCATCCTTCAGGCTCAGTCCGGCTATGTAAAGAAGCTTGATAAAGATCAACTCGAAGATCAGATTCAGGGTTTTACTGATGTCGCAGCCAAGCTCAACACGATGAACCAATCTCCTGATTCAAGCGCCTGCGATAAGCTGGACTTGGTTTGGGACGCGGTTGAGGGCAGCGCTCAAGAGCCCGACGCTCTTGTTAAACCGGAATCCAAGCTGGATGAAGTCATTGCCTTTGGTAATGGATCGGTCCTGAGATTCTGGAAAGTTTTCTCGGGCTGGACGAATCAAGACTGGGCCGGCAAAAACGGTAAAGATTCTGATAACCTCGGCAGCGAAATCCGTCCTTACCGCAAAGGTCATATCCGCGACACAGTTCGCCTGACCCACCGTTACTCTGTAAACGTCAAACTCAGCTATGTTCCTTTGGAAGGCGCAACTGCTCTGGGACTGACTGGTCAGTACGCGACTCGCAACGACTGCGTACTTGGTCGTCTTTCGAGCGCCGTACCTACTGGCGTTAAAGACCGCTTCACTCCAGCTTTTTCGAGCAAGTTTTTCGTAGACGGTGCTTCAGAGAGCCAAGTTTTGATCACGCAGCATGATATCGGTGGACAGAGCTGGGAAAAAGACCAGAATGGCGACCCGATCATCGACAACAACTTCTACTCCAAGTACCTGTCCAACCGTTTGAGCTTTGAAAAAGGCGCAACCGCTGGCGTCGGCGCTTTCTCGCGCTTCTTCTATACGGCACAGTACTTCTCTCGCAACATCCTCGGTCTCGACTTTGTCTTCGACCCCCGCGAACTTCAAGCGAACCATCTCGCCGAAAAAGACGTTACTGGTAAGCTTGTAGCTGCACCAAAAGGCCCACGCTTTGTTTGGGTTGCTCCCCCAAGCCCTGCTGTTCGCGAAGAGTTCCGTCAGAAAGCTGCCAAGGATCTCGACTTCCGCCGCCACTTCATCGAATTGAATAGTAAGATCGAACGCGGTGAGAGCGCACTCTTTCTCGTATATGGCTCTGACACTTGGACCTATGAGCCAGAGAAAGAGGCAACTCTTATCGGTAAGTTCGTCGTGAATTCTGACTTCGTTTCTTCTGAAGCAGCCGATGTTCGCTTGTTCTACAAGCACAGCATTCAGTTCCACAAGATTCCTGAAACAGTTGGCCAAAAAAGTGTTTATACTCAGGACTACCCTTTCGCACAGTGGGGCGATGAGCTCTTCGCGGGAGATTGCAATCTCGGTATTAAAGAGAACGAGGCTTATCCTGTAAACCTCAAGTGGACCTACGGGAACGAAGACAAGGTCAAAGGCTTTGTTGACTTCAGCAAGGGTGCTCTCGATGGAACCTTCGTCGCTGACGCAACAGTCAACCCATTTCAACTCCGTTTGTCCCGTAATCATGAGTATTGCCTGACTCAGTTGGTCAGGAAAAGAGCTTCTGCCACCCTCGAAGATTTCTTCAAAATGTTAAAATAACAAAGCGAAATAATCTTATTTCGTCTCGGCAAGGGTCTCCTTTAGGAG
>JBGSTX010000054.1:0-12715 GCA_041736305.1 Oligoflexus sp. | reverse complement strand
AGGCGGCAATGGGAAAGAACGACTGCATAACTTGATCAGGTACCAATGATTTCGTGGCAATTGCACGCTTCATCACGTTTACTGGGATTCCACAGCCAATGTAGTCGCCATTGACAAGAAAACTATAACCTAGGCCCGCATTGGGCGCGCGCGGCGTTTCGATCGCATTTTTTAACTTTCCGCTACTTTCTGTCGACCGGCAACTGGCTAAGAGTTGAACGAAGAGTATCGTGAAAGCAATCTTTTCGACTCGAATCATTAACTGTCGCCTTTTCATAGCAAAAATTTCATTAAAAATTGCTTTGGAAATGATGTCTGATGAAGTTTATTCTAATAGAATGATATCACACCTATTGTTATTTTGTATGAGATTCTTTTACGGGGAATTGGGGGTGGAAAACTATCAAGTGCGAGATGATCGTTTTCGTATCTACATTTTTAACGGTGAAGTGAATGTTGGTAAAGAGGTAGCTAGCTCCACTGTTGCCGAAACCGGCACAGATCGCAAATCAAATTATCTTTTGTCCGCGTACCTTAAGCTTTCTTAAAATTCATCCGCCCGTGTGGTCGCTTCAGCTGCAGCCACAAGCTATTCAACCCTGCCCACCCATTCCTTTGCTGTCGCTGGCGAAGCACAGCGGCCTTCGCGTAGCTTTTTTAAATCTGTATGGGATTGTCCAACTCTCGCTGCTTGCAAGCAATTTGAGTGATTTGCCACTATCTGCTGGGCATATCCCGCTATTGTCGATCCTAGTCGCAGCCAGGTCCCGCCCCTGACCGGACTATTGGGAATGGTACAGGCTTTGCTATAGCTTTTGAGTGTCACTTACATTCAAGGAGATTTCTGATGAGCAAGGGCCTACCAACGGTTTCCAAATACATGACTGCAATGCCTTACATTATAGACAGTAAGCAGAGCCTCGCGCAGGCTTCGGCTTTGATGAAGGCACATAATATCCGGCATCTCCCAGTACAGTCTGCCTCTAAGACGGTAGGTCTGCTCTCCTTGCAGGATATCAATCTCCTGGCTTCTTTTGCTTCGGTTAATCTCGACACATCCCAAGTGGAAAATGCTATGACGCGTCATCCCTATTGTGTGACGCCTGAAGCCCCGCTAGATGAAGTGGCCTCACACATGGCTGAACACCGAATTGGTTCGGCCCTTGTCGTTCAGGAAAACGGAACTTTAGTCGGAATATTCACGGATACGGATGCGCTGATGGCTCTGGCTAGCGTCTTTCAAAACCGTCTCAAAAAGTAAGCAAGGCGGTCTCTTCGGATGTTGAGGGGGATAGGATGCGTGAAATAAGCTACGGGCTTAGTGTGCTTTTAAGTATAGGCCTTGTATGGAGGCTCGAGGCACTTCCGGCGAAAAAAGATCCATCTAAGGAATTAATTCCAAGCCAAAAAGCTCAGACTGATCAATCCCAGTCGGTGCGGCCGACGATGCAGAAATATTCTGAGAATGTAGGAATACTCTTACAAAACATGCGAGGATTTGAAGAGAATCCGAGCCCTGAAAAAAAAGTCAAGGTCCTAGCTACGCTGAAAATTCTCAAGGGACTGTCGCACAATGTGCAGGCTTCTCTCGCTAACTATGAAGTCGACCCTGTAATGAAGTCATTGTCGCTCGACCTGCCCCAGCAGTTTGCACGCATCGAGACAGCTTATGAAGGTCGGCGCTTTGACTATGCTTATTTCCTTTTGCGACAAACGACCCAGTACTGCATAGCTTGTCACGCAAGTTCTTCGATCAAGCAATCAGCTCCCCTCTCGTTTCCTCAACCCATCGCTCACCTGAGTGATATGGAAAAGGCCGAATACTTCGGAGCCACGCGGCAGCACGAGCAGGCGATGCTTGCCTACGAGCATTTTCTGGCTGATAAGGAACTCCAAATCGCCGAAGCAGATCTGTGGCTCAAGGCCATGAGCAATCTACTCGCCATTACCATTCGGATTCGTAACGATGCTGCGATGACTTTGGAGATGATCAGTGCGCGCCTCGAAAAGGGACCCTACCTTCCACGGCAAATGGAATTGCTGCAGACCTGGCGTAATTCGGCTAAGCAGTGGAGCTTAGAGCCTCTCAAACAGCAGAGAAGCTCGGAAGAGCTGCTGCTTAAGGCCGAGACCTTGCTGGATAGCGGGCGATCGTTGGCTTTAAAAGGGGTGGGCTTTGGCATCGTAGACCTGATGCGTGCGATGAATCTTCTTAACGAAATAAATATGAGCCAGACTAGCCTAAAGGTGAAGGCGAAGGCCTACCTTCTGAGTGGTAGAGCCAGTGAGTACCTGAATGACCTCTTCGTGTGGATGCATCCGGAGACTTACTACGAAGCCTGCATTCGCATCCACAGCCAAACGCGCGATGCCAAAGAATGTCTCAAGGCTCTTGAAGAATATCAGAAGGGAGTGAAGTATCAGATCATCGATCCAGAGAAGTTCCTGATACTGAGAAGCTTGGCGAGCAACTGACGGAGCTTAGCGATCAAGCCACTGTACATAGCTTTGTATTCGTCCGGCCGTCCGGAGCTGGCGTTTGGAATTCCTAGGTGCCCTGCAAGCGGCTCAAAGGCCTTGTCGCACTTGCTCATACAAGCGCTCAACAAAGTCTTTGCTACCAAAGCCAGTGCCTGGCGTCGCAACCGCCGCAGCACCGCAGGCAACACCGTAGGCTACTGCTTCAGTGATGGAAGTGCCCTGCTGCAGTCGCAGCAAGATGCCTGCCACCATACTATCTCCGGCGCCCACGGTGCTCCTGAGAGGCACGGTGGGCGAACGAAAATGCTGCTTGAGATCTTTGCCGACGAGCAGAGCCCCAGCGGCTCCGAGTGAAAGGACGACGAACTTGCAAGATCCATCGGCTACGAGAGAAGCAGCAGCAGCTTCCTGCTCCTCCGCATGCTCCAGTGGTTTGCCGCTTAGATTTCGCAGCTCCCGCAGGTTAGGTTTGATGAGATAGAGCGGGCTTTTTAAAGCCTCAACTAAGGCCTCTCCCGATGTATCGAGAATATAGTGACTGCCGCGCTCAGCAGCGATGAGACCAAGTTGGCGAAAAAAATCGGTCGGCACACCTGCCGCTAGACTGCCTGATCCCACAATGAACGAAGGGCTCGGCTGCATGCTCCTGACAAGGTCCAGGATGCTCTGCCACTCAGCAGGTTTAAGGGTCGGGCCAGGCAGATTGAAGCGATACTCCTTACCGCTGACCTCTTCCAAAATGACGAAATTTTCTCGCGTCCACTCCTGGATAAGTTGCGGTCGATGGGGGATATCCAGCTGATCAAGCAAGCTGCTGAGCATTTGACCTACTGGTCCGCCACTCGTATAAATGGCTTCGCCTGATCCCCCCAGAGTCTTTAGCCCACGACAAATGTTCAGCCCCCCGCCGCCAGGATCTATTCGTCCGTCTGTACAGGGTAGTTTGTCATCGGGAGTGATATATTTGACAGACGCAGACCGGTCAACGGATGGATTGAGAGTGACGGTGACAATAGCAGCCATGATTTTGCTCCTCAGAGAAGTTGTTCGCGTCATACTCTCTATCTTAAAGAAGCGGCCACTAGCAATCGCTCGTCGGATTCTGGGCAAAGATGCTGGCAGAAGTCTGCTTAGTCAGCTGGCGCCAAGATTCCTGAAGCTCGCCATTCAAGAATCTGCAGCTATCGTGCAGTGGAGCCATGTCGGCAATGGACTTACTCTTGCCAAAGGGCAAACGGTACTCAAAGGCTTTGCTATTGCGGGTGAAGATCGCAAGTTTGTTCCGGCCCGCGCCGAAATCATCGCCCCTGATAAGGTTAAGCTCTCCAGCGAAAAGGTTCCTAAACCGGTGGCCACTCTTATAAGCCATAATGTCTTTTTAGGGCTGGTAAAAGAGTTTTGCGCAGGAAGATAGCAGACAATTTTCATGCAGACAAAGGGTTGCACATGGGTTAGTAAGGCCTCCTCAGTTAACACTAAGGAGAAACTCATGTTCACCCGTCAAAGCTTCCTCAAACTAGCTACTGCTCTCAGCTTCACCTTCGCCAGTGCTTCTGCTTTCGCAGATACCTTTTCTTTCAAAGTCACAGCCCAAGGCTTGAAGTACTTCCTCAACGGCGATCAAACTCCTGAGATCAATGTCGAAGTTGGTGATACTTTGGTTTTTGACTTGAGTGACGCGTCGGTAAACGCACATCCTTTTTACATCACCGAGAGAGCCGACAGCCGCGCTGTTTTCAGCGGTGCCGTCAATAATAGCAGCAAAAAAGAAGTTGTTTTGACAGTAACGGCGAACACTCCTAAGGACCTCTTCTACTCCTGCACCCGCCACGGCCGCATGGGTGCAGCAATCAAGGTTCAGAACTAATTCAAGGTTCCTGCGCCGCATTTTGCTCTTGCCTTCTATGCGGAACTCTCGCTGAGTTCCGCTTCCTTCCTAGAAGGGGTACCGGCCTTGGTCTGAGCATCGCCCGGACCATCGTCGAGAGTTATCAAGGACAAATCTTCTTAGACCCTCATCAAGATCATACTTCGTTTGTAGTAATCCTACCGAAAAATCAAACGCCTAAAATATGACACAGAAGTGCGTGATAACACTCGCTCTCAAGTAGCATATCACTCAGCCGCTTTCCAATTTGCATATCACAAAGTAGGTCCCAGCCTGCTGGGGAAGCTTATTGATGAAACCACGTTCGCCCAATCGTAAGCAAACCCGCGATGAATAAGAAGACTTGTCCTAGCGGAGCCAAGCGGCTTAGCGCAGCCCGATGGGCAATGAGAGTTGGCACGTATGTTGCTGATACCATAGCAGGCAAAGTTCCTACGTAGAACGCGAGCATGGTCATCGCCCCTCCTGTAGCGTCTTGATGTGCGGCGCTCATGAAGAGCAAGGGGTGAAGAGTCATGCAGGGGAGAAGTATCGTCACGAGCCCAAGTAAGAACGGAGACAGCGGAGCCGGGAGCGAGCTTAAGAAGGTCTGCCCTCGCAGCAAGAGACCCTTCCCCGGCATCCGGGGCCAGCGTTTCTCTAAGTTGAAGAACACGCTCAATGACCAGAGGCAGATCAGAGCTCCAAAGATGACGCTGATGCTCTTTGTGATGATCGGCCATAGATCTGAGAGTGAGGCTGCCAGAAGCCCTGCTAAAGCTCCCGCTCCGCAGTATGAAAAAAGGCGTCCGAGCTGATAGAGGATAGAGCTTTTAAAGAGGCTTATTCGGCTCCTACTTAGGATCGAGCAAGCGAGTGGGCCGCACATCCCGAAGCAGTGAAACGACACAAGAAAACTGTACGAGAAGATGGCTGCAAAACCGGCCCACTCAAAGGCATTTGGTGAAGCCGGCAAAATTTCTAGATGATGGTGATGCAAGTGAGCAGTATGTTCCAAAATCTAAATCCCTCACCGATAATCTGCTTGCATTGCGGAAGTCCGATACCACAGTCTTCCTCGGATAGGTACTGCTGTCATGGCTGCAAGACAGCCCATACTCTGATTCGAAAGATGGAGCTCGACCACTTTTACGAGCTAGTGCCATCGAAGGATTATGCTCTACACGCTGCAGCTATTCAACGTGCAGATTATTCGCTCTTTGATACAGAAGCCTTTCAAAAAGGGTTTGCTGAGGAGAGCAAAGAAGAGACCAAGCAGATTCATTTTTATTTGAACGACATGAGCTGCTATGCGTGCGTCTGGGTCTGTGAGCAAGTTACTAAGAAAATTGATGCTCGCTGCAGCCTTTCCATCAATATGGCTACAGGCGAAGCGAGCCTTCTTCTACCGAAGGGTGCGAAGCCACTCTCGGAGTTCGTCAAGACTTATGAGTCGCTAGGCTACGGGGTTACCCCGAATCGAAGCTCCCGATCCGGAAAAGGGTCTGAGCTGAACCGCATCGGTGTCGCTTTTTTTTGTCTTATGAACGTCATGATGCTTGCCTTCCCTGAGTACCTGGATAGCCAGTCTCTCGCTCCTTCGTTTCGCCAGGTCTTTCGAGCTTTGTCGGCGGTACTCGCGGGCATCGCGATCTTTTATTCGGGCTGGCCCTTTCTCAAAAATGCGGTCATGAGTCTCAAGCAGGGCAAAGTCCATTTAGACTTTCCAATCGGACTCGCTCTCCTGGTGGGCTTCGGCTATAGCCTTATGAATGCCCTGCAAGGCGCTGCTCACGTTTATTTTGACTCCATGACAGCGGTCGTAGCTTTAGTCTTAAGCGGCCGCTTTGTACAGACTAGGGCGCTCGAGCATATTCTCCGCGAGCAGGCCAAGTTTCTCGAAGGCGACGCCCATTTTGTTCGACTCGAGACAGCAGCCGGACCCAAGATGGTCCCCCTGACGAGCGTGCGAATGTTCGAGAAGATTTCTGTCCTTCCTGGCGAAATTATTCCCCTGAAAGGTCGCCTCGCCAGCCTAGGCGCAGACATCAGTTACGGTTTACTCCGCGGGGAGTCCGTGAGCGAAGGGGTCAATCAAGGCGAACTCATCAGCGCTGGTGCGATGAACGGCTCGCGACCCCTGACTCTCGAAGCTCTGGAAGACGGCACTCAGAGCTTTCTCCTGCACCTGCAGTCCGCATCCCGTGCCCTCTACCAAGAAAAGGGGCGCTTTCTCAGCCTTTCAGAAAAAATGGCTAGGTTCTTTGTGGTTCTGGTCCTAGGTGCTGCCTTCGGAGTAGGTCTTTGGTTTCTACCAAGTAATCCGGAAGAAGGATTTCGGCGATTTGCAGCGGTTCTCCTGGTCGCCTGCCCTTGCATTTTTGGATTCGGCGCTCCTTTAGTTATTGCACGCGCCTTCCAGCTGGGTCTTAAAAGAGGCATCGTATTCCGGAGTCAGAATTCTCTGGAACGTCTTAGTCTCGCGAAATTTTTCTACTTCGATAAGACCGGCACGCTGACTCAGGATGAAGGCAGGGTGAAGGCCGCAACCTGGCACTCCGAAAATCTCCTGGGACTCGGGCTTGATAAGACAGAGATACTTCCTCTGCTGAGAGAGCTTCCTCTCGTTTCTAGGCATCATGTCGCTCAGGGTCTAGGGTCATGGGCTCTTGATGGAGTTCCGAGCATTGGAAAATTCCCTATTCGGAACGTGAAAGAGATCTTTGGTCAGGGTCTCAGCTTTGAATGGGGAACTTCTGCGCTACGCATTGGACGTGTAGGCTTTTGCTTCGGCTCAGAATCGCCAGGAGCCGCGAACGCAGATTCATATGTGACGATCGATGGCAAGGAGATCCTCCGCTTTCAGCTCGACGAATCGCTTCGCCCCGAAGCGGATGAATGCTTGCGGCAGCTGGTCGAGGGCGGCCGAAAACCTCTGGTTCTAAGCGGCGACAAGAAAGAGCGGGTGCGGGCGCTCGGTCAGGCTCTTGGGATCTCTGATACGCATCTTTTTAGCGAGCTCAGCCCCAGCGATAAGCTTTTCAGTATTGCACACAAAGAACAGTCCGTCATGGTTGGCAATGGCATCAACGATGCTTTAGCCTCCTCAGGCGCCGCTATCGGTATCGCTCTGGCTAATGCCAGCGACGCGATGAAGGAAGCTTCCGACATTAGCTTTCAGAGGGAAGGCCTGAGCCCCTTGTTGACGGCGATAGCTCTCTCGGCTGAAGCGAGAAAGGTGATGAAGCGCTGCTTTGCTCTGGCACTTGCTTTTAATTCGATCGCGATGAGCCTGGCGCTCACGGGTCTCGTCACCCCGGTAATGGCAGCAGTTCTGATGCCGTTCAGCTCGATTACAGTCTTTCTTAGCTCGCAACGCTTTCAACTCAAAGGCATCGTCTGATGGAAATTATCTTTCTTCTCATGGGCATCAGTATGTTTATGGCTAGCTGTGGCTTGCTCGCCTTTCTCTGGGCCAACTCTAACGGTCAGTTTGATGATCTCGAGAGTCCTGCACAGCAAGTGCTTTTGGACGATTCACAAAGCGAGCTCTGAATTCTCTAGATATTTTTTGGACAAAGTTTCACTCGGGAGTACCATCGTTGTCAGAAGCAATACACAAAGGGTCGATCACATATGACGATCACACGCCAGCCCAGTTTCTATGGGCCACAATTCTTTGGGGCATTATTGGAATGACCGTAGGCGCGATAGCCGCCTTGCAGCTTGCATTCTGGCAAGCCAATGGTGGAATCTCGTGGTTGACCTTCGGGCGCATCAGGCCTATCCACACCGATGCAATGATTTTCGCCTTTGCCGGGAACGCCTTCTTTTCTGGACTGTACTATTCGATTCAACGCCTACTCAAGACGCGGATGTGGTCAGACAGCCTCTCGCGGATTCATTTTTGGGCGTGGCAAACCATTATCCTTCTCACAGCCCTCACTCTTGCCCTCGGGCAGACCCAGGGTAAAGAGTACGCTGAGATGGAATGGTGGCTCGATATCCTGATCGCCATCGTCTGGATTCTGATGACGGTCAATGTTTTTGGAACGATCGCTATAAGGCGGGTCAAGCACCTCTATGTGGCGATCTGGTTTTATGTTGCATCGATTCTGACTCTGGCTATGCTCCACGTTGTGAATAATCTCGCAATCCCGGTCAGTGCAAGCAAATCCTATTCGATCTTTGCCGGAGTCCAGGATGCACTGGTGCAGTGGTGGTACGGCCATAACGCGGTCGGTTTTCTTCTGACCACGCCCTTTCTAGGCCTCATGTACTACTTCTTGCCTAAAGCTGTGAACAAGCCCGTGTACTCGTACCGGCTGTCTATACTTCACTTCTGGTCCCTAATTTTTATTTACATCTGGGCTGGACCCCACCATTTGCTCTATTCCTCACTGCCTGAGTGGGCTCAGTCTTTGGGCATGGTCTTTAGCCTGGCGCTACTGGCTCCTAGCTGGGGCGGCATGATCAACGGGCTGCTGACCATGAGGGGCGAATGGCACCGCGTGAGAACCGAGCCTGTTCTCAAGTTCTTTGTGCTCTCGTTGACTTTCTATGGGATGGCTACCCTCGAAGGTTCCATGCTTTCGATCAAATCGTTTAACCTCGTTTCCCACTATACCGACTGGACTATCGCGCACGTTCATGCCGGAGCTCTAGGCTGGGTCGGCGGTATGATCTTCGCCATGGCCTACTATCTCGCGCCACGATTCTGGGGCGGCGAGCTCTATAGCAAAAAAATGGCAAATCAGCATTTCTGGATCGCAACCATTGGAATTCTGCTCTATGTCTGCTCCATGTGGGCCGCTGGCATCACGCAGTCTTTGATGTGGATGAGCACCACGGAAGACGGGTTGCTGAAGTATCCCCAGTTTATGGAAACGGTCCTGGCCCTCAAGCCTCTCTACTGGGTACGGCTGGTCGGAGGTCTCATGTATCTCGCGGGGACCATGCTCTGTTTCTATAATCTTTATATGACGCGTAAGCGTGGAACGGTAAAGACCGAGACTGTTTCCCTGACGGATGGCCAGCACGTTGAGCCACGCACCTGGCATGAACGTTTGGAAGGCCATGCCCTGGCTCTCTCTGCCGGAGCTCTCGTCGCCGTTATTATCGGGGGCCTGGCCGAGTTCATTCCAGCCATGATGATGGAAACGCAGGTGGCTACTTTGTCTACGACCAGACCCTATACCCCACTTGAACTGCATGGCCGCGATCTCTATATCCGCGAGGGCTGCTACAACTGCCACTCTCAGGCCGTTCGATTCTATCACAAGGAAGAGCTGCGTTATGGTCCAGCGTCTCAGGCCTCTGAATATGTTTACGACTTCCCCTTTCAGTGGGGCTCTAAACGCACAGGGCCTGACCTGCATCGGGTCGGTGGAAAATACCCGAACCTCTGGCACTATCGGCACATGGAAGATCCCCGCAGCACGTCGCCGGGCTCTATCATGCCCGCCTACCCCTGGATATTTGAGGCCCAGGTCGACTTGAAGGAGCTCGCACCTAAGCTCAACGCTATGGTGGCTCTCGGAGTTCCCTATGATCCAAGCACGGTTAAGGATCCAGTCGCCGCGTACCGAGCGCAGGCGGATGCCGTTGCCGATTCCTTGAAGAAGGACGGTGTAGAGGTCAGTGCGGACGCAGAGATTATCGCTATGATCGCCTATCTTCAGAAGCTTGGAACCGATCGACCGCAAAAGAAAATGGAGGCCGCCTCGAAATGAACGCACTCATTAAGGAAGTACTGGCTAGCGGTAACTTTGGTGACTTTCAAACCTTTGCCCTGCTGATCTTTGTCGGCTTGATGCTTATTGTCACTATTTGGATCTTCCTACCTGGATCGAAGACTTATTATGACTGTATCGCAGCTGATGTTACGAAAGGATCGGGCGATGAGTAAGGAAAACAAGGAAAAAGACGTCATTCGCCCCTACGTGGTCGATGGTATTCAAGAATACGACAACCCCATGCCGTCCTGGTGGGTAGCGATGTTCTACGCCACGATAATTTTCGGAGTCGTTTATCTCTTCTGGGTCCATCTTCTCGGCAAGAGCACTCTCGAAACTGAGTTGAAACGCGATCAAGATCGCTATGCTGAGCTCCGGACGAAGCGAGCGAGTTTGCAGGGGGCTGCGGCAGCCAGCTTCGACGAGCGAGCTAAGGATCCTCAGCTGATTGCGAGCGGCAAAGAAGTATTTTCTCTCAACTGCTCTCCTTGCCATGGCGCTGCCGGAGAAGGTGTCGTGGGGCCAAACCTCGCCGACAAATTCTGGCTGAACGGCTCTACGCCAGGGGATATCGTGAATGTGATAAGCAAGGGTGTACCAGCCAAGGGCATGGTTGCCTGGGAAACTATCTTGGGCATAGATAAAATCGAGGCCGTGGCGGCCTTTGTCATGAGTCTGCAGGGGACAAATCCTCCGAACGGCAAGGCCCCTGAGGGTGAGGAAGCGAAATAGTGAGCCCTCAGATTCCACCGCGCTCTCTCGATCCGGGTGATCTGCGCGCTCCTACCGTCGACAGTCAAGGTAAGAGGCGTTGGATTTATCCAGAACGCCGCTCGGGTCGCCGATCTCGAAATCGCCGCTTGGTCGCTCTGCTCCTGATCGCCGTGTACCTGCTGGTACCTCTTGTGACAATTCAGGGCCTGCCTCTGCTGCGTTTTGACATTGCCTCGAGCATAGTGTACGTGATGGGTCAGGCCTTTCGCTTCGCGGATGGTTTTTATCTCGTCTTTGTGCTCCTCACTGCAGCCTTGCTCCTGGCCTGGGCGACGAGTCTTTGGGGACGTATCTGGTGTGGCTATGCCTGTCCCCAGACCGTTTTTGTCGAGTGGCTGATCAGACCGGTAGAAGAGTTTTTTGAAGGCCCAGCCCTGAAAAGACGAAAGAATGACCAAAAGCGCATGACGCCCGGGCTCTTTGTCCGCAAGACAATGAAGCATGCGGTCTTTGCACTGATCATCCTCCTCGTCAGTAACGCGTTTCTTACTTATTTTATTGCCCCCCAGACGCTCTTGAAATGGGTCAAAAGCTCGCCTCTGGAGCATACCGAAGCTTTTCTGTTCATGGGCCTCGTCTTCGGCGCTCTTTACTTTGATCTGGTTTGGTTTCGCGAGCAGTTCTGCTCGTTCCTCTGTCCCTATGCGCGCTTTCAATCTGTAATGATAAGTGCTGCAACGCCTACAGTTGCTTATGACTACAACAGGGGCGAGCCGCGCGGCAGAAAGGGTGCTCGTGGAGACTGCATCGATTGCGGTCTCTGTGTCCGCGTATGCCCTACGGGGATCGATATTCGTCAGGGTCTGCAGCTTGAGTGTATCCAATGTATGCGCTGCGCAGATGCCTGCGATTCGATCATGAATGGACTGAAGAGGCCTTTGGGCTTGATCCGGCCGACTTCGGAAATGGAACTACAGGGAAAAGCCAAGACGCGGAAACTCCGACTGAGGCCGTTCTTCTATCTGATCTTGCTGCTTTGTAATGTGGGCCTTGTCATCTTCCTTGTAGCTCGACGGGACTCACTGAAAGCCACCGTTCTCAGGCAACCCGCGAGTACTTTCGTTGAACTTTCTCCAGACAGAACCGCCAACTACTTCTCGGTGCGGGTAGTAAACCAAGGCCATACCAAAGAAACTTTCCAGCTGATTGTACCCGCTAGCATAGACTTGATCTGCTCCCTCTGTGGTCAAAGTGTTGAGCCTAATCAAGAGCTCAGCGGCAATCTCGTCGTATTTTTTAATCAGCAAAAGATTAAGGGCAGCGTGCAGCTCTTCATCAAAGGCTCAGAAAAGCCCTTGGACCTGCCCCTTCTGTCCCGCGGAACTCTGTAGAAGAGCCTCTATGGAGCGGCAGATACAGAATCTTGCACGATCGCCGCTACAGTGATGGTGCTGGTGTTCGTTATTCTAATAAACCCGAACAGAAAAACTGCCCTACTTGTACCAAGGTTCTGAACCCGCAGCTCGACTCTCTCTTCGGAGATAACGAGGCCATCCGCGAGGCCACAGTCTCATCCATCGCTGGCAAAATAGCCTTCGTTCCGAATGCCGGAAAGTACGTGACGCATATTGGGTCAGGCTTTGGGGCTATGAAGAGGATCGGACAGTTGCATTTTGATCACCAGCGGCGGGTGATAAAAGCAGGATACAATCAGGCAAGAGTCGCGTCTAAGCGTAGGTTGCTGGGGCGCTTATAGTTAGTCGGGAATGGATGCACAGTAAGCAGTCTATGTACGGGGGTAGGAAGGGGCGGCCAAGCCACCCCAATTTCAATTTTGCATAACCGTGCGCAGACTGGCTAATTATGTAGGGTTTGGATTACTGCGGGCGTAATGCAGAGCAGTGAATTTTTCAGGGTT
>JBGSTX010000050.1:0-28089 GCA_041736305.1 Oligoflexus sp. | reverse complement strand
GCTGCTCTAGAAAAAGAAGGCTTAGATGCCATCGGCCTGCTCGCCTATCAGCTCGGGATATTTACAGATAGCCTGCACTCCAAAGCCCGTATCAACGCTATTAACTGTAAACGGCTCCACGAGTGCTGGGACAAAGGTATTATACCGGTCGTAGCCGGGTTTCAGGGTGTAACCGAAAATCTTGAAATCACTACTCTCGGACGCGGCGGTAGCGATACCAGTGCTGTTGCACTAGCAGTTGCTCTCGACGCTGAATTCTGTGAGATAAATACCGATGTAGACGGCGTCTACACCGCCGATCCTCGCGTAGTACCCCAAGCTCGCCTCGTCGAAGAAATGGATTTTGAGGTCGCGCTCGAGATGGCTTCTCTGGGAAGCAAGGTCTTGCATAGCCGCTGTGTGGAGCTGGGAGCCAAATACCAGATGCCCATCGTAGTTCGGAATACGTTTAAGCCTGACGATCAGCAAAGGACTCGCATTATGAGCTTCAGCCCGCAGCGTAAATTGGAAGCCCCCCTAGTTTCCGGCGTGACTCTCGATCGCAACGTCGTCCGCCTGAGTCTGACCCATCTACCAGCAAAACCCGGAACCATTGCTGCGCTTTTTAAAACGATCGCTGAGAGCGGCGTCAATGTCGATATCATAGTCCATAATCGACAAGATCAAAGTGGGCACATGCGGCTTGGCTTTACGATTGGAACAGCCGACCTTGTGCGCACGCAGCATATGCTCGATCGTTGGTCGCGTGAACTGGATCCTGAAAGCATCTGTACCGCTGAACAGGGCCTTGCCAAAGTTTCAGTCGTTGGTCTCGGTATGCAAAGTCATCCAGGTGTGGCGAGTCGAGTGTTTTCGGCGCTGGAGTCTGAAGGCATCGTGATTCATATGATATCAACTTCAGAAATTAAGATCTCTTGCGTAGTTCCGGAAGAAGACGGCGAAAATGCTGCAAGAATCTTGCATCGGACCTTCATCGAGGACGAAGTCAATTGAAGCTGGTAATCGGCAATAAGAATCTATCTTCGTGGTCGCTCCGCCCTTGGTTGGCTTTGAAGCATGCGGGTGCGGTATTCGAAGAAATCATGATACCTCTCAACAAAGCGAACACGCATGAGCAGATACTTAGATATGCTCCTTCAGGACGCGTGCCTATTCTGATCGATGGCCCTTTGACTATCTGGGATTCACTAGCTATCTGCGAATACGTAGCCGAGCATTTTCCCGAAGCTGAATTGTGGCCGGGCGATAAAAAGCTCAGGGCTCAGGCCCGCTCCCTCAGTGCTGAGATGCACGCTGGCTTCGCTAGTCTCCGGCAGCAGCTACCTATGAATCTGAGCTACAAAGGGCCTTGCCCTCCTCTGCGTCCGGATACACTTGCTGACATCAAGCGGATCGAAGCTATCTGGAAGGAGAGCCTCGAAAATTCAGGAGGCCCCTTTCTGTTCGGAGCCTTCTCCATTGCAGACGCGATGTATGCACCGGTAGTCACGCGATTTACATCCTACTCAGTAGCAGTCGATCGGGATCTCGATCTTTATATGCTGGCGATCGCCCAACTGCCGGCGATGCGGCAGTGGGTGGGTGCAGCTGCAGAAGAGGTAGTGAGCCTGGGGTAAAAAGGGGTTTATTGCTTGAAAGAACGTACGTGGGCTACCATTTCTTGTAGTTCCTGATCATTTAGAACCGAACCCCAGGGTGCCATGGTCGGGCTTAGTCCTACAGCGGCTCCGCCCTCTTTGATAACCTTAGCGATATGAGCATCGTCGACAGAGTCTTGCCACTTGGCATCTGTGAACTTACGTGGCTTAGGATTCAAAGCTAAAGCGCTCGGGCCATCTGCTTTGCCGTCGGCTCCGTGGCAAGCAACACAGAACTGCTCATATTTCTGAACCCCAGCGTTTTGTGCTGACCCACCGCCCGCTGCAGCAAGAGCTTCGGTCGCCACAGGAGCAGGGGCGGTCCCATCAGCATTAAGTTTTTCAAGGGGGGCATTAGCGCGCGCAGCCTCATCACTGATCTGGGCTTGAATCGGGCGAGGATCATGTTGTTCTACGCAAGATTTGCATGCCGAGAGAGTCAGCCCAAAGGCGAAAGTTGCCAAGACCAGAAGAGTGCGTCCTATTTTCATGTCATCTCCTTTAAATGCCGAACAGGGAGCCACTTATACCATATCTGCCAATGGGTCTAAAGCAAAATACGGGCAAAAGTCGCCGTAGAAAACTCTCCAGCTAAAGTTCCTCATAAAATCCAACTGAGGCGAAGTTGGAGGAGCTGCAAAGATTTTTGCCTCCGCTCGGTAGTAGGGGCGAAGTGATAAAGCTCATAAAGGCTATCATAACTTTCCCGAAAAGCCTCCACCATCAAACTCCAACCACTATCCGATTTCTTGCCGAATCCATAGGTTAAGGCCTTCAAACGCAGCTTGCTTCTATTCGTTGCCTCTGTAGTGCAGTAGCCGGATGCTTCGATACTTTGGCAGGATCGAAGCAAAGCTTCGTGAAGATCGACCGTCAACTCTTGATAATTGAACGCAAGGATATATTCGGCAAGGATGAGATAAGAGCCACTTACACCCAAGGTGCTACGCTCGACTCGGCTGCGTCCTCCCAGAAATTCCGCAAGCAGTTCTGTAGGGTCTAAGGCCCCCAGTGCGGGATCTAACACAAGAAGGGGATCCGGTGAGCGGGGGCCTCGGATGCGGCTCTGCTGCCATCCTGTGCTCAAGCGCAAGCCCCGGGCCGAAGCGTGATTGCCATCAAAAAATAGGGACACGGCCTGGCGGGTCGTGCGAAAGCCTTCGGCTGCTCTATGCCTTTCATCTCGATTGAGCCAGAAAAGGCTGGCTGGAGTCTGGCTGTCCTCGTCATAGGAAATACCAGCCTGTAGAGCTAGTGAGTCAGCTAGCTCAATCCGCGCCAGGGCTCCCCAGTAAGGAGTCTTATCGTCTTCCTCAAGGCGCTCTCCCTCTCCTTGACCGACGATGAGGCTCGCAGCTAAGACTTTTACTTCAGGGTTTAACCAAGTGAGACGGAGCGCCGTCTGATTCCAGCCAGTATCCTGCAATGCATGGGAGAAGCCCAAACCACTCGCGTCTGGAAGCAGCGTCACTCCCACCCAGTCTTCGATGCTCAACTCCCACTCGCTGCCGAGGTCTATACGAATTGCATAGTCATCGAGCCAAGACTTCTGAGGAGCTAGCTTCTGCACTCCAAGATCGTAGGTGTTAAACCAGGTGGCCTTTGATACGTGTTGGGGGTCGTAGCCAAGTCGAATACTAGTGCCTTGACCGAAATCGAGACCTAGTCGCAGCTTGAGATGCTCGAGTTTTGGGCAGAGCGATCGCGCCGGATTTTGGATACGGCGGCATACGACATCGGGTTCGAAGTCAAAACTGAAAAAATCTGCTTCTGCTTGGAGTAGACTCGGTCCGCTTCCCCACAAAAGGACTATGAGCAAGGCTTCTCGAAAACGCAGCGCCATCATTTTGTCTCTAACGTATGAATTTTGACTCTCTGTCATTCATTTGACTCTTCGCGTCAACCATCTGACGCTCAGACTTGGTCATTCGACAAAGGCCCGAGCTTTCTGAAATAAAATTCGACGCGGCTTCTATATCACGATTAAGCCTATGAACTGAATCTTTCTTTCCCATCTTTTCGAGCTTATAGCTAAGGCGCGAGGCCGCCAGCTTTCTGGCACGGGTCTTGTAACCTTGCCTCTGGCGTGGGGGGACTTCAGATGGCAGAAGAAGCCAAAAAAGACGAGAAAGAAAAAAAGCCTCAGGAAGTAGCTGAGGAAACTCCGGAACAGGATGCAAAGAAGCGTAAAAAGAAGCGCTTGATCCTCGCCGTAGTTGCAGCTGTTTTGGTCCTCGGTGGGGGAGCTGGAGCCTTTCTCTTCCTATCCGGTGGCAAGAAGGATGCTGGTGACGCTGGTACGGCAGGTCACGAAGAAGTTATTTCCAAAGATAGTGTAGAAGCCGAAAAAGGTTCCGATGGGCACGACGCAAAAAAAGCTGCCGACCCAACTGCTGATGACAAGGGTAAGGGCGCTAAAGATGAGAAAAAAGATGCCCATGGTGAAGACAAAGGTAAAGATAAAGGCAAAGGTGAAGCAGCGAGCAAAGAGGCTGAGGCTGCAGAGAAAAAGCCTCAAATCGATATCGATTTTGGCGAAACCTTTAAAATGCAGACCTTCAACCTTAACCTAGGGAACGCGCTTGAAAACCGCTATATTCGGCTGGAAGTGACTCTCGAATACCGCGGCGGCGAGACCCAAAAACAAGAAATAGAGCGAAGAATGCCGCAGTTGCGTGACGCGGTGATCAGCATCGTGCAGCGCAAGACGCGGGAATTCCTTCTTTCGCCAGACGGCAAAGAATCGCTGCGCAAAGAGGTGCTGACTCGTATCAACCGCTACATGAAAACGCGCATTGAATCTGTATACATCACCGATCTTCTGATCGAATAAGGAGCGTCTTCGATGAGTCAGGTGTTGTCGCAGAGCGAAGTAGATGCACTGCTGTCAGCGGTTTCAGACAACCGAGTCGATTCCGATGAGGAAGGTGGCGGCGAAAATCTGCAGAGCGGCGTCGTCCAGTACGATCTAGCCAATCAAGATAGAATCATCCGGGGCCGTATGCCGACCCTGGATATCATTCACGATCGCTTTATTCGCCTCTTTAGGGTCACCTTATCAAACGCTCTAAGAAAAATGGCTAACCTCAGTGTGAACTCCACGGGTCCACTGAAGTTTTCGGAGTTCATGAACTCTCTGCCCCTGCCATCGTGCCTCAATATATTGCGCCTCGACCCGCTGCGTGGAGCAGCTGTCATGGTTATCGAATCCAAGCTTCTTTATGCTCTAGTCGATAGCTTCTTTGGTGGCAATGACGTCCCCTATACGAAGATCGAAGGAAAAGATTTTACCCAGATTGAGATCAAGATAGCCCGTCGCGTTGTGCTTTCAGCCATCGACGATCTTGAAAAGGCTTGGGAACCTGTATATCCCCTAAAAATTGGTTATAGCCGTACCGAGATCAACCCGCAGTTCGTCGCGGTTGTCCCGCCTTCCGATGTGGTTATTGCGACTACATTTGATGTCGAACTTGAAAAAGTCTCGGGAACTATCAAGATAGTCATCCCTTACTCTACGCTGGAACCGATCAAATCCAAACTCTCCGTCGGCTTCCAGAGCGAACAACTCGAAGTCGATTTTATTTGGATCAACCGGGTCAAAGAACAAATTATGCAGACCACGGCTAACATCGTCGTCAAGCTCGGTGAAGCGCAAATTCAGGTCCGCGATCTCTTGAATCTAGAAATCGGCGACATCATCCAACTCGACACCGATGCGACTATGCCGCTCAGCGTCATGGTCGAGGGTATTCCCAAATTTAAAGGCATTCCCGGTCTCCTCCGGGGCAGTCGCGCAATCCGTGTCACCGAATCGATGTTTGATACTTGATAAGCTGTTCCAAATTTAAGAGGGATAAAGCATATGGCTGAGCAGGATCTCAATGCGGAAGATTTTGGTCTTGGTACCGACTTTGACGAAGCACTGGCACAGGCCAATGGCGATGGCGATGGCAAGGGCGGTGACAAAGACGAAAATGTGGTGATGACGCCCGAAGATTCACGTCTCGCCCGAACGGATTTTTCCAAGCTGAAGATGATTCTCGACGTACCTCTTAAGGTATCTGTCGAACTGGGCCGGACCAAGATGCTGGTCAATGACCTGCTCCAGCTCGGACAAGGTTCGGTTATCGAACTGGACAAAATCGCCGGTGAACCGATGGAAATCCTCATCAACGATAAATTAGTGGCGATGGGTGAAGTTGTCGTCGTCAATGAGAAGTTTGGCGTTCGTCTGACCGATGTTGTTTCGCAGTTTGGTCTTGGCGATATGAGCAACACACCTTAAACGCCCTCAAAGGGAGATTTCCGGATGCTACGCTTTCTTTGTCTGCTTCTGAGCCTTTGGGGTTCCCATGTACTGGCTCAAGAAGCACCGGCTAGTTCCATGCTGATGACGATCGGACCGATCGATGGTGAATCAGATGGTAAGAACTCAATCATAACCATTCGCTACGAAACAAAACCGGGATTTGAAAAACCCAAGGTCGAAGCCCACGGCAGCTTCCTCCAGCTGGTACTTCCACAGACTCTAGTGACTCACCCAGGCCAGTTTATTGAGGCCAATAGTCCCTATATTCGCAAAATGGCTGCCTTCCAGATTGACGAAAACACCGCAGGTCTTCGCCTCTTTGTTACCAAAGAAGCGGCCGAATTTCTTCCAGCGATTACGACCGATATTCTCGAAAATCGAGTCGTTCTCATGCTCAATCACGCGATAGCGGAAAAGAATTTGATTGCTCATTTTGAAGGTGCCCCGGTGAGCGGTGGTCCTTCTCCTGAAGAAATTGTGCAGCGAACTGCAATACGCACAGATATTCCGGATCCGATCGCCGTGACGAAAGGTGAGGGAGCGCTCGCTGCGGCAACAGTTGAAAAATCCAAAGCGGAGGGTCTAGATGCTAAGGCCAAAAAGGTGGCGCCAGCACCCGATGCCGCACCAAGCTCTTGGTCTGAAGGCCTTGATCAGAAGCTCGTTCCTGTCACCGTCTTTGTCGCGGTCATGCTGCTGCTCCTCATCGTTATCAAGTCATGGCGTAACATTGCAGCCCGCAAGTGGCCTCTGGCCCCGAGCAACGACATGAGTCTGAAGACTCTGGCCACTCATACCCTAGGCCCTAAACAAAAGATCACGGTTGTTCAAGTGGGCGGCGAGCAAATTCTACTCGGAGTATCTGCAGATCAGATCAGCTTTTTAACGTCCCTTAAAAAAGGGGACGCAGCGAATGGGCTGACCCTAGAGCCTACGCACAGTCCTCTACGGCCTCAAGCAGCGGTTCCACGTCGTCCACCTTCCTTAGACGACGCAGGTTCAAAACCATTATCCAGGAGCAGCCGCGGCGTCGAAAAAATGCCAGAACCTGGTAGTTCGATTTCCTATGGCATCTCCGATCAAGGTGTAAAAAATTTCAAAGGGCAAGCACAGCCGCAAAATCGATCTGCAGCCGACGCTAATGCCATGGATGACGTGACCAAGTTGATCCGTAAAAAATTACGTGACCTCCCTAAGGTCTAGGAAAGAAGGTCATCATGTGGATGTCTATCGTCAAATGGCTGCGCTGCTTTATGCTATTTTTCACCATGGGCAGCGTACTTGTGCCAAAGGCTCTTTATGCCGAAAGCAAGCTGCCCGGCGTCAGCATTGACTTTAATGACGTTGATGACCCAGAAGCTTTTGTACCAGCGCTCAAGATCATAGCTCTTCTCACGATTCTCGCGGTTGCTCCGGCCATACTCCTCATGATGAGCTCGTTCACGCGCATCGTCGTAGTGTTGAGCTTTGTGAGACAGGCACTCGGCACGCAAAGCATGCCCCCTAACCAAGTTATACTGGGGCTTTCGCTGTTTTTGACGTTCTTTACTATGGGTCCGGTGATCGACTCCATCAATGAAAAGGCCTACACGCCCTACATCGAGAAAGCTATCACGCAGGAACAGGCCGTCAAGGAAGCAATCAACCCGCTGAGGAAGTTCATGATGAGCCAGGTGAAGGAACCTGACCTTGGCGTGTTCTTTAATATCGCCAAGTTGCCAAAGCCTAAGTCTCCTGATGATGTGCCGCTGCGGGTGCTTATCCCCTCTTTCGTGGTCTCTGAACTGAAGACGGCTTTTCAGATAGGCTTCCTCATTTATATCCCATTCCTCGTCATCGATATGGTGGTTTCCGCACTACTTATGGCGATGGGGATGATGATGCTACCACCAACGGTGGTGGCGCTTCCCTTTAAATTGGTCTTATTCGTTCTGGTCGACGGCTGGGGGCTCATAGTTGAATCTTTGGTCCGCAGCTTCGGATAGAGAAGGAGAATCTGATGACAGAACAAATGGTTCTCGACATCGCTTGGAAAACTATTCTGATTACCATGAAGACGGCAGCGCCTGCCCTGATCGCTACTCTTGTGGTGGGTATTCTTGTGTCTATTTTTCAAGCGGCGACTCAAATCAACGAGCAGAACCTTGCCTTCATCCCCAAAGTTGTCGCCATGGGGGCTGCAATAGTCGTTTGTGGACCCTGGATTCTGCGCCTGCTGATGAACTTTACTATCAGCATGTTTCGAGAGATCTCCAACGTAAGTCACTAATAGGCAGTTATGATCTACGGCCTCAGCGTCGAGTTTGTCTTAACTGGCGCCATCATCTTTACCCGCGTCAGCGCGCTGATTTTTGCGCTGCCTTTTTTTGGCGATTCTCCTACTCCCGTCCAAGTACGTATACTTCTGGGAGTAGCCATTTCATGCGCCATCTATGGCATTGTTCCTTTGGGCTGGATCAAGGCCTTTCCCACTGACACGATCGAGTTCGTCGCGCTTATCGTACGCGAAGTTTGCATCGGCCTCTTCATGGGCTTTGTCGGCCGTCTGGCGTTCGATGCTATCGTTATGGCAGCTAGCATCGTCGGCTATCAGATGGGCTTTGGCTTGGCTGACCTCTTCATGCCTGATGCCGATGTGCAAATGAATGCCTTCACAGCCTTTCATCGCGTAGTGATGATGCTGATTTTTCTAAGCCTCAATCTACACCACATGTATCTTGATGCGATCGCACGTACTTTTGCGCTTATTCCCGCAGGAGGCGCCATACCGAGTAAGGGTCTAGGTACCCTCATGATCCAAGGGACGGCAGACGTATTCCGGATTGCCATCCAGCTCGGGGCGCCGGTCCTAGTTGCACTTATGTTTACCAATACGGCCATGGGCCTCATCGCCCGAGCCGTGCCCCAGATCAATATTTTCACCATGAGCTTTCCGGTTGGTTTTTTCGTCGGCCTCTTTGTCTATTTAGCGTGCCTTCCTTTCTTTCCTGAGTGGGCTGGTCACCATTTTGAAGGAGCTCGTCTGCAGATCGCGAGTGTAATGGCTGGATTGACCCCCTAAGAGGTTTCTATGGCAGAAGAAGAAAGTGGTCAGGACAAGACCGAAGAAGCCACACCGGAGCGACGAGAAGAGTTCCGGGAAAAGGGGCAGATAGCGGTCTCTCGCGAAGTTACTTCCGTCTTCGTCCTGGCATCAGTGACGGGGCTGTTGGGCCTATATCTCGTGCATCTTGTCGAACTTCTCCAGCATTTTCTCACGGCGAGGTTCCAGCATCTCGATATTTCGGTCATGAGCGAGCAAACCGCCTACTTCTATCTAGCAGGAGTAGCACGAGAATTCTTCATTATGATCGCTCCCCTGTTTGCGGTGCTGATAATTTCATCTGTTTTCATAACCTTTTCACAGACTCGACTGAATTGGTCATGGAAGCGTCTAAGTCCAGACTTTTCCAAGATGAATCCGATAACTGGCATCACCAAAATGGTGAGCTGGGAAACAGTGGTCGAGCTGCTTAAGAGCATTGGCAAACTGATTATCATTAGTTCAGTGACCTTTCTCAGTCTGAAAAGCGAGTGGACAAAGGTTCCAGGTCTCATGCGCATGCCCTTTATAGATGCCTGGCACTACTGGGCTTCTATCTCCTGGAACCTCATGTGGTCGGTTATGGGGATGATGGTCTTCATCGCAGCGGGTGACTTCATCTATAGCTTCTTCTCCCTTGAGCAAAAGCTGAAAATGACCATGCAAGAGCTTAAGCAAGAATACAAGAACCGTGAATCGGATCCGCATGTCAAAGCTAAAATGAAGCGGATGCAGCGTGAGATAGCGATGGCGAAGGCTGTAACCGCGACTAAAGGAGCGACGGCCGTCATCACCAACCCGACTCACTTCGCCGTTGCTATCCGTTACGAGCTCGGTATGTCAGCTCCGATAGTGCTAGCGAAAGGGCAAGACTTCATCGCTCTGCGTATGAAAGAGGTCGCTAAGGAGAATAATATTCCCATTATCGAAAACAAACCTCTGGCCCGAACTCTCTACAAAATCTGTAAAGAAGGCCAAGAAATCCCTGAATCCCTCTACCGAGCCGTCTCAGAGGTCATTCGCTACGTATTCTTGCTCAAGGGTAAAAAGATCACGCGCAACAGCTAGGAGTTCTCGTAAATGGCAAGTACGGTGGCAGCGAAGAGCCGAGATAAGGCGAAGCCAGCCTGGGTGACGATCATGCAGTCGCCCGATATTCAATTCGCATTGGCTTTGGTTGCGATCATCTTCACGATGATCCTGCCCATGCCGAGCTGGATGCTCGACATGCTGCTTGCCACCTCAGTGGCTTCCTCGCTCGTGATTCTCATGGTAGCAGTCTATGTGAGAGAGCCCCTGGAATTTTCGACTTTTCCAACCCTTCTTCTCATCACCACTCTCTTTCGTCTTGCTCTGAACGTAGCCACCACACGGGCCATTCTTCTGCACGCCCATACCGGTCACGTCAGTGCAGTCATTACCTCGTTCGGTGATTTCGTTATTGGTGGCAACTACTTTGTCGGTTTCGTTCTCTTTGCCATTCTGGTCGTTATCAATTTCATCGTAATCACCAAAGGTGCTGGGCGCGTTGCGGAAGTAGGAGCGCGCTTCACCTTGGACGCGATGCCGGGCAAGCAAATGGCCATAGACGCCGAACTGAACGCCGGTTTGATTGATCGCAAAGAGGCGAGGGAGAGACGGCAAAAAGTTGAGCAGTCAGCTGACTTTTTCGGGGCCATGGACGGTGCGTCTAAATTTGTCCGTGGGGATGCAATTGCCGGTATCATTATCACAGCGATCAACATCATCGTTGGCCTGATTCTTGGTGTTATGACGCATGGAATGAGCTTTGCGGAATCGGCTCAGCTCTACACTCTCTTGACGGTCGGTGACGGACTTGTTTCCCAGATTCCGGCCCTGATCATTTCGACCGCTGCTGGTATCGTCGTTACTCGGGCCGGAGCGATTGACGAGGGTCTCAGTCAGACCATGAATAACCAGCTTTTTAATAATCCACGTGCTCTTTATATGTGTGCGGTCCTTTTGGGGATGATGGCTATCGTTCCGGGTCTTCCGCTTGTGCCCTTTGGGCTTTTATCTGTAGTGCTGTTTTTCCTTGGCAGATATGCGGCTCGCAATCTGGTTGAAAAGAAGGAAGCTGCTGCTGTCAAAGAGCAAGAAGCCGGACAGCAAGAAAACACTAAAAAAGATGCCGTTGAATCTCTCCTCCATATAGAAACACTATCACTTGAAGTCGGAGTGGGGCTCATTCCTCTGGTCGATGCACAGCAGGACGGGGAAGTCCTGGAACGCATAGTTTCTGCTCGCAAGCAGTTTGCCCAGGAAATGGGTATCGTGGTGCCTATGGTCATGGTCAAAGACAACATTCAGCTGAAGCCAGGCGACTACCAGATCCTCTTGAAGGGCAATGCTATCGGCAAAGGCAGTCTCATGGCAGATTACTATCTAGCTATGGATCCCGGCGATATCGTCGAACCTATTCCTGGCATCCCGGGCAAAGAACCTGCCTATGGGCTCGATGCGATCTGGATCAGATCAAGCCAAAGAGAGGAAGCTAGCTTCCGCGGTTATACTGTCGTTAACTGCGCTACAGTCGTGGTTACTCACCTGACCAAGCTCATTGAGGAACATGCAGCTGAACTCCTCGGTCGCCAGGAAGCTCAAAACCTCATTGAAGGATTGAAAGAAGAAGCGCCTAAGGTTGTAGAAGAAGTGATCGCGGGTGACCGACTCAGCCTAGGTGAGGTCGTGAAGGTGCTACAGAATCTACTGATTGAGAGGGTAAGCATCCGTGACCTTCGCTCTATTTTCGAGACCTTAGCCGATCATTGCCGCTCGATCAAGAACCCGGATCTCCTGACCCGTTATGTACGTAAAGCGCTGGGTCGTGGTATCATGAGAAAGTACCTGTCGCCAGACGATCGCTTGGTTGTGATCACCCTCGATAGGGCGGTCGAAGACCTTATAGTGGCCGGTTTACAGCACCGGGAGGACGGTTCAACCTCTCTGCAGCTTGAGCCCGAAATCGCTCAGCGCATACTCAATCGCATAGCGGAAGCTCTCGAAACTTTCCAATCGACTGGTACGCAACCCATCATACTCTGTGGATCGCTCATTCGTTGGGATATACGCCAGCTGGTAAATCGTTTCATACCGGGGGTAGTCGTCCTGGCTTTTGATGAAATACCGGCTGGTATCCAGACCAAGTCCATTGGAATAGTTTCTCTCTAAGGCCTAGGCGTCAATCGGTACAGAGTTTGACAGGAGCATATAAATGGAAATGAAGACCTTCGAAGCATTCACGATGCGCGATGCATTGAAAGCGGTCAAAAATCATTTCGGCCAGGATGCTGTCATACTCAACACTCGTGAAAAGCGCCTCGAGGGTTCGAAGGGCAAGATCTACGAAGTGACCGCAGCCGCCAACAACGAAGCCACCAGCAAGTCGGGAGCGACGCGTGATAGGGGCCATGATAATAGTGGCATCAAAGATAATTTGATCGAAATGGTCGACTACTTTCGCGGTATTGAGCGAAGCATCAAAACCTTAGGCGAAGATCTGGCGAAAAAGAACGATCTGTTCAGGATCGATGCAGGTCTTCAGGAACTGCGAACCTTCGTCTTCGATGAATATGTAAAGCGGAAAGGTAGTTTCCTCGGTGATGCACCGGCTGCTATGCGGAAGATCTTTCAGCGACTCCAGCTCATGGGAGTGGATGAGGCGGAGCTGAACCGCTTAGGCGAGTACCTTAAAGGCCTGCCGCCTCCTGAAGGAGAAAATCCTGATCAGCACCATGAATACTATCAAGCCCAGGCCATCCGCTGGATGATGAAACGGCTGAAGATTAGCGCCTCATGGAGTCCAGAAGCTGGTGAACGTTCGATCCACGTCGTCGTGGGTCCGTCCGGCAGCGGTAAGACCTCATCGGTGGCTAAGATAGCCGCTCACTACCAGCAAAAATACGGCAATCGACTCCTCCTGCTCTCCTACGATAATCGTCGTCTGGCGGCACGAGAACAGATGCGGATTCTAGCTAAGGTATTAAATATCCGCTATGAGTCGATAGACGACGCGAGTCAGATAGCCAGTTTGGGCGAAAGATCACAGGATTGGGATCTTTGCCTGGTCGATACCACTGCCGAATGCCCCAGGATTAAAGATGATTTGGGCGATCTTCTCAGTATTAAAGACATGGATCTCCCCATCCGCTTCCACCTAGCTCTTTCAATTACCGAAAAAGAAAGCCAAATGGACCGGATGATCCGGGGCTTTTCTCCGCTGGGCATTCAGAGTCTCATCTTCAATCGATTGGATGAGTCGTGGAGTTTCGGCGAAATATTTAATCTCTGTCTGCGCTGGGGCTTACCCTTGAGCTACTTTGGGGTAGGACGCTCTGTCCCTGAAGATTTGGAAAAAGCGAGTCGCGAGCGAGTGGTCGAGAGAATTTTTGGTCTTTAAGAAGGAATGCAAAGATCTATGATTCAAAGTCCGAAAAGTCCCTCAGTGATCAGCGTAGCGAGCGGCAAGGGTGGGGTAGGAAAAACGATTACGGCTGTGAACATGGCTATGAATGCCCAGGCGATGGGTTACAAAACCCTCATTCTTGACGGTGATCTCGGGCTTTCGAATGTGAACATTGTCCTTGGGCTCAGCGCCCGGTACAATATAAGTGATGCATTAAACGAAAGAGTCAGCATGAAGGAAGTGGTCCTCGAGGGCCCCCGTGGAATCCATATCATTCCCGGTGGTTCAGGCATTTCCGGACTGGCCGAACTGAGCCTTGCTCAACGCATCAACCTGCTCGAAAAAATTGACGAAGTTGCGCGAAACTATGATTTGCTCATAGTCGATACGGGAGCCGGTATTTCCACGAACGTGATTCATCTCAATTCGATAGCCGACGCGGTAGTCGTTGTGACGACTCCCGAACCCCATGCCCTTACCGACGCCTACGCTTTCATTAAGATAATGTGCGAGACTCACGGGGCTAAGAACTTCTATATGGTGATCAATAAAGTTCTGAATGAAGGCCAGGGGCTCAAGATATTCCAAAATTTCGCCGACGTAGCCAAGAGAAATTCTTACAGTGAAGTCATGCTTGGAGGAACCGTGCCACGAGATGATCTCCTCGAGAGATCAGTCATGGCACAGAGAGCTGCTGGAGATCACATTGCCCATACGCGCTCGGGTCAAGCCTGGAACGAAATTACCAGGCGGATACTCGAGCAGTTGCAGAAGAGATCGCAGCAGGCGGGCCGTCGAGGCTTTCAAAATCTCATGTTTCCAAAAGCCGCCCTGCAATCCGTCAGTATCCTCTAAATTGCACTCAGGAAGGGAGATATTTCGATGAAAGGGCTGGTCAAACGCTATAAGCAGGACACTAAGGGAGTCGATGGGAAGCTGCGAGATCAGCTGATCATGGACTATGCTCCCTTGATCCGCTTTGTGGCTCAGCGAATCGCTGCGCGTCTTCCTTCGAACATCGACATCGACGACCTCATCAGCGCTGGTGTTATCGGTCTCATGGATGCGATCGAGAAGTACGATCCTTCGCGGGATAACAAATTCAAAACCTATGCGGAGTTCAGAATCAGGGGAGCCATCCTCGATGAACTTCGATCGCAGGATTGGGTGCCTCGCTCAGTCCGCGATAAAGCCAAGAAAATCGAAAAAACCTATGCTGAGCTGGAGCAGAAGCTAGGTCGAGCTGTTTCCGATGAGGAGGTATCATCCGCCCTCGGTATCGAGCTCGAAGAATACTACGATATGATTGCCAAGGTTAAGGCAGTCACGCTGCTTTCGATCGATGAACTTTCGGGACCTAATCAGCAGGATCGCAAGAGCTTGCTCGAGAGTCTGGAAAACGTCAACTCTAAAAATCCTTTCACGCAGCTGAAAAGCAAAGGCGTTCGGGATCTTCTGGTCAAACACATAGAAGAACTCCCTGAAAAGCAAAAGCTTGTCCTATCGCTCTACTACTACGAAGATCTCAACCTTAAGGAAATTGGTAAGATCCTCGAAGTTACTGAATCAAGGGTGAGCCAGCTACATACGCAGGCCGTCGAAAAATTACGCTCGAAGCTTAAGCCACTTCTTTCAGACTAAGAACGCCCAGGAGTACGCTATGACCATCATGAAGCCCGATCTGAAGATTCTCGTAGTAGATGACTTTCCAACCATGCGCCGCATCGTCAAGACTCTTTTGAAGCAAAACGGCTTCAACAATTTTACAGAAGCTGAAGATGGCCAGGAAGCCTATCGCCTGGTGCAAAACCACGGTGACTTTGAAATGATCGTTTCTGACTGGAATATGCCGAACATGACGGGTCTTGAGTTTTTGAAAACGGTACGAGCCGACCCCAAGTTCAAGCATCTCCCTTTCCTGATGGTGACGGCTGAAGCTGAAAAAGAAAACATAATCGAAGCCGTCAAAGCTGGGGTTAGCAATTACATCGTCAAGCCTTTTACGGGCCAGGCTTTGAAAGACAAGTTGGATAAAATAGATCAGATGGTCAAAAAACAGAACGCTGCAAAATAACTTCGCAAGCGTCTCTTTACCCGCTGAAAGGTGGCAGTATGAGTGTAGAACCGGAAGAAAACTCGAATCCTTCTTTCAACGAAGATCTTGTGAAAAAGTACCCGCGTTCGAATCGCCGGCTTTCCTTAGCTGTTGCCCGTTACGGTCTTAGTCCTGAACTCAATCAAGACGAGGCTCAGACGGTGCATATCAGCCCCTACGGTATCCAGTTTCGTGCGAGCGAAGCCTATGAGGAAGGGCAGCTCCTCAAGATCCATATCAATATTCCGGATTATTGGGAGCGCAAGCAACGCTTCGTCGACTACAGTCGCATCGATACTCCAGGAAATTTTAAGATCCTGGCCAAGGTCGTGTCGACCGAAGAAGTCGGAAAGCGCGGCAAAAAGAAAATCGTACTGGCTCGCACCGTAAATATGGACGAGGTTGACGAGCAGGTTCTCAAGGCGTTTCTACAAGAAGGCTGAGGCTCTTTCATGAACAATCTCTTTTTAATCGCGCTCATAGCCATAGACCTGGTCCTTATCGGTCTCGTTTCCATTGCCTTGCGTCGGCGCCAAAGTCCCGATGTAATGGGTGTCTTGCGCGAAATTGATCATGAGCATAGGCTTCTTAAAGAGCTGCGGATCGCGATAAACGACGAGATGGACCAAAAACAGACCGAGATGAAGCAGCTTTACGAACGGGTCACCGTCATTGCCACTGAGGCAGAGATGGAGCTGAAGTCGGGTTCAAGTTTCGTCTCCAAAGAAGTTGAAGTCGCCTTAGCTGAGGCGCGGCAGCAGCTTGAGGCCCCCTTAGACTTGATAGCAAAGCATCGCACCCGACTCAGTGCCCTAGTTCAGAAAAGCCAGGAAGAGCGCCAAATTCTTCAAAAATCCGTGGCTCGGGCCGAGAAGCTCAGCCGATTTTTTGATAAACGCATACCCTACGAAGAAGTTCTTGCCGAAATTGAAGACAAAAAGTACAGCGATGCTCGCTTTTTACTTTCGAAGGGCCTCAAACCTTCGCAGGTAGCCTCTGAGCTGGGGATGCCCGAATCTGATATCCAGCTTATCGCCTCCATGACCTGAGAGATCCAACGAGCTGAAGGCTTTTTCAGCTTTAGGCATTTCCTTCATCTCCTACAAACACCCACAAAAATTTAGAATAGATAGAGAACGTCCTCAAGGCGAAAGGCGCCCATGCTGAGCTTGTTCAAGACAGCCATTGTTATCTTTATTGTTTCAGGCTTTTGCTTGAGATCTGAGGTGGCTATAGCCTTGACCTACGAGCAAGCGGTAAAAGCTTATCGGACTGAGAATTATAAAAAGGCTATAGAAATTGCAGCTAAGGTGGCTAAAGTATCTACAGATACAGAACAGGCCAGGGCCTACGTTATTGCCGGAGCAGCCTATATAGAGATAGGAAGAAAATCTCAAGCTAAGCAATACTTTAGCAGAGCCTTTAAATCTGACCAAGAAGCACTGCTACCGAGTTTTGTTAGGAACAAGGACGCAAAGCGATTGTTCTCTAAAGTTAAAAAGACCTTATCTGCTGATAGTGGTCCGACAAGTTTCTCTGAATTGACCACTTACCTGCCGTTTGGAGTAAACCAAGTCCTTCAAGATAAAATTTTTCTTGGATCTACAGTGGGTGTCATACAGGTAGCAGGAATTTTTAGTTTCTTTAAGAATTTGAGCGACGCGAACCAAGAGGTAGCATCGCTCGATAAAGTCGCTCAGAGAGCCGCTAGCACCGGAGACCAGAATAGTCCCACCTTTTTAGACTATGAGAAAGAGAGTCTTAAATTCATTAAGCAGAGCCAGACTTCTGCCTTTCTTTCTTTGGCAGGAACCCTTCTCGTCTACGGGGCCAGCGTCTATGAAGCAGGCTATTTTCCTCCGGACGCAGCCACCAAGAACAAGCGAAGCGAACTGCCAGGTGTATTGCCACTGGCTCGATGGGATGCAATAGACCTATCATTCGGCTGGGAATTCGGTGAGCTAATCAATGATCACTATTCGGTCGTCTTCCATAAGTCCTTCTAGAATTTAGCCTTTCTTTTACTGTCCAAATTCAAAGCGCTGCTTTACTTAAAGGCATGTTTAGGTAGACCTCAGATATTCGGCGAAAAATTACTTTTCTTACTATCGTCATAAGGTAAGTCTGTATACAAATACTAAGTTTTTGGACAGTTCAGCGACGAAGTGCTCTTCAGGTTCATCGATCTAACATTTAGTTAATATAGATAATAATATCATTCCTGGCTAAATCCCCAATCCGGCTTGGTCCTTGCAAAGTACTCAGCAAATACAGGTCTAAGCTGAGTTAATAGAGGGATGAGGGGAATCATGAAGTTTACACATTTGATTTTACTAAGCACAGTTTTTCATGCAGCATGCGGATCGCAAGTTAAGCCTTCCTCCGATGTTGTTTTGCAGAAATTCTCTATGAATGAAGAGCTTGCCGGTGAAGTTACCAAAATGCGTGGCGATATAGAGAAAGCTGCTGCGGACTTGGCTGCTACCAATATCGACGCTAGTAAAATAGAGATCATGATAGATGCGCTCGACGAGCAAAAGGCTTTGACCGATTCCACCTTGCTCCCTGATCTAGATGCTGAGCTCAAAAATAAAGCTAACCTCGCCAAGGAGCTGGGGGTCCTGCGGGCGCAACTAGCCGCATCGACGAATCCTAACGAGCAGTCGAGCTTACAATCGCAAATCGACCAAGGTGATGTTGCCGAAGATCAGCTTGTTCAGAAAATTGACGAAATCCGAGTTGAAGTCGATGCGGCTCGTAAGGAAGAGGAAAGAAGTGCCCAGGCTATCGTCGATAAAATCAATACTTTTCAAGTCACCTATAACACTACTCTGACAGTTCTTAATACTTCAAGGACCCAGCATGTAAAGACCTTGAAGTCGCTGCAGGAAACTAAAGATTCCAACTCTAAACTCGGCGAAATTAGCCAGAGCCTGCTCGCACTCAATAGCCGCCTGCAAAGCGACTTAGTCGATGCCCAAGATCGCATCGTCATCCTGAAGCAACAACTTGCTGAGCTCCAGGGCCGCTATGAAGATCTCAAGTTGAATTCGGCTGAAGCAGCTGAGCGACTAGATCAGGTAAATGGCCAACTAGGATCCGCGAGAGCGGAAGTTGACGAACTCCAGATGCAGGTAAACCGCCTGGCAGCTGAGCGCGATAAAGCCCTTGCTGCACATAAAGAAGCTGAGCGTAAATTAGCAGTCGCAGAAGCGGCAAGACAGCAGCTAGCTCGTGAAAACGCTGATCTCAGACGAGCGCTTGCGAACGAAAGAGCGGCTAACGCTGCCGCTGGTCTGTAATATCACCCCCCATTAATCAGTACCTGTTGGAGCAATAGCTCCAGCAGGTTTTTTTTATGGAAATTGACCGACCCAGTTCAGAATGTCCTCCCCAAGACCTTTACCATTTTCTGCGAGAAGGAGGTGGCCGGCCCCAGGAATGAGCTTGATCTGCGCCTCGGGTATAGCAGCGGCCAACTCCCGGCCCGCAGCCGCTGGTATCACCGCATCGTCGAGACCATGAATGATGAGAGTTGGGGCTTTTATCTGAGCTAGAATATCTCGATTATCCAGCGTGCGAATTGCATCATGCTGCGCCTGAGCCTTCTCAAGAAACCCATGGTTTTCGATCGCGTCCAAGGTCTGCTTGGCAATAGCTTTGACGAGAGGGCGATTTCTCTCAAGAAAGCTAGGAGTCAAGTACTGAGCATAGCGGGCGAGCACGCTTTCTAGGGTATTGCCCCAGGGAGCAAAATCCAAGGACTGAAGATGCTCCACGGTGGCAGCGGTCGAAATGAGAAGTAGGCTCTTCACGCGTTCGGGATACTTGGCAGCTAAGGCCTGGCAGATCATCCCCCCCATCGATATTCCGATCAGGTGGGTCTGGGTGATCTTGCAGGCTTCCCAGAGAGCAAACCCGTCGCCTAGCAGTTGATCCCAAGAAAGCTTCCCCTCGTAGCTACTGAGGCCGGAGCCCCGATTGTCAAAAATTAGGCAGCGATATCCTTGTGCACTAAGTGCCTTAGCAATGATTTTGAAATCTCGGCTGCTGCGCGTATGGCCGTTGATCATGGTGATCCATGGGCCATCGTTTTCTTGCCCGGCGATTTCGTAGTAGAGGGTGGCTTGAGTTTGGGTAAGAAAAGGCATCGGAAGCTCCTTTGCAGTCAGGGTCCCGATTATGCCTCAAGCAAAAAATGCTTGCGAGCGGTCTCTCGGGCTACGCAGATTGCTTAAGAGTCTGGCGAGCTCCTTTGATTTCCTTAACTAATTCTGGTTTGGGTTTTATCCCCTTGGCCTTGAGCTCTTGTGCAACCCTGGCGATAGCGACGTAGGCTTTCTCGTAGCTGGGGTCTGCGATGTAGCTTTTTCCAAGTGCGTCAAAGCTCTTTTCGAGCTCGCCTTTTTTGCGATAAGCAAGTCCAAGGTTATAGTAAAGGAGGTAGAGCCGGGCTTTGTCGGCCAGCATGCGCATGGAGTTGCTATAGGTCGCGATGCCCTCGTCGAAGAGACCTTTGCTCACCTGGGAGATGGCGAGATTATTGAATGCTCGGGCTAGCTCGTTGCCATTTTCAGTCTCAGCAATAAGCTGCTCAGCTAAGGTAAAATTGCCTTCTTTGAATTCCAAAGTAGCCATCTGATCTTTGGCGTCTTGACTGTTTGGATCATCCTTCATTACATCCGCAAAAACACGGCGAGCATCCTCGTGGCGATCTGCATCTATGTAGGCTGAGCCGAGAGTAATCTTATTCGAAAGATTACGTGGAGAAACACTAACGAGCTTCTCAAGGATGCCGACCGCTTCGGCGTGCATGCCTTTGCGGGAAAAAAGCTTGGCTTTGAGTTGCAGAGCGCGATTATTGTCTGGCAAATTCCGCAGTGCGTCAGCAATGCATTTTTCAGCTTTATCGTACTTCGAAAGAGACATCATAACTTCGGCCCCAGAGAGCAGTGCTCGGGTTTGAAAAGGGCCGGGTGAAAAAAGGTCATCGCTGAAGAGCTTGAAAGCCTCCATAGGGTGACCTTCAAGATGATACATTTCGATTTTTCTAAGCTGGTTTTCGCGAGGATGAATATTGGATTCGTAGTCGATGATATTTTTAATCAAGTCCTTGGCAGCATTTCGGTCGAAGGGCATGCCTAGAATGTCTTTAAATCCGAGTTCTTTGGTCAAAGCTACGTCATCGTTCGCCATGCGCTTCGAATAAATAATACAGGGAGCAAAACGCCGTTTGCGCTTAGAGCGGACTTTCTGGACATATATTGTCCCAGGAAGCCCTCTGAGTTCCCAGGCGACGATGAAGAACTGAATATGATTCTTGTCAGCCTGTATAAAAGCATCGTCGCCAGTTGGCGAAGTAAATATTTTAGAATAGCCAAGTTCTTTGAGAATCATCTCGAAAAACAGCGCATTGCCTGTATTGTCATCAACTATGAGAAAGCGTTCGATAGCCATAGACCATCCCTGGTTTTACAACGCTTCTTCTTCGGATATCTTTCACTTTACTTGAGTTATTCTTCGGCTATGCGGAAAGCTATCGACACTAACTGGGGCCAAGCAAGACGCTTCAGGCCCTACTGTGATCTTTGGATCCAAAGCCCAGGCCTTGGAAAGCTTTCGAGGGCTCTAGGTTCCGAAAGCAGGGCCAGCGACTTGGCTGCTTCGCAATGGGCTCTCACCTGCAAAAAGGCTCGATGAGCCAGATCGTGCAGGCTGCTCTTTTGAGAGTCTGGAGCATCTAAATCCAAACGGGATAGTGAGATGAATATTTCAGTTCGAGGACGACCCAGACTCGCGAGTAGGTGAGGAAAAAAGCTTACTTCCCCTATCCAGGCGGCCTGCTCGCGTTGCTTGCGGTAATGGAGACCGAGCGTATAGATGGGGAGGCCCGGCCGAACAGCCAAGGATATATTGCCACGAAACCAGTTTTCCCAAACAGGGAAGTCAGCGGCTGTGGTTGTCCCTTCGGGAAATATGCAATAGGCCTGACGACGGCTCCGAGTGGCCAGCGAGAAGAGTGCCTGGGCCCGACTGAGAGCCGAATCTCTCCGCACGAAGATAACCTCGCACATCCGCGCGAAAGGGCCAAAAAAGGGCCAAGACCGAACTTCCTCTTTGGCAATAAAATTTATGGGGGTTATGCTAATAATAGCAATAATATCCCAGTATGACACGTGGTTGGCTAGCAGAATGTAAGGCTGGTCGGGAAGCTCGCTGAAGCCCTCGCTTGTTACTGAAAGACCGGCAATGTTGGCGATAATTCGAAAGCTTTTATGAGTGATCCAGGTTTTCGCTTGGCTCAAGTAAATCGGCAATGATTTCCAGAGCGGAGACGGAATCAGTCCCAGCAAACTCAGAAAAGCCAGCAGAAGGAAGCAGTTGATGAGAAACCCAGCTATGAAGAATACCCGATAGCAGAGACGGAGATTCACACTGTCCCCTTTGCAGTAAAGAGTTCTTCCGAAAAGTCCTGAATTATTTGTTCCAGCTCATTTTCATGCTGCACAGCGATTTCATGACCAGCACCCCTGAGTATCATTCGGAGGGAGCCTGGCAGCTTGCTATGAAGAATATCGCTATTTCTTGCCGGCACGAGACGATCTCTGTCTCCCGAAAGTATGAGAAGGCGAATCGGGACCGAGCTTTCTTGAAAAAGGGCGCCAACAGAGAATCTATGGGCCATGCAAAGTTGCTTGGCAATGGTCAGAAGCGGGAATCCTTCGTCCTCACGGATGTCCTGCCATTTCTTGAGAATGCTTTCCACCAATTCTTCTTTCGTCGACGATCCTAAAAGAACTCGGACGAGGCTCTGATGAAAACGGCCTCGACAGCCGCCATAGATCAGGGAAGGCAGCACGCAGGGGTTGATGCGCCAGGACCAGCCTCCCTGAGAGGAGCTGTTGGCGACTATCATACTGAGGATACGCCTGGGAGCTGTTGCAGCTAGTTCCAAAGCGATCATGCCGCCAAGGGAAAGGCCGAAAACATGAAAGGCCTGGATATCGAGATGGTCCATCAAGTCGAGAACGTCCCTAGCTAGTTCTGCTGTCGAATCAGTCCATGCAGCTGGGACGCTGGTGCGTCCCAGCCCGCGCTGGTCCATCAAGATCACGTGAAAACTATTAGCTAAGATTTCCTCGAATCCTAGCCAGTAGCGCGACGATCGACCTAAGCCGCGCAGAAGCAAGAGTGGGGGGCCGCTCCCTAGCTCTGCGAAAAATATTTTGCCTTTGTCGGTCTCAAGAAAGGGCATTGGTGTTTCCACGCTTTAATCTCAGCGGCCGCGAACCGAATACCAGAGCTGCTCGGAGCATTTTTCGAAGAATGCGAGGCGCTTAGCATCGATAAAAGCCCACTGATCAGTCGATACGATAGCTTTGAGTAAGAAATTAAGAAGCAAAAAGTGACGGCGTTCAGCCCGCTTGATCCGGTGCGGGAGGACGGGATTGAAAATTCCAAAACTACTGAATATTTGCCGAGGATTCTTACGAACCCAATGCCATGATCCCATCTCGAGCGAAAGAGGGATGAAAATGCCTTCTTGCGAGCGTTTTCGGTGTTCGAGATAAAGGTAGTCCCAGAGGTCGCCATGGGTCGTATAGGAGTGGTGCTGGGGCTCTATCGTATAAACATGATGCGGAAAGCTCTTGTCGAAGAGCTTTTTGAGAGCTAGAACCCGCGATGCGTCAGGAAAAAATTCTTGAGAGTATGCGTAGGGAAACCACAGGCGATCGATCAGACCGAATCCCGAGTGGACATCTAGGACCAAGGAACAGCTTGAGCCAAAGCAGTCACGCCGAATAAATTCACAGAGAGTCTCTGCTTCTAATTCCATCGGGTCTTCTAATTTGCCTCGGTACCAAGGAAGCTTGGGGCTGAGTCGATGACCGCGAACCAGCGGCAATCCTTCGCGAAGGGCATCGATAGGAGCGTTCCGCATGAGGTCGACCCCATTGCCATTCGACCGCAAATTTTTGTACATGCCTACTGGATTCACGAGGGGATAGAAGAGAATTCGGCAATCTTTTAAAAGGTTGATGAGCGATCGGTCCCAGGCGAGCAGATGAATGAAGGACTTCAAGAAAGACGTTACGATTTGCGTCCCGATTTTTTCGAGCCCGTGGACCCCAGCAACGAATACTAGGGTCGGTAGCGTGACATCATCGGGGCCAAAGCGAAAGCTGAGTATAGGGAAGGTATGTTTCTCAAAGGAAACGCGCTGCTCTTCACGCACGACTCCCGAATGGCCCAAGTTTTCAGCGCATTTGAAGAGCTCCAGAAGTTCTGGAAAGTAATCGATGCCAGACTTATCTCTCACGTCTATCTGCCCTCAAGAAGATAAGACGTATTTCCTAGCATGGGCTCCAGAGAGCTGCTGGAAATCAAGTATGGTCAGGAGATCGAGACAATTGAAGTCCTGATCGAAGGCCGGTGCACCGTAGACTCGCGCCCCAGCTTTGAGGTAGGCAAGGAGGAGAGGGGGGAGTAGCTGGGCTGAGGCTGTTGATACATGAGCTGTCCCAAAGCTCAGTAGCCCGTTCATATCGATGATCTTGAACGCGTCCAGAGGGTTGATACCGAAGCTGGTATCCAAAGCTTTCTCACTGTGTAGGTAGCGATAGACTGAGACGAGCTGACGAAGATCGAGAGTCTGGACACTGCTACAGCCAAATAGATAGCGTGTGTCCGTGCGACTTGCATATTCAGCTATTCCCCGCCATAGCAGGTGGACGAATATTCCCGAGGAACGCTTGTCAGCCCGAACGCAGGCGCGGCTGAGTTCGAGCTTAGAATCGGGCGTCCTCAGAAATTCATCGAGAGTGAACTCAGAGCTAGAGTAGAATTTGTTGGAAAACCGCGAGGAAATGAGTCGATAAGAAGCAAGAATATCGCCAGACCTTGCATCCTTTATGATCAGAAAGTCACTGTCGCTGTCAATGGCATCAAAATCGAAGTCTTCCGTATCTTTGCCGGCAAATTCCTTGAGAAAAACCGAAGTCCTCAGGGCTATCACTGCCTGAAACTCTTCAAGCGTTCCTGCTGTCTTGACGATATAGCTGCCTTGCTTGATTTCGAAAGGGACCTTTGCTTGCCAGCTACGGGGCGCATCGGGGTGAGATTGAAGAAAAAGAGACGACCAGCTGCCTGGGAGCACACTTTCATGAGTCAGCATTGGGCTCATCCTCTTAAGCGATCGCATACTTTGGATATAGTCTAGCTTAGCTCTTCACATTGAAGGAGGATTAAAATGTAGATAAAGAGTCTGTAAATTATTGAATGAGGGCAGACCGCCGCTCGCGGCGATCCTGATGGCGATGGCAGCCTAGATTGCAGTATTGATTACTATCTTGGTAGCATCTCCGGCTTTCACTTTTTCTTGGGTACCGACGAGGTCACCTGCTTGATCTTTACCAGCGGATCCATCTTTGTCGAGTCGGGCCTTTATTTTGAGATTCTTAGGCACCGGTCCGCCGGCCATAGCCTGGACGTTTTCTGTGGTTAGATCGCCTTTGTAAATGCTTCCACTAGCGTCAGCCTTCAGATCAACCTTCATCGCTCCATAAGGCCTAGGCATGGGATTGTCAGCATCGTAGAGGATAATAAAGAGGGTCCTAATACCGGTGTTTTTCTTGATGAGATTAGCATCATCCAGACTGACCTCCAGAGTCGCGATTTTCTCGGCTGCGGCCTGGGCCATAGACCCCGTCCCCAGGCTCAGGGCTAAAGCTAAGAGTGAAGTGAAGCGCATAAAGTACCTCTTTCTGTATAAGAACTGCACAAATGCTAATGAGAGAAGCTCAAAATGTCTAGAATTTCTTGCGCCTAGCACTTAGACTGACGGACAGTCACTGAAGTAAAAATTCTCTTGAGGACTATCTTATGAAACCGATTCGCACTCTTCTAGCTCTCTGTCTGCAACTTGCCCCTCTGAGTCTGGCCATTTCGGTTCCTTTGGCTCATGCCGCCAGCAGCAAGGCTCCCGAAGTTACTCTCGACGAATTCAAGAAGATGGTCACTAGCAAGTCGGCGACTATCATCGATGCAAACAGCGCTGATATGTACAAGGATGGCCACGTTCCCGGAGCGATCAGCTTCGCAAAAAATGAAGGTAAGTTGGCTCAGGTCTTGCCAGCCGACAAGGCTGCTCCGATCGTCGCCTATTGCGGCGGACCAAAGTGTACTGCTTGGGAATCAGCTGCCGCGGAAGCCGAAAAGCTGGGCTACACCAACGTGAAGCATTATAAGGGCGGCATCAAAGTTTGGAAAGATTCAGGCGAGAAGCTAGAAAAAATGAACTGAGAGCCTAACGTCTGGATGGCAAAGCTCTTCGATGGAGCTTTGCTGTTAGAGACCTCGGATAAGCCATCTCTGGAGGACTTCATCGAGTTGCAGAGCTTGGAAAGGCTTTCGCAGATAGTCATTCATCCCGACAGCTAGACACCTTTCGCGATCACCTCGCGAAGCGTTGGCTGTCATCGCAATTATCGGGAACATTCGGCTCGACCTTTTGCGAATCGATTCTGTTGCCGTATAGCCATCCATCAAAGGCATCAGGCAGTCCATCAGCACAAGGTCGAAGTGTTGCGCTTCGAGAGCAGCTATGGCTTCGATTCCATTGGATACGGAGTAGGTCCGATAGCCCATTTTTTCGAGCATTTTGATCGCTATGATCTTGTTAAGTTCGATATCTTCGACCACGAGAATCGAAAACGGGCCATTCTTCTGCATAAAGTCCGCACAAATAATTAAAGATACCCACAGAAGCCTCTTCGATCGATGGCAGTATAAAAGTGAGAGGAAAATTGTGATGTTTCTGAATAAGGCGATAGATCCCTAAAAACAGAATACTTTATAAGCATCCAGTGAAATATCTAGGCCGAAGGATGGGCGGCATTGCTCGATAGTCCTAAAGACTGGGGAGTTTTCTTGAGACTGAGATAGCTTATGATACCGCTTAGATTCAAGAAAAGTTGGGATAGGACATATAGGTTGAAAACCGTAGCACCGTGGCTAAGGTTAATCATATTGAAAAGTCGATCGAAAGCCACATGGCCCACGCCCAATCCCCCCGGAGTGATGGGAATAGCGGTCGTGAGGATACCCATCGGAAAGATCGTGGCAATAGGTCCAAAAGCTGGAGCGTAGCCTAGGACTTTAATAGTCATGAAATAGAAGAGCAGAAGGCTGGCAATCTGTACAAGAAAGGAATAAACGAGACACTTCAGTATCGCTCCGCGCGCGTAGCGATAGGTGCGTAGTGCATTATAGAGCTTTAGAATTAGGCTAAAACCGGGAATTGGGTAAGCTAAAAGTTTGAGTATCGGATCGCTTTTCTTATAATGGTAGAGCGCAGTCGTAAAAAACACCACAAAGCCAAGACTAATCAAACTCATCAGGGTAATGAGCGGCCAGAGTTTGGGTGCCGCAACTATTTGCCGATAATTGATCATGACTAGCAACCAGCCAACGAAAAACAATCCCGAGAGACCGATAATTCGATCCAAAACCACAGTCATCATTGCCAGAGCTTTTGATTTATCGGGATTATCACGAATTACATATGCTGTTTTGACAAGATCGCCACCTACTGCTCCAGGCATTACCGTATTGAAAAAAAACCCGGTCAACTGGAGCTGAAAAGCCCGCTTCCAACCTATGACATAGTCGGCGGCCTCGAGGAGGAGTTTCCAACGCATAGTTGTCAAAAGTACGGGGCCAATTAGGAAGTAGCCCACGGTGGCAAGAGCCAGGTCCCCTTCCACCAGAAGTTTATTAAGCTGGCTAAAGTCCAATTGTCCGGAGCGCATCAGCCACAAGAGCAGCAGGGCTGCGAACAACAATTTCAATAGGGTAAGGAAGGTGCTTTTCAGTCTCATGGCGCTACCTTGTTGAAATCGGGACAATTAGAGAGGTAGAGGGCAAGATACTAGAAGAATCTTTGTATTTTGTCTTGAATGAAAAGGCCGATGCAACTCAATTCCTTTATTTTTCTACCGATAGGACCCACGACTACTCAAGTCGAGACGAGGAAATATGGACAGCCATTTGCGAGATCGAACAGCCAAGGTATTGGTGGTGGATAGTTCCGGTGCATCGAGGACTCTTCTCACTGAAGTCGTCAGAGCATTAGGGTTCGCCGATGTCCATGGGGTCCCGACCCTCAAGGATGCCCTGGGGGTCATGGAAGTCGAGCCTGTCCGCTGGCTAATTTCCTCATTTTTCTCCGACCAATCTGAGAATCTCTTGCAGGTGCTCAAACTTTTTTGCACGCATCCAGAGCTCAAGCAGCTGCGCGTCTCTGCGCTGGTTGAGGAAAGCGAATTTGATCTCCTGCCTCATGCATTTGAGAAAGGGCTCGTTTCATACCATAGAAAGCCTTTTACCAAAGATTCTATCAATGCAGATCTCAAGGATTTTTTTATTCGCTATGAGTCCTTCCGCTGGCAGGCGACCAATCTGAGTGGCTCCTACCTCAGGCAGTGTCTAGCCCAGATGAACGAATATCAGGATCTACTGACTTTCGAAAAGCAACTCCTG
>JBGSTX010000042.1:0-6863 GCA_041736305.1 Oligoflexus sp. | reverse complement strand
TTCTTCGCAGCGGGTTTCTTCACTGCTTTGCTTTTTCCAGTCTCTTTGGCCTTTGTGGCTGTTTTCTTTTTAATAGCCATACTCTGAAGGATTCTCCGAACGTGTGGGTGTGTCAAGTTGGCAGAATTTGGGATAGGGGCCGTGCTTGATACCAGACAGCACGCATCGTTAATAGTTATAAATATGGCTAGCCAGGAATGCAAGCGAGGCTTGCACAAATCGACGAGACCGCTCAGTGGATGCTTAGCGTAAAGCTCGCCGGGCAGCTGAAAGAAGAGCTGATTTTTTTTTGACGCTTCAGAACCACTTATAGAGGAAGGGACTGAGTAGATGCGTCATAGAACTACAAATAAAAGCATAGCATCCTTGTCCCAAACAACAAGCGTATCTTTCCACAGCGGCAGGCCAAGCCCAAAGAGCTTACCTGGAGGTCGCTGGTCCGCTGCTATTCTCAGCCTTCTGCGACAACTCCTTCGTGATACGAGCCACAGCACCGAGTATGTCACGTTGCTCATCCGCATTCGCTTGCATGAGACTTTGCTTCAGGCGCGCTAAAGTATCACGTAGCATGCGACGCCGAATCTCCTGAGCTAACTTTGTGATTTGCAGTTGCCGATTTGACGTTTCATAAGCGGGAGCATTGCGCTCAATTTGCTCGAGGAGCATCATCACTTCGGGAGCCGTGCTGCTGGTCCAGTGAGCCTTGTTTTGCTCAGAAGGCACTAGATCCCGCGCCAGAGCCTTGAGCAGTTCTGCAGCAAATTCACTCCAGATCTCATCCAGTTCGAGATGACTCTTCACCAAGGCCTCGACATGCTGCAGATCAAAATCTCCCGGTCTGCCCCAGTAGAGATGGGCGATGAACTCTAAAGATAAACCCTTTAATGCCTGAGCTGGAGGACGGAGTGGAGCGACTGGAGTAATGGGAGAAGAAGCCGCAGCTTTCTTCGGCAGCTCAGCCTTGATCGCCTTATCGAGCTGAACCGCTGCAATGCCTGTCAGCTCAGCGATTTTCTTGCTGAGATAGGTGCGCTTAATAGGATCGGGAACCGATTGCAGCCAAGGCACCAACTCCTTGGTGACGAGATCCGGAATTCCAAGTTCATGGGTCTCTTTCAGTCGCGTCTTGATTGCGAATTCGAGGAGATTCTGCGCACCTTCCAGCTCCGCTTCTAGTGCATCCTTGCCGAAAGCCCTCACATAACTATCAGGATCGTGGTTTTCGGGTAAGACCACCACCTTGAATTCCGTCTGCGGCACCTCTAGAGCCAGACTCACCGTGCGCAAAGTTGCATTGCGTCCGGCACGGTCGCCGTCAAAAATAAGATAAACCCGCGGTGTTAAGCCGGCCAAACGTCGGAGGTGATGGATCGTCAACGCGGTTCCCAGACATGCGACAGCATCAGAGATCCCATGCTGCCAAAGCTGGAGGACATCCATGTAACCTTCGCAGACTATGGCCCGACGCTCGCGCCGAATCGTTTCCCTGGCGCTGAACAGGCCATAGAGAACCTGCGACTTATCGAAGAGCGGCGTTTCGCGACTGTTTTTATACTTCGGCTGCTCGTCGCCTAGAGTCCTTCCGCCAAACGCTATGACTCTACCGTAAAGATCAAATATAGGAATCATGAGCCGATTCGAAAAGAAATCGTAGCCCTTATTATCGTAATGAGAGGTGTTCGCTACCGAAGCTGTGATCATATCTTTGATACTGAAACCCTGCTTCAGAAGATGCTGCACTAAAGCCTGAGTATCGGCTGGGCTGAACCCTAATCGATGCTGCAAGGAGAACTCGGGAGAAAATCCCCGACTCGCCAGATAAGCGAGAGCTTTTTCGGCCAGCGGACCTGTAGGCTTTTGCAACTGCTCCTCAAAGAAGCTCGAACTGCTTGCACAGATCTTGTAAAGCTTGGCCTCGGTCTCGCGTTCCTTCCTATCCTGCTGCGGCCCATCAAGTTCTGGAGCCTCGATCGCATACTTCGTCGCCAAGAAACGCAGAGCTTCAATGAAAGTCAGCCCCTGCTGCTCCCGCACAAACGTAATTGCATCACCGCGCGCATGACAGCCGAAACAGTAGTAATGGTCATCGAAGATATAAAAGCTCGGTGAACGGTCCTCATGGAATGGACAGACGCCCGCATATCGACCACCCTTCATCTTGAGATCGACTTTTTCGCCGATCAGCTCGTGAAGAGGGACGCGCTGGAGAATGCGCTGCTTCGCTATTTCCGTGGACATACTGAGATGGTTCCCTAAGTCATTTTGCTCGTTCGGGTGCGCTCGACGACGGCTGGGCCTGAGTCGACGGCTCGAAACCCTTCTTGAGAAGGCGACTCGTAACCTTATCGCCGAAGCGACAGAGGTTAGCAGTATTTGCTAGGAGAACATAAGAGGCCAAGTTGCCGTTGTCTTGGGTGTGAACTATAGCCATATAAGGCGACACATTTTTCGCCTGGCAGACATTCTTGGGGTCCCCCTCTGCGTCGAAAGTCGTCTGCTCGCTGAGGGACACAAGATGGACACCCGGTCGTGGCTCTGAAGTTTTATAGGTCTGACCCAATACCGAGGCGATGTCTTTGGCCAGAGCTGCCGGATTAAGTTTAGCTTCGGGACTGTAAAAAGCGACGGCAAAATAAGGGATCACCTGGGCAGCAGGCCGATCGAGAAGATAGTATATTTTGACTCCTTCATAAATAGAGCCAAGCTTTCTATTGAAGAAACAGTAGGAGCTGGGAAAGTAATGAACCAGACTCTGGTCGCCGTCATTGTAACTAATCTCTCCCAGTTCGGGATGGAGGACTTTTGTTCGACTTTTTGAAAGTCCTGTAGCCTCTAGAAACAGGTCTTTTTTAGCATGTCGGAGAGGTGTATAGACAAAAGGGTCATTACCAAAGAGCAGATATTCCGCAGGCTGCCTCTGAAAGTAGGTATTTATCAGGGGGCTGCAGGAGTAGTTGCCCCAATTCTCAGTCAGTGTCAGAGGTACGTTGGTGGGCTTTCCTTTGGTCGGAGTTTTGACCGCCAGCGTTCGATTGAGACCAGCTCCTGCAAAAAAAGCTAGGTTTTCTCGGAGTGCGAAGGGTATAGGGGACTTGGGATTGAATGTATATTTGAGATATTCATCCCGACATTGATTGAGAGCCGCTTTAAGATCTTTAGGGGAGTCGCGATAGGCGACCGTCATTTCCTTCTTGCAGTCTATCAAGATGGATACGGCAGGATAACGATCTCGACATGTTGCTATGCCATATTTAACAAGTGCGCTTTGCCTCTGATCGAGCGGGGCCTGGTATTTTTTGATGACCTCTGTCAGGCACTCCTGATAATCTTCGCGTTCTTGACTTGGTTTAAGAGGGGCCTGGGCCTTAACTTTCGATTTTTCGGCCCATAACGTAAGAGGCCTCGCCACGAGACTGGCGACGATCAGAGCTTGGATGATGATAAGAATTTTTGGGCGCTTGTTCATATGTCTAATAAGTTAGAGAAAAGCTCTGGATGAGGGAAGGCCTAATTTCAATTGCAGCTGTTTTAGGAGGGGATTGGTCAGATGCCTTCGTTTGATATCGTCAATGAAGTTAACTATCAAGAAATCGATAATGCCGTGAACCAAACGGCTAAAGAAATCGCGACTCGCTTCGATTTTCGCGGCGGTCACTCGTCGATCGATTTTGACAAGGTCGAGAAAAAGATCAAAATAAACGCAGACGACGAACTGAAGCTGCGCTCCATCCATCAACTCCTCGAACTGCGCCTCGTCAAGCGCGGCATCGATCTCCGACTGGTCGACTACGGCAAGGAAGAGGCGGCATCTGGCAATGTCATCCGCCAGGAGTTGACGATGAAAAATGGCATCGACAAAGAAGAAGCCAAGAAGATCACGCGTATCATCAAAGATTCCAAAATAAAAGTGCAAGCCCAGGTCCAAGACGAACAGATTCGGGTCACAGCGAAAAAGATCGACGACCTGCAGGCGACCATCGCCCTCCTCAAAGGATCCAGCGAACTCGGTCTGCCTTTGCAATTCACCAACATGCGGAGCTAAGTTTCATGGGTTTTAAATGCGGGATCGTCGGGCTGCCTAACGTCGGTAAGTCGACTATTTTTAATGCTCTGACCTCGGCTGGAGCAGCCTCGGCCAACTACCCCTTCTGCACGATCGACCCCAATATCGGTCGCGTCGATGTTCCCGATTCGCGTCTGCAGGACCTCGATCGCTACGTGAAAGCCCAGCGCATCGTTCCGGCTAGCATGGAGTTTGTCGACATCGCGGGACTCGTGCGCGGTGCGGCTCAGGGCGAAGGACTCGGCAACCAGTTCCTCGGTCATATCCGCTCGACAGATGCCATCGCCCACGTCGTTCGCTGCTTTGACGACGGCGACATCACTCACGTCGAGGGTCATATCGAGCCCCTGCGGGATATAGAAATCATCAACACCGAACTCATTCTCGCCGATATGTCGACCGTCGAGAATGCCAATAGCCGGGTCCAGAAACTGGCCAAAACCGGCAAAAAAGAAGTCATGAAGATTGCGGCTATGCTCGATGCCCTACAAAAGCATCTGAACGAACTCAAGCCTGCGCGGACCTTCCCCGTGATGGATTTTGTTGGTGATGAACCCGCGGTCCTCAAAGCCTACGAAGAACTGCACACGATCACCGGCAAGCAGGTCCTCTATGTCTGTAACGTGGCCGAAGACATGGCTGATGGGAACACTGACAACGCTTTTACCGAAAAAGTCAAAGCCTACGCTAAGAGTGAGGGAGCTGTGGCGGTGCAGATCTGCGGAAAAATCGAAGAAGAGCTCAGCCAGCTCTCGCCCGCAGAAAAATCGGAAATGATCAAAGACTTCGGCATGAGTGAACCAGGCCTCGACCGCCTCATTCGCGCTGGTTTCGACCTTTTAGGTCTGCAAACCTACTTCACAGCCGGCGAGAAGGAAATCCGTGCGTGGACTATCCACAAAGGTGACAAAGCTCCCGCAGCGGCCGGTAAAATCCATTCGGACTTCGAACGCGGTTTCATCTGCGCTGAAGTCTATACCATTCCTGACCTGCACAAGGCTGGAACGAAGGTCAAACTCAAGGATTTGGGTCTGATTCGCCAGGAAGGACGGGAGTACCTGGTCAAGGACGGCGACGTTATGGAGTTTCGTTTCAACGTATGAGCTGGCTTCTCACGCGCGGACGACCGACGATTCTACCGAGCTCTGGCGAGATCATGTTGAGTTGGTCCTATGCGCGCTCGCATGAAAAAGTCCTCCCTTTAGCTAAAGACGCGGTCCTCGTCGAAGCCATTTTTGAAAATGGGGGAGTCGCAGAAGTTCGATGGCAAGAAGGGGCTCAGCAGCAGAAGCTACCCCTGCAAGCCGAAGCGCGAAGGACCCTCTGCGAACTGCCAGGCGGCGAGAGCCTTATCCTCTGGCGTCAGCCCTGGTGGACTGAAGTGAAGCCTGAGGATATAGAAGCTCCCGGCAGGAGCCGCTTTTTCCTACCCTTTCAAGGCTGGTACCAAGACACTTGGTTCGATGGCCCTTTGCTGGCTTTGCACGCTCAGACCTTTCTGGGTGCTGCGGCTTCAGGGGTGCCGGGTTTTTTGTGCGTCGAAACGGGAAAGGAGCCGGAGCCAAGGGAGAAACACTCTCTTTTTGATTTCCTTCTGAGGTCCCGGGGCCAGGCTCTCAAACTCAGCTTGGCGGAAGGCTTTAGGACTAGAAATTCAGTTGATCTCCAAGGCGCTTTTCACATTAACATCAACGAATGGACGGCCCGTAGCGCTGCCCTGCTGCTGCTTATACGCCTCGTCTATCCCGAGAGCATTTTCTATCTTGCCGCCCGAAATCCTCCTCCTTCAGCAGCCTGGAAGAGACTCTGTCAAAACCTTGATATTCAGCCGAACGTGCGCTCACGGGAGATCGACGCCTCTGGGTCTATCGCCCTGGATGAGCTGTGGCCTCAAGACGAAATGAAAGCTTTTCAAAGCTTTTTATACGCTTTACAAAAGAAGGTGCCCCTGATGCCAGAGCGCCTTCTAGCCGAATTGAGCGAGCCTTAGAGCAAAGCCGGCTTCTCATCACCCAGGTCCTCATTGGCCTTGAAGCCACTCAGAAACTTCTTGTGAGCGGGCTGCATCCAAAGCTTTTCGAAGAGATCCAGCTCTTTTTGCGTCAAACCACCCCTGTTATCGTGGAAGGGAAGCTGTAGCATGGCCTTCTGCACGCTGACGCTTAGAGGTGAAAGACGATAAAAAGAGCTGAGAATGTGCTCGAGCTTATCTTCCATCTCTTCGGGTTCATCGACCAATTCATTGAAGAGCGACAATCTGTGGGCTTCCTCAGCGTCGATGCAGCGACAGCGAAGTAGCAAATCGGTCGCTTTAGCCAGACCAACTAAGGCGATGAGGCGGTTGCAGCTCCCATAACCTGTAGCTAATCCCGCCTCAAGCTGCTTGAAGTAGAGCGCGCTGCGTCGCGTCGCTAGGCGAAGGTCGGCTGCCAAAGCAAATTCAGCGCCGCCGCCAATAGCCAAACCGTCAATGACAGCGATCACGGGAATTGGCAAATCCTGAAGACCCGAGCAAATCTCCGCGATGAGCCAGGCATAAGAACGACCTTCGTCAGGTTTTTGGAGCAGCTGAAGTTCCTTGAGGTCACCGCCGGCAATCCACACCGGGCCTTCACGACCCGACTTTACGGGCTCGGCACTGAGTACGAGGCAGCGATAAGGCGGCTCATCGATCGATCCAGCCTCCTGCCAGACGGCCAGTTCATCCTGCAGCTTTTTAAGTAGTCCCAGAAGTTCTTGGCCCACAGTAGTACCTAAGGCATTCAAGCGCTCGGGGCGTTTAAGGCACCAAATCAGGGTC
>JBGSTX010000019.1:0-24060 GCA_041736305.1 Oligoflexus sp. | reverse complement strand
CGCGAGCTAAGTCGAAATAAAAGCGTGGACGGGAGCTGAGAGCACCCCAAGCCCGTTCAGAAAGGCCAATGAAGCTGAGTCCTGGAGGAATTCCAAAGCCTTTCTGGCTTCCGCTAACAACGCAGTCGAGACCCCACTCTTGCATGGCGATCCGTTGCGCAATCATTCCAGAAACTGCATCGACGATGATGAACGCTTCCGAAACGGAGCGAATGGCCGTCGCTAGCTCTTCGACTGGAAAAGCGACGCCGGTAGACGTTTCATTAGCTTGGAAGAATACGGCTTTGCAGGTGGGCATACGCCGCAAAGTTTCCTTTAAAACTTCGGGATCCGGACTAGTACCCCAGTGTAGGGTGTAGCTCGTTACCTCGCAGCCGTAGGTTTTGCCGAGCTTTTCCCAGCGTTCACCAAATTTTCCCCCATTGATGACGAGAATAGGATCACCAGGTGCCGTAAGGTTGACCAGAGCAGCCTCTAGAGCTCCCGTCCCGGAGCTGGTCAGTATCAGAGGAGCCTCTTGCGATCCGAAAAAGATCTGGAGCAGCTTCCGACACTCTAGAACGTCCTGCCGAAACGTGTCGGTTCGGTGGTAAACATTGGTCCGAAGAGCCGCTTGACTATTGGCAAGGGGAACAGGGGTTGGGCCAGGGCAAAAGAGGCGGTCGGTGACAAAAGGATTTTCGCGCATAAGGACCTCGCAGGATGGAAAACCTCCCCATCCTTATACGCACCTTACTCTTCCTAGTCCTCGCCTTTTATAGGATGCCCGAAATCACCGGGACGGGTACCGCCACATTCTGTCCTGGGCGGAGGCGTTGGGGTCTGAGGTCAGGGTTAAACTGGATGAGTTTTTCCCTGGGGACCTTATAGATCTTGGCAATTGCATCTAAGGTCTCACCTTTTTTTATGCGATGAAGTTGTACGTCGTGAATACTGAGCTGCTGCAAATCGGGCTCGATGAGTGGAAATTTTTCGGCCAGAGGTTTAGGCAGACGTAAGACGTAGGCGTTGTTGCGGTTCTTGGATGCCTGACGCGATATAGGGGGAGTGACACCACGTAGTATTTCAGGGTTCCAACGCTGCAGCTCGCGGAGCGGAATAGTCAGTCGACTAGCGATTTCTGCAAGCCGAAAGGGATTCTTGAGTGCAATTGTTGTCAATGGGGTCGTGTTTCGGATATCGGCTGCTATTGAAAAACCGTAGTGCTCTGGGTGACTCGCAATCATGAGGGCGGCAAGCATTTTCGGAACGTAGTTTTTAGTTTCAGGCAAAAGGTAGGGGGATCTGCTTAAGGCCCAGTAGTCACGGGTGCCCGTAGCTCGGATTCCGCGGATGATCTTATTCGGTCCTGCATTGTAAGCAGCGATAGCTAGATACCAGTCTTTAAACTGTCGATGAAGATCCTTGAGATACCTTGCGGCCGCAAGCGTCGACTTAATTGGATCTCGACGTTCGTCGACCCAGTAATTGATGTGAAGACCATAGTGCTGTGCAGTTGGTTTCATGAATTGCCAGGTACCCGAAGCACTCGAACGGCTAAAGGCCATGTTGCTGAAGCCAGATTCGATCATAGCAAGAAAAAAGAATTCAGGTGGCAAACCTTCTTGTTCTAGCAGAGGGACCAAGGTTTCGCGAACTGATGCGCTGCGAATCAACCAGACCATAAAATTCTGGCGACCACTACCCGTGAAATAATCTAGCCAGGCGTAGACTCTCTGCGTGGCTTGGACAGGAAGTCCACCAAATTCTACCGGTAAATCGGCATTGAGCTTCCGGTAGGCCTCATGCTGCGCTTCTTTCCGGGCTCGACGTGCACTGCGTGGATCTTTGGGCCCAACGGAATTGATGTAATTTTCCTGAAGGTAGAGACTGTATACATCATCTCGGCAGTAGCGCCTTCTCGCAGCGTCGCTGGCATCGAGGACCTCAATGATCGATGACAGTGACTTATCGCCGGCAGCGCTCGCGTCGTTTGTCGAGAAGCCGGCCATAGATTGCTTATCTGATTGTGGAGTTTCTGAGCCTGGAGTAGTTGTCTGACAGCCCAGCAGTCCGGCTACTATCAGCGCACTTGGGAATCGATGCTTCAATCTCATAAGCCCCATCCTTGGTTCTGCAATGGATCGGCGGGCGAAGTCGCGCGATCTTACAAGGATTCGGCTATCTGAGACTAAGCTTTAGAGAGTAAGTTTTGCCCCTTTGGCGCGCATCTCTTCAGCCTTCTGTTTGAGTTCGGCGGAAGACATCGACTTATAATAAAGATTAGCATCGCTTTCGCTCTCTTTTGACTTCCCTTCGCTGAGCTTTTCGAAGGCGTTTGCAGATCTGGTGTAGGCACCCTTGGCTAAGTCCACGAACTGAGGATATTGTTCGATCAGCTGCAGATAGCGGTAGGCACAGGCGTGATAGATTTCCTGCTTACAGTAAAAACGGGCGATAAAGTCTGAATGTTCGGCTACTCGCCGGCGCCCTTTGTTCAACAGCTCCTTTGCTTGGGAGCTTTCTTTGGAATCTGGGTACCCGCTGACTAACTTTTCCCATTCAGCAATCGACTTGAGCGTATAGTCTTGTTCCCTATCGATATCGTCAGGAGCCTCGGCCCAATAAGACTCTCCGACTCTATACTGAGCAAAAGCGGCCTTCTCGTGGCGGGGATGGAGTTTGACGAACTGTTCGTAAGCACTAGCCGCTTCCGCGTAACGCGAAAGTTGAAAATGGCTATCGGCTATCATAAGCTCGGCATCAGGAGTATGTTTACTGTATGGAAACTGGGACTTAAACTCACCAAGTCGCTGGATAGCTATCTCGTACATCTCATCGTCATAGGGTTCGCGTGCACGGACGAAGGCCGCAGCCGGGTCCGAAGGATCAATGTCCTTCTCTACGCAAGCCACTGAGAGGCTAAAGAAAATGAGGAGTGCCGAGAAAAATGTCGGAACATTTTTTAGAAAAAGCATGCATGGCCCTTCAAGAGCTTGAACATTTACCGATAAACTAACATAAGGTCAGGGTGCCGTGGGTCTACCCACTAAACTGCGAGTCAGTTTTAGGGGTAAGGTTGATGCTATTACAAGTGATTTACTTGGCATGATGTCAACTTGAACGTTGTAAGGTCTTTGAATGAAAAGAGAATCCAATAAAATCACTTTCTTCACTGGCCTGCCCCGCCAAAGCTGGTATTGGCTTCTTAGTATCGTATTTTTCTCCGCCTTGCTCCACCTAGTTTCTATCGTCAACCTCGATAAGATCGCGCCAAGAACTTCGGCTATCCCGTATCCTCGCTCGGAGCCGGCCAAGATCAATGTAAAAGTTACTAAGAAGCCAAAAAAGCCTCAAGACAAAGAAAAGCCTGAAGAGAAAGATCCTGATGCCAAGCGTCTTGTCGAGACGCCGATGGCGCCGACCGAAGCCCCTAAGGATTCCAATAGACTGGGAGCACAGGACCATAAAACTGAAAAAGAGACTAAGATCGCTGACCAAGTCCCACGTCCTAAAGCCGCTGATCCTGGGCAGGCTGGTCGCGATTCGAAAGCCCAGGCGGCTCGGAAAGCGCAGAATGCACCACAGGTGACTGAGCAAGTTAAACCAAAGACTTCAGATGTGCAGCGCGAATCACCGCCACAAGCTCCTAACAAAAGCATGCTTCTCTCCCCGAACGGAACAGTCGCAGCCCCTCGAGCTCGGGAAAATAAGCCGCGCAATGTTTATGAATCGCTCATGCCGCGGTCAGAAGAGATGGCCCAACACGTCCAGGCCGGGTATCAGGACTATGTTAGCGATGAGGCTGAAATAGGTGAGAGAGTCGATCTCAACACGACCAATTTTCGGTACCTTGGTTATTTTACAAATATAAGAAAGGCCTTCGAACTCGTCTGGTCTTATCCGGCCGAAGCGGTCCAGCGTGGATTGCAAGGGGAGGTGAAGGTTGAATTCACGATTTTGCAGGATGGTCGACTTGCTCGGGTCCGAGTTGTTACAACTTCCGGCCACAAGATATTGGACGATGCCGTGGTCGAAGCGCTAAATCTCGCAGCACCTTTCGCGCCTTTGCCCGAGGGCATGAAAAAGGATCGCCTCACTGTTGTCGGATCATTCCGCTATGTTCTCACTACCTACGCCGGTGCTATGTAACTGCCAAGGTCGGCGTCATGAGTTCCCAATTTCGGCTCAATCAATAGCGTTATCTGTCAGCAAAGATTCAGCAAAAAGCTGTCTGTAGCTATTATCGACAATTGCCACTTTCCTAGCGCATATATCCAGCGATATTGCGAATTTTCTTAATTATTACCCCGAAAAATTTTTCGAATTCTGTGGAACAGTACTTGCTGTAAGGATTACTAAGATGGGGAATCTCCCAGGTTCCCGTTGCCTTGCTTCTCCTGTTCTGCTGTTGTTGCTGATGCTAAAGTCCGATAAAAATTCCTAGGAGAAACCATTCCCCATCTTTTTTCTCCTCCTCTCCCTTCCCTTACTTTTGCCCATAATTAACTCCAACTTGAGCCTTTCTGATCAAATGCCAAGCTTTGCGGATTTCCTTGTTCCTTCAATTATGGCTATGATAGATCTGTATAAATGTCGCTGCTGGCAGCAAAAGCTTAGTTCATCAGGAGTTTTTATGGATCTCAACGCTAAGAAGTCCCGCGTCGTCCCACAAAACTACTCAAGCCGGCAAAGTCAGCTTTCCGATACTGAAGCGCTGCCAACTCTCGGAATGGCTTCAGTAGACGGCCGTATGCTAGAGATGCTAAAAACTTTGAGTACTTCAGACGGCCTTGATTTCTCGGAATTACTCTCGACTCACCTGGAAAAGATTGCCTGCGATCTTCGTTTGGCTTTTCACTTTAACAGCAATGGCGACCGCATTGGCCTCGATCGGCTCGCCCAGCAGTTAGCACAAAACGCACTGCGCGTCGGTGCGGTTCAGATCTTGAGCTCTGCCATCGAACTGCAAGGTTTGGCGCGTTGGGGTGAATTTTCTGCCATCGAGAACTTGCTCGGAAATCTTGAACTAGAAGTCCATGCAGTCCGAGAAGAGCTGTTTTGAAGCCCCTTCGCACGGCTTGGATATCGTATCTTTCTTATGCTAAGGTGATGGGCATCACCTTATAAAGATGAGCTAGCCGTGTCTATTGCCCGTTCCAGCCTTTTTTTTGCAGCAGGCACCCTCATAAGCCGCGTTTCAGGCCTGGTCCGCGATGTCGTGACGACCCATATCCTGGGTGCGGGTCCTCTCCATGATGCTTTTGTGGTCGCGCAGCGAATTCCTAACCTCCTGCGGGACATGCTCGCCGAAGGCGCTCTCGGGAGCTCGTTCACGAAAGTCTATACCAGCCTTAAAGAGCAGAATTCTGAAGGTGCAGACAGGCTCCTTTTTCAAATGCTCTATCTCAGTTTTCTGGTCATGCTTAGCCTAATTATGCTTGGTATTTGGGCCGCTCCAGACCTGGTAGCTTTTATGAGTCTAGGCGGGGAGTCTTCCGAAATTTACCAGCTAAATGCTGTAAGTTTGACTCAAATTCTTTTCCCTTCTTTGGGGATGAGTGTAATCGGTGCGGTTGCTATGGGCGCTCTTTACCAAAAGGGCCGGTTTTTCTTTAACGCAGTTATTCCGGTGCTGGCTAACCTGGGTGTCATCTTCGGAGGGTTAGTCCTAGGCGACCTGCTTCAGACCTACTCACCCGAATGGGTAGCTGGTTCAGGGGATGCACGCGTTTTGGGTCTGGCTTGGGGCACTATACTTGGTTTTCTGATCCAGATGCTTGCGGCGATCTGGAGTGTTCGCGCCCCACTCATTTATTGTGGGAAAAGCCTTTGGAAGGATTTGCCTTGGTCTGGGGATATCAAGCTAGTGCTCAAACTGATGGGTCCAGCAGTGATTGCTACTAGTGCAGCTCCTATCAATTCTATAGTCAACACCAATTTCGCTACTGGAGTTGGACCTGGAGCTGTCACCTGGTTGACCTATGCTTTTCGAATTCTGCAGCTGCCTATAGGCATCTTTGGGGTGGCCGTGGGAGTCTATGCTTTACCGGCTCTAACGCGAGCAGTTATCAAAGCTGGGAAACGTGTGGATTCTGAAGTTTCGGCCCAGCTACAGCAGGCCTGCACTTTCGTGAGTTGGCTGCTCTTGCCCTGTATGATGTTCGCTCTCGTCAACCACCAGCGCATTATTGATTTTCTGTTTAGACACGGTCATTATACGGCCGCTGATGCTGAGGCTACAGGGCGTGCCCTCTTTGCTTATTCGCTTAGCATGCTGGCCTATGGCCTCATAAAAGTTATGACGGCCTTCTATTATGCGACTGATAAGACTTCGTTTGCGATGAAAGTCTCGCTCTTCAGTATTGCTAGTAACGTTCTAGGAAACATGCTTTTTGTCCATCGCTTCGGCCATGTGGGTCTTGCGCTGACGAGCTCGATGACCCTGAGTCTCAATGCGGCTATTCTCGTTTGGGGGAGCAAAAGGATGGGTGCAGACTGGAATTTAGCTGAACTGAAAAAAAACGGTGCTTGGTTGGCCTTAGGCGCTGCAGTTTATCTCAGTGTAAGTCTTCTCAATCCAGGGCTTGAGCGGATCATCGCGGGCTTCTTAGCCAACTGGCGGCAAATAGATAATCTCATTTTCCTGAGTTTGCATGGTTCACTCGTCCTCTTGTGCTTCGGATTTTCAGCTTTGCGCATGCGCAGTGGAAGCTGGGCTGCCGCTCTGGAGCTTGGGCGATCGAGCTTGCGACGGCTCAAGCCTTGAGCCAGTTTTCGACGAATCGGCGGTAGAAAGTCCTAAAGTCATCGTCAAAGATGGAGACTGTAAAGCGTCCGCTTTCTTCTACTAATTCGCCCCAGTTACGCAGGAGCACCCACTCGCTTCCATCTTGAGAGCGAGATTTCTTATCCTGTTTGATCCCAATCAGCAGCTCTTCAATGAGCACGTCGTGCACGAGGTCACCAAAACCAAGATGTTTTAGAAGCTGCCGTGGCTTGATCACGAGCCGTGAGGAGAGCAGTTGATTGCGCATTGTCTGGTAGACCGAATGGGGGAGATAGGAGAGGGCGTGGCTTAATTCCAGACAGAAGAGCAGACCCACACCGACCGCCTCGCCATGGAGCAGCGGAAAATCCGATCGATTCGCGTGAGAAACCCTCTCCAGCGCGTGCGCGAGGGTATGCCCAAGATTGAGGGCGACGCGAATGCCTTGTTCGCTGGGGTCCTTGGCGACGATCTGAGCTTTAACTTGAACGAGGCGAGCTAGATGCATGCGCAAGTCCTCGGGGCGCTGGTCGAGCTTGACTACGGCGCGACCTAGGCTCGCGTCGCCGATAAGGAGGGCGTGTTTATATCCCTCATTGAGCCCCGCTAGGAACTCTCTCTGCGGCAAGGTCCTCAGCCAGGCTGTCGAAATCATAACTTCCTCAGGAAACGCAAAGTGACCCAGCTGATTTTTGCCAAAAGGCGGAAAATTGACGCCGGTTTTACCGCCTATGCAGGCGTCGAGCATGGCTAGCAAGGTTGTGGGGACCAAGCGAAAAGGTTTCTTGATAAGGGAGGCGGCGAACGCAGCCGTATCGGCTAGTATCCCGCCACCAACGATGCTCCAAGGAGCCGAATAATTCTGGCCGCGTTCATCGGCTAGCTTCAATATTTTCGCTACAGTTGTGAGGGTTTTCCGCGCCTCATCGATATGGATAGGAACTATATGCGCTGCCTCGGGGATTTTCCAGGCTTCGGCCGCGCGATCATCAACGAAGACGAGGCCCCCTTCGGGGAAAAGATCTTTGGGATCCCAGGCTGATGTGAGGCGAATGCCGTAATGTCCTTCGGTGGAAAACGTCGGAACGTCAGCGCCTGCATCGCGCAATGGAACTCCACGTCGAAAGACCGAAGCAGCCTGGGTAAAGGCAGCTTTCGCATCGACGGTCAGTCCTGAAAGATCCCAGCCGCGACTGCGTGGGAGATTTTGTTTAAAGGCGTTTTCAAGGATGGATAGAGTGCCGATCGGCCAGCTGAGTTCTGCTTCGAGAGGGTGGAGTGGTCCGGCTTCATTCTCTGCCCACGACTTCCAGCTGCTAGCTTGAATAGGAGGATTTGCCAATTGCCAATGAACGGTCAACTCTTCTTCCGCTAAGGGGCTAAACATATGCAGCCTTTCAGGACTATTTACGCGAGAATTAAACGGCTTCAACGGCTTAGGTCTCAGGTTTCTTAGCAGAATGCCGACCAGCTCGGAAGAGAGTCTTACCAGATAGACATTTTATCTTCCTAGGATTCGGATCCGTGCCGCTAGGAAAGGTTGGGGAAATGAGTAGCCATCAGTTTGGTCCAAAAGGACAGGCATCAATCAAGCGTCAGGTCGAGGCTATACAGAAAAGGCGCATGCTGAGTCAGAAGGTTGTGGATCTCAACGACTTTCGTAGCCTGCAAAATCATCAGCATCAACCGACTATTCTCGCCGTCGATGACGAGGAGGTTATGCGGAATGCTATTAAGCGTATCCTTGAACACGATGGATATAAAGTGATTCTTGCTGAGGACGCCATGGCTGTGGCTAAGGTATTAGACACGGTACAGCTCGATTTAATACTGCTTGATATTAACCTACCCTGGGTCGATGGTATTGAACTCTGCTCAATGCTAAAGCGGCATCCTGTCTTGAGAAATGTGCCTATTGTTTTCTTGTCTGGCCGGCGTAGTAAAGAAGATATTGAGCGCGGCTTTGCGGCAGGTGCAGATGATTATATTACCAAGCCGTTTGAAATTGATAATATGTCGCACGTGGTATCGAAGGTACTCGGTCGGGAACCCGAAGCGAAATGAATTTCTGCTGTTGACAGGTCCCGCGATCTTAGATAATTTCAGGACCGTCAAGTTCCTCAGTAGCTCAGTTGGTAGAGCAAGTGGCTGTTAACCACTGGGTCGGCGGTTCGAGCCCGTCCTGAGGAGCCATCTTTCACCGATGGCGAACTTGATAAGAAAAAAGCCCTCGGCGTAAGCTAAGGGCTTTTTTCTTTGCCATCGATCCCTTCCATGCGATATTTGCTTTGTTACTAATCGCCAATAGCTAGAGTCCCCACGCTCTCCGTATCACAATCACCCAATCTATCAATCCTTGATTCCTATCGAAGGAGTTTTCTTGGATAAAATCTGGCAAGTTTCGAAGTCCGATTCCAGGAATCAGAGTGGCGTGCGATTTGAGTCACCTAAGTTTCGGCAAGCTAACAGCCTTGATGAAATCGTTTCTGCTATAGAGACCTCAGAGGTGATAGACCTGATCGATTTTTCCTTTGGTAATGAGCTGAGATTGGCAACCGAGGGTATTCCAGAAGTAGATCGGCGTAGCGGACTGTTTCTTGCTGCCATTGCCACGGGCGTGCAGTTTGGATCATTTAATGAACGTCAAACTCCTTGGGTTCTCAAGGCCTTGCCAGGAGAAATATTCCAAAATACTCGCTATGATATCCGGATAGACGATAATGTTCGTCCAACAGTTTTGAAATATATTCCTGTCGTGAAAAACCCTTTGTTTCGGTTTCGGCTCCAACTTATTTCATTTCCTGAGGTGGCAACCCATAATAAGCGCAAAGTTGTTTTGGAAATATACGCTTCTGCTACAGATGCCGCACGACATCTCTTTAGATATGCCGACTATTTGCCCAATGATTGTGCAGTCAATACTTTGCAAGTGGCTGCCTATTTCGCTTCTAAATATCCTGGAATGTTTACCGATCTCGAGGATCTTTTCTGCACTATTCAGTATGCCCTTAACCAGGGTTCTCCGAATAGCGTGATAAAATGGAAACTAGCTCAACTGCTTTTGCACTTCATGAAACATTCGAAATGGGGTGAATGTCTGAAGCAGCATCAAATTATTGGCCAATTGATTGCTGAACTTAACTCAGCGTGGGTGCTTGCTGGGCTTAATTTGAACTATGATAAACTAGAACCGATCAGAGACTTACTAATGGCGGTTTATAGCGCTTTAGGAATGGAGACTCGAGCAACTGAAATGTGGGAACAGACCAAAGATATTTTGGAAATATGTGCCGAAAAAAACCCAGGTGCAGTCGCGTCCGGTATTTTTGCAAGACTCCTCTTCAAAGGAAAATCACGTCTTAAATCAGAAGACCGCAAAGACTTAATCAAACTAAAAAGAGCAGCGATTAAGGTCATTGTTGGAGCAATGAAACCTGCCCCAGTACTCGGTTGGTCCGCTGGTGATTACAGGAATATCGTTGATGGCATATTGAAACATGGTCGTACAGAAAAGGCTTTGATTGAGCTACTCGTTATGCTTTATATTCCCGACGACGAAACCGTAGAGAATCACCTATCGAACCAAGCCTTAATCTCTCCTCTTTTAGGCAGACTTGGCATTGGACGTATAGTTGGGGATCGTGAAGATGGTGGAACAGAAACTGACCCTCAGTTCCGTCAGAAGGAATTTCGGCTGCTCTACATGGCTGTGTTCATGAATGAAGTGGTGCATCCGATTTTTACGGAGCTAGGCAGGAACTCCGATTTCTTCTTAGAAATTCTCAAAGGCTCGCTAGGATGGTTGGATGCACACGCTATCCAGTGCCAGCGGGCGGTCGATGGCTATGTTGCGAACGACCCGATGCAGTTCCTTTTTTACGGAATATCATATTTCGAAGGCTTTCTTGGCCGTAGCTTGGACGCAGCCGGGGTGTACATTGATGCAGAGAAGGAGGGGGGAGCTGTTCAGCATCGCTCGCTTTTAGCGGCCCTTTTAGACAATCTAGAAGTGGTGGATCTTCCTGTTCGCGAAATCGAAATGTTCAAGTTGGTTCTGATTGAAGGCAATGCTGGATGGAACTTTCGAAACCTCTCATACCACGGTATTGCAGAAGACGTTTCCTTCGATAATTTGAAAGCGACTGCAGTTCTTTATATTCTTCTCAAGGTTGCGGCCGTGTTTCGGGTAAAGCCTCTTTAAACTTAGGCGGTCTATAAGAAAATTTTTGGGAAGACCGAGACTGCCGAAACCCTACGCTTGCAAGATGCTTACGAGGGATCGTCTGTTGACTCATTTCTAAATTAAAGCAACTGACTCTTTCAAAAAACAGATTTAATGGTTTTCTCCGTTCCATTAATAAGATCATCAACTTGTTCAAATGATGGCTCTATATGCTTATTGTGGTCACAGATATTCCGTATATCCGCGAGCATCGAGATGAACCGCCATTTAGTCACATCTATAACAGAGTTGGTTTTGAGAAGCTCATTTAAATCGCCAATGCCGGGATTTTTTTTCAAGATTTTAATTGAATGATTGTCACAGACCAGTCTGAGATGTTTTTCTAAAACAACGCCGGTGATTGCTCCTGCAGCTCTGACGAACTTGTGCTTATTCAGTTCCCGTGCTTTGTCCAATTCACTATCAAACAAGTCCGCCTGCACAATTTGCTGAATATCGAAAAGTGAGCTCTCGAATCTAGCTTGTGCTGCCTTGAGAATACTCCTCTGTTGTCGAAATTTAGGTAAAGCAGCAGATTGATTAACAATAACTTCATTGAGGTAGTTTCGGAGGGAGACTCCAAGCAAATAGTCTTGAATGGTGTAATTTTCATGGTTGATAGATTTTCGCGATTTGGGCTTTTCGTAATATGAAATAAAGTTGTACATTCTGTCATTGAGTATCTGCTTTATCAGCGCTAGTGATTCTGAATACCATGCTTCATATTCTTCGTTGAAGTTCGGCAAATTTTTCAAAAAGTCTTCGGATTTGTCTTTGAAAATGGACTTTACTTGTTTGCTAAAACCATCTTTATTAATTGCCAACAACATTGCACTTTCAAGTGCGTCTCCTTGCTCAATGAGTTTAGCCAAGTCTTTCTTGAATCGATCGAGATTTGTGCTCATCTAGTTCTTTCTATTCTTATTTGCGCATTCGACGATAGGCGACCGTTAGTCCGAGCGGGTCCAGGCACACGTTCGAAGGTTTTCGCAGCAAAGCGACGCCTCTTTTCCTTCATGAAGCTATTGTTGGATCGCTGTCAAGATCCGTCGTTTTCTTTCTCCGGGACTCCCCTTTTAGCTCTATCCTGATGCCGTTGTGAACTATCCTATCGACGATTGCATCTGCTATGCCCAGGTTTCGTATCAATCCGTGCCAGAGACTCACGGGATGCTGGCTGGTGACGATCGTGAGTGCTTTGCTGTGTCGTTCTTCGATTAGTTCACAGAAGTCCTTTTGAAAGTGAGCTGAGGCAACAATCGTTGATTATTAGAACGTGCGGACGCTTGAAGTTACTAATAGTGCGAAGGAAGGGGCCCACTTCACGCGCAGCTTCCAACTCAGCGAGCAAGTTAGTCACTTGGAAAATATCTGTCTGTATTTCAGAGCCGGCAAGGTTTTGTTACAATGCAGTCGCAAGGAAAGTTTTACCGGATCCGCTTGGACTCGTGATGAGAATATGTCTCTTGTCTCTGAGAGATGTAATCCAAAATCTACCAGACTAAAAAATTAAATTGCAGAAGCCTAGCGAATACCACGAGACACTTCTCGACGGATTGACTGTCTTTCTAAACCCGGTTGCCCGAATAAAATTTCTTGGTGGTGGCATTTTAACTGAGCAGAATATCCCGGTCCGAAGTAGGGCTCTTATATTAATCTGAGAGTGTTTCTGCTTCTGTTACTTTTAAAGAGTCTCCTAAACCTGATTCAGGATTCAAGACGATCGTGCGATTCTCAAGGTCCATCGAGTCGACTAGGTGACTTTCGCCCTCAAGGTTAACTGGCAATCCTCGCAAAGACTGGATTTCAAGCACTTTAAAATTTGCGCTATCTAGCAAGATTTGACGAAAGTTGGAGGCGATGGTTTGCCCAGGAAACCCGCCAGTGGCTCCACCTGTGAAAGTAGAACGAGCTCCAAAGTTCGTCTGTATCCCAGTCCCACCAGTAACCCCACCAGCCAAAGCAGACGCTGAAAACAGAGACGAAAACATTAGGCAAACAAATTTAAACGCTCTCATCCGAGCCTCCGACGCTTGATGCGACCTGTTTCCCGACCAATGAAAACGCAACCATAATGTCACCCTCGTGCTCCCTAGCTATGAGGTCTGTCTCCTGGTAAACTTCGGCAAGTTTTAAGCGCATCTTTCGGTAGCCGTCGACGCTAACATTATAAACCAAAAAGCGCTCCATGGGCTCGTCAATGGAATGCATCTGAGCAATATGAATCACAGCTTCATGGGCAAGTCTCTTATTCTCTATGTAGAGGATAGCTTGATCAGTTCCCGCAGAGTACAAGCCCGGAGACTTCTCAGTAAGATACCCTTCAGAGATCATTTCTTCGAATTCGGCTACTCCAAGCGTTCCCAATAGCTTCTCTACCCGGTCTCTCGTTGCGCCGATTGTGAAAGCCAGCATGAGTGTCCAAAACCCATCCTTATCCAAAAACCTACTCATCAGTTCTGGGCTCGCCAAGCTAACGCTATTAGCAATCTTCCTGTAAAAGCTGCTTACAGCTTCTGAGTCTCCGAAGTAGTCGAGAGTCTCTTCGAGAGAGGCAACGATGTTCAAAATAGTCATGGCGGTTTCTTGAGAAGGTTCAGACTCTCTTTGTACGAGTCTTCGCAGCGTTTGATAAGGCACACCAGACTGCTTCGAAAGCAGCTGAAGGTTACGCCGTCCACTGGCCCCGAGCCATCTGTCGAGGTACTTCACAAGAGAGTCAGCTTTGCTATTGGCCATTTTGATCTCATGCTTAACGCGGTGTTCAAATCGCGACATCATGTTGATAATTTTCTGTCTTGTCAATCAATCAAACTTGATCAGAATGATCGAACTCAGTAAAACCCCAACCTCAGACACCGCAAGCGCTTGAAGGTGATACCCCGTAAGTCTCAGACGAAGGTTATGAGTATGATGGCATATTTTTTTGACCATTTTGTACCGAGACCGAAGCACGAACTTCTGCCTCTCTGATGGTCGAAATTACTTGTGTCGTATGGCCACCGAAATAAAATAGCGAAGGATACTATCACTCGATGAAATCTTTATTTTTAAGGTCCCTGGCCTTTGTTTCTCTCCTCTCGAGCACCTCCGCTTACGCTAACTGTGACGGAGTAGACAAGTGCATCATGCGCAATCCTCTTGGTGCGAATGAGTGTTGGCTTAAAATACGCGTCTGCCCTCTGTCGATTGACAGCGTGGTAGAGTGGGTTAACGGCGCAACACCCGACACCGCCAAAGACGCACTCAAAGATATCGACCCAATTCGTGGCCTCCAATACTACGCCAAACGCCTTGGTGTCGAAGGTAAAGTAGATGTTGACGTTGCTGGTTGCTTTATCAATACGGCTGCTACCGGCGTACTCGGTAGCGCTTGCGCCGCCGGCGTTGTGGAGCTAGGAGTCATCTGTTTTGCCGACCTGACATGCACAGCTGCGTGTGTCGGTACAAAGACTGCTGTGGTCGGCGTGCTTGACGATTGCATCGGTGGTTGATTCTCGCGCAAGTATTACAAAACAAATTTAAAAAATACGCATTCGCACTAACAATACAGGGTTTCACTAATGAAAAAGATCATTTCCGCAGCAGTCGTCGCAGGCGCTCTAGTTTCTACTCCGTCTTTTTCAGCGGGTTGGGGCGGTATTAAGTTTCCTAAGATCGATATACCTGGCATTAAAATCCCTCCTATCAACGAATGGAAGATAGGAGGATCGCTTGGCAGCGTTTTTGAGGACAATAAAGAAGCTCTTAGACTGGGAACAATTGGGGGTTCCGTACTCGGTCCTGTCGGCCTAATACTGGGGCTCACCGAAGGGGCGAAAACGGATCGCGCCAAGCAAGCTGCCAAAAAAGCCTACGATAGACTTGAGCGCGAAAACACCGACCGCCAGCAGCTGATTAAGTCAACGGCCGAACGTTTTCCGGTGCAAGCCTCTGCGGCTGTTAGTGCGTATGCAGGCGCGTCGTCGTTCCTCGAGAATAGGAACGCAGGCGAAGGCTCCTACAACGCCCTCGAAGACATATATTTTGGCTTCGTCTACTGTATGGTAGAAGCAGCTGACGCTAACAATGCAGATGTGTGTTTACTTGATTACGAAGACCAAATTAACTTTTTTAAAAGGAATAACCTTTAATGCTGAGACTGAAAATAAAGGTTATCCCCTTGCTTACATGTCTCCTCCTTGTGCAGTCTTGCGATGATGTTCTAGACGGCGCAAAGAAGGATGAAGAGAGACTAGAAAACCTAGAAAATCAGAGGTTTGTTCCTCCTGCGTTGCCAGCTCATGTGACAGCGATGGATCTCTCGGATGAAGCATCTATACGCCAACGCGCTGCAGAGATTAGCAGCGTTCACGACGTAACGATTGTTGACTGTACACTTGTCGGGGGGCGACTTAACTTATCAGCTAGACATGGTGAAGTGGAAGCGGGGTACACTCTTGACTTATCAAAGAAGGCACAAGATCTCTTTGAGGAGACGCGAGGAATTAAGGATCCTCGCCTGAATGTTTTTTATAAGGAGTTTCTGCTTTCCGTCTGGAAATCTCAGACGACTTCATAGTACCGAACCGTTAACCACGTATTCGCTTCGAAAGGGCTCTCCGAATCCGCGACCGATCAAGATAGAGGTGTCGAGGTTGAGCTACGGAAGATGAGAGCCTGCCGAAAATTTTTGGAATGAGCTTTTTTCAAGCTATTTTTGGCAAGTTTTGGAAGTGGGGAATATAGGCGCTCGGTGAGCGTTTTGAAATGAACTCAATAAAGAGTTGCCTTGAAGTTGCGTCAAGATAAGTGAACTCAATACCCATGCCTCGGAGAGAGGAATTTTGGAGTCCCGCATCGTTGGAGAGCCAGCGGACCAAGCCCTCGCCCTCAAAATAAACTGGGGGTTTCCCTCCAATTTTTAACTCTACTTTAAAGCCTAAAAGCGTTCCCATGGTTGGCAACCCTGCTGTTGGTACGCGCAGGAACATTCCCCCTTGCCCGAAGTCCATCTCAGTGGCTTCTGCGAGCAAGGTCTGACCTTGCTTCAGGCTCGGATCTTTTTTAGTCCAGCGCTCAGATGGAGCTAAAACCAGCCGACGTGCGGTAGAAACGAGAAGTTCGGCGCTTATAGGCTTGAACAGCAGGTCGTTAGCTCCGAGCGCATAAGCATTTGCAATCTTACCGTATTCGGGTTCACTGAAGAAGAGTGCAAAGGGCTGCTCGGGCCTCGTTTTCTTGATTCGACTGAGGAGATCAAGGCCATTGCCATCCGGCATATAGAGGTCACTAATGATAAGTTCGTAATTGCTTTTGCTTAGTAGGTCCCAGGCGATATTTCCGCTTTGAGCCTGGCTTACCACGAACCCGGCCTCCTCAAGGTCAAAGCTGAAAATGTCGAGTAGGTCGCGGTCATCATCAACTAAAAGAACGCTTGTTTTCTGCATAAGTTCTAAGCCCCCTTGGCGAAGGCTACCGTTTGCAACTTGGGGAGGCGAACTTTAAAGGAAGTATCGGTGCGCGTGGTGTCGAGGCTGAGGCTTCCTTTGTGGCTTTCCACTAGTCCCTTAGCAATACTCAAGCCCAAGCCAGAGCCACCGAGACCTACGTCTTTAGTAGTAAAAAAGGGCTCCATGATCTTGTCTTGAATCTCTTTTGGAATACCATGCCCGCTGTCGGATACAGCTATCTCGACAAAGTCAGCACTCTCCGACGCAGAGATCGTTAAGGTCCTCACTTCAACATCTTTAAGAGCATCAAAAGCATTGTTAATGAGATTGATCAGGACCTGAACAATTTGGATGCTGCGGCACTCTACGCTGATCGGAGCCGCTGTATCTTTGCTTATGAGGGCAATGTGCAGCTGGTGAGCGCGCGTTGAAGTGAGTTCGATGGCCTGCATAATCAATTTCGAAAGGTCGACTATCTCGAAAGAATCATGGCCACCATCGCGGGCAAATTCTCGGAGACCTTTAACCGTCTTAGCAATTCGCGATGCCGCCGCATCGATGCGCTCAATTTCAGCCAGAACTAGTGGATTATCACTAAGCAGACGTTCGATCTTGCGTAGTTTGCCTTGAATAATGGCCAGCGGGTTGTTGATTTCATGCGAAATTCCAGCTGACATTTCACCTAAAGAGGAGAGTCGAGCCGACGCCAGGAGCTTACTCTGTTGATGGGCAATAATCTGGAGCGCTTCTTCCATTTTACGGCTTTCGATCCGACCAATTATTTTTGCCGTTAATTGGCGAGCGAGAGCTTCAAGAACAGCAATTTTCTCTTCAGGGGTTTTTTGCGCTTCGTTGGAAAGAACGCAGAGTGTACCGAGAATATGTCCACTCGGAGTCGATAATGGAGCTCCCGCATAAAATCGAATATGTGGGGGAGAAACAACCAAAGGATGGTTAGCAAAGCGCTCATCCAAGTGAGTGTCTTCAATAATGAACGTTTTCTTACTCAGGATCGCAAAAGCACAAAAGGCTAAGTCTCGAGGCGTTTCTGAGAGTTGGGTCCCCACCTTGGACTTAAACCACTGCCGGTTTTCGTCAACGAGGCTGATCAGAGCGACGGGAGTTTCGAATATTTGAGCTGCAAGAAAGGTATAGTCGTCATACTCAGGTTCAGGCGGAGTATCGAGTAAGGAGCAGGCATAGAGAAGCTCAAGCCTCTCTTTTTCATTTTCTGGTTTTGTTGGTAGTAAATGTTTCATAAGCTCACTATCGGCTGCTTGGGTGCCAGTTTAAGTTCTTGATCGAAAAAATTTCGCTTGCGCTAAATTAAATAATAAAAACAATAAGATGAACTCTATTCACCGAATTATAAAGACCGGTGGGTAGGATTGAGCGCGTCCTTAAATTCATAGTCTAATCTGACAAAATCGGCCTAGCTCAAAGGGTCGGACGTTGGTTAACGCGCTTATCAAAGAAATCTTCCCAATTATATTAAGAAAAGTACTTTCTTTCATACGGAGAGGTGTGCAACAAAAAGCGATGGTACCGGAGTATCGCTCGCGGAGGACTTGCACGTAAATCAAGTTCGACTTCATCGCGTGGTCTGCGCAGTTAGGGAAGGCCTATGGAAATTTCACTTTACTCTGACTATTCGTTTCGGGTTCTGATGTACCTAGCCTGCAACAGCGGCGATCTCACCCAGATTCGCAATATTAGCGATGCTTATCACATTTCGGAAAATCATCTGGTCAAAGTCGTTCAACATCTGGTTCGGCTCGGATTTGTTCGCTCTGTCCGGGGACGCTCGGGAGGAGTGCGTCTGGCGAAGGATCCCAGTGAGATAAATCTCGGTGAAGTCTTCCGTCGCACCGAGCCGAATCTTAAACTCGCAAGCTGTTTTGATGAGGAAACCAATACCTGTCCTTTAATGGGGATTTGTCATCTGCAGACGGCTTTTGAAAAAGCTTTGGAAGCTTTTATCCAGGTACTCGATCAAATTACTCTAGCCGAACTCATAAAGGATCCTCAAAGCATCAGGGGGCGGCTTAGTATGGTCGAGGTCCCAAAGTCCGTCTAAAGAGAACTTCTTGGTAAATGTCGAAAAAGATGACGGCTCTTAGATGAAGGGCTGATTGTATCACATTGATATAATTCAATTTTATAATCTGGCTCAGAAGGCTTGAGACTTGCATTTAACTCCCAGGCGCGGCTTTTGCGCCTAGCCAAAAGTGGCGGGAGTTCCAATTATGTCATACCCTTCAGTGTACTGCGTCCGATGTAAGACTCATACAGAGACATTGGGTCGACATACAGTCATTCTCTCGAATAACCGTCGCGCTTTGAAGGGCGTTTGTCCAGTGTGCGCCAGCGAAACTTATAGAATGATGCCACAGAAAAAGCTTGAAGATGCAGCGGAACCTAAGCGCCCGGCAGCTCCGAAGCAACCGACTCACCTGAGTGTGATTTCTTCGAAGGTTTTACTGAGGCCCGAGTTCTTCTCAGAAGTGCCCGTCCATAAGAAACGCCTGGACCCTGTGTCTGAAGCTATCTACCTAAGTTCGACCTTTCCCCAACGCCTCGTGACTTATGGCCTTCTGACGGTCGTATTTGGATTGTCGGCAGCTATCGGATTCTCGATGTGCCTTTTGCTTTTTACCCGCTGAAACTAAAACTGTAGGACCGCGCCAGCCCAAGTAAAGCCAGCGCCAAAGGCTGCTGCTAATACTTTTTGCCCTTTTTTAACTTTACCAGCTCGCAAGGTTTCATCGAGGAGCATCGGAATCGATGCGGCAGAGCAATTCCCATACTTTTGAATGTTGCTATGGATCTTATGAGCAGGAATTTGCATCAGCTCTGCTACTTTTTCATTGATTCGAATATTCGCCTGATGAAAAAGAAAATGATCGATAGCGTCGAGGCCCAGCTGCTCCTTTTCAAGGACTTCAGTGATAACCTCTCGCAGCCTTTCGATTGCGTGTTTAAAAACGTAACGTCCGTCCATCGAAGGATATTGCAAGCCCTGCTTGAGATGGGCCTCAGTCAACCAGAGACCATCTTTAGTTCCGGGTCGACTCATACACAGTCGGTCTGCGTGCTGACCTTGGGCATGTAGAATTACCGAGCCAATGCCTTGCCCATCGTTACTAGCTTCCAGCACAGCTGCGCCCGCACCGTCGCCGAAGAGTACGGCCACATCGCGCCCACGGGTAGTAAAATCCAGGAGGGGTGAATGCGCTTCAGCACCAACTATCAGAACGCGTTCATACTGCCCCGATTCGATGAAGAGCTTGCCTACATTCAAGGCGTAGATGAAGCCGGAGCATTGACAGCGAAGATCCATAGCAGGCGTGGTCTCTAGGCCGAGACGGCTTTGAAGGAGGGCGGACGTTCCTGGAAACTGCATATCAGGTGATAGAGTCGCAAGGATGATGAGGTCGATATCGGCCGCAGTACGTCCTGCTGCTTTGAGGGCAGATAGAGACGCTTCGTACGCCAAATCGCAAGTCCCTTGACCATCGATAACGTGCCGGGTTTCGATGCCGGATCTCTGCCGAATCCACTCATCTGAGGTATCCATAAGCTTTTCAAGTTCAATATTTGGAACCTGCTTGGGCGGAACGTACATTCCCGTTCCGATAATTTTGGCTTTGCGCTTGAGATTTGGCATGTTTATCCCCACTGAACCGAGCCTTAGAGAGGGCTTTGAGGAAGGCATCATAGCTTCGATTTGGTTGGATAGGCAATCCAAGGATCGCCAGGAATGGCGATCCTTGCTGATAAAAGCTAGTCATCATCGAAAGATCAGTCCCAGAGCTCCCAACCGGATATGCCCCCCTCAAAAACGGCGCGTGTCTCGTCTTCAAGAAATACTTTACCTGTAAGAATATCGAGCGAGTCCTGAAGTCGGTTTGGAAAAAGTTCAAATCGCAACTGACGTCCCTTGAAGGCCGATGAATCTAAATCCATAAAATAGTTAGGAGTTTCTCCAGGCTCTACTTCCATTCTAGGTTTGAGAATCAAAGAAGCTGCGTCTGGGTCCTCGACTTTCATCGCCAAGTTTATCTGGCCTGTTTCGGGATCTCGATTCAGCTGCGCAGGGAATACCCTGATATCACTGCTGTCGCCAGAAGCCAGCTCAGCGGGGCAGTCGATAGTCTCTTGCTGGCTGAGATCGAAGCAGCCTCGGAATAAGCCCGCCGCTTGATTGCCAACTTCGGCATCTTTTGGCCAGAATTCGCCTACCAAAATCGAACCCACCTGTCGAAAGTGAAAGCGAATTTCGACGAAAGCATGCGCGACACCTGGCGCGTTCGTCGCCTTGAGACCGCGACTGAGAGCCCTTTCTGTTTCAGCCTCGAGCACCTTGCTCTCATCCTGCATCTCAGCAATTTTTGCTTCACGATAGCTGATGTTTTTCGAGCGAAAGTCTTTCTCAGCCAGAGCAGTTTCGTCGAGACTCCCATAAATGACTGATGAAAGTTCAGCTTTCACGCTGTCGAGGCGGTCGAGAAACTCTTCCCCTGCATCGTTAAAGATTGGGGCTACCAGCGGTTTAGGACTCTGCAAGGGAGCATGAAACAGGCGGTCTCCTTCGCTGCTTCGGCCCTTGTCTCGCTCGCCTAGATAGCGAACAAAATCTTCAAAGCGTGCGAGAGTTACATCAGTCGGAGGCGGAATGGTAAAAAGTTCATTTTCGCTACTGCGGCCTTCTAAGGAATTTATCCACTCTGCTGGGCTATGCTCAAGAGGGGCAAGGCCAAAGAGAGTACAAATGCCGCTCAGCTTGCGATCTTTAATTCCAAAGGGCGGGACGGAACACCACGCCACGTTATTGCCTGGCTCCTTAACTAGCTGCTGAGTAAAGATACTGGTGAAAAAATTTGGAGTAATCTTGTTTTTTACAGGGTTGCTGTTGATCGATACCATTGTGGGATCGAGAGCCAAAACTTTTTGAAAGTTAGACGGCACTTTGAGAAGTTCCTGCAGCTGGGATTTTTTTTGCGCCATCGCCGACGAGGCTTCAGCAGTGAGTTCTGCTGACGCCTGGAACCAGCGGGTTTTCCCAACGCCCTCTTGCCAGAGACAGGTGAAATAGTTTCCTTCCTTAGGATTTTGGCAGCTGGCCCCTGCTAAGAGCCCTGCCGATGCGTAGTAGTCTGAACAAAGACCTTGAGGGGTCGGAAGTTCTTTGTAGCTAGAGGCGGCGAACACTGAGTTCGATGCCAGCTCTACAATCTTAGCTTCACAGTAAGCGCCCCAGGCGTCATCGAAAGACCTTCGTTGCGCCGCATCAAACGGAAGAGAGCCAACCTTCTGATCAAACCAATCCTTGATCTTGGTCTTGCGCTCTTCGATGGTCATCGGATTCTTTTGGAGCTGGCTCAGTTCGAAAGTGTTGAGATCTTTTTTCATCAAGGTGACAGTTTGCGGTTCAAGCCCCGTATCGCTGTAAAGATTTTTATAATCATTCACAAGCTCGAAGCGCCGTGCATTCGCAAAAACTTCACGGGAATAGACGGAGGCATTGAGCACTTCGCCTAGTAGCATGGGATCTGCACCCTCGTGGATGAAAAGCATAGTCGCCCGATAAGTTGTATCAGGTTTTCTGCTGCTCAAACTGAAAACATCGTCGCTTACCTTTGGATACTTGGGTATCGCGAGGGTCTCAACAGTTTGATCATGGGCGCTCGCCCATCTGCCGCAGGAGCAAGCCCACAAAGCCAGGGCGCCTAAGAACAAGAGGCGATAGTCGTTCATGGAAGTCTCCCCTCAAAAAAAGAGATTGATATCTAGCTGGGTGAAATCAGTGATGGGCACGTTGCGACTCGCATACTGGCGCCGATATTCGAGGGAGGCTGTCAAAGGAGCAGCAAATTCCTTTCTTTGGTATGCCGCAACCGTTGAGTAGCCTAGCCGTGCTTGCCAGTAGAGAGCATCTTGATCAGTGGCTCGCTGAAGTTCGCTTTTGATTGCAAGTTCATCGACCGTATAGCGATCGCCGAACTTTCGGAAGTAGAGCCCGCCGAGTCCTCCAGTGATCCCTGTGGATTCTTGCTCGAACTGAAACGATAGGCCGGCATCAATCTTGTCACCTAGCTTGAAATCTGTCTCCCGCTTCGGTGCCAAAACAGTCTCGTCGTAGGTCTTCCAGCGAACAGAACGCCTGTCAGGAGCCTGATAGGTGTAGCGGAAGAATTGATTTACAAAGAGCGAGGGCAGTACGTACTGATCTGCTAACAAGGCAGCAAAAATATCCCACTGCCCATCTCCGAAAGGAAGATCAGTCAAAAGGTCGGGACTATCCACGCGTCCGGTAGGGGCTACTATACCGCCTTGCGACGCAAATTTAACGCGTTCACCGTTGTAGTGAAGGTACTTGGCCGCGAGAGTCAGGTCACCGAAGGCTTCCTGATTCCAACGATCGAGCGGCTCATAGTTATTTTCTTCGAGACGTTCGTTGAGCCGGACCACAGCATTTTGAAATTTTTCGCTGGCTTCTATCGCAGACTGAAAATTGTTCATACTATTGGTAGTCAAAGCTGCAATAAAACGATCGGCTCCCACGTTGGTCCTAAAGCCTACTTTGATATCGGTACTGGCGCTGTAATAGGGTAGGGCACCCGCAAGAGTAAGACGTTCACTGATACCCCAAGCAAAAATGGGAGCCCAAACATTTATCTGAGCATTGAGATTCGCATAGAAGTCGCCGACTGTTTCTTCGTTGCCGAAACCCTGAGAGGCGAGAAATGCTGCGAGCTGGGTTCGTTTTAAGCCCTCCTCGCCATCGAGTACGTTTCGAAACCTTAAAGGTCGCCATAGAGGTTCAGCAAGAGGTTCACGGTCGCCTGATTTGTTAGTTTTACTGCTGGCCGTGGTGTAGAGGCCCCGGATATTGATGTTTCGTACCCCAGCCGGCAAAGTCCGAGTCGACTCGAATGCATGAGCTGCTTCAGCGCTGAAAAGCAGCGTGAAGAAGAAGAGGTGAAATTTGAGCATCTAGAAAATCCTTTTGGTCGGCGTCATCCGTATGTCCGAAAAAGTCTCCACGCTAGAGAGGGAGGGAACCAGAGATTCCCTCCCTCCCGACAAGAAAATTTTGGCGATCAGTCAAGTTTTTTCAGCTCTTTGATGCAGCCATCAGTTTCAGCTCGAATAAACTCGGGAATAAGGCCTTCAGAGAGATAGCTGGTGAAATCAGATTGGGTACTAGTCGCCAATTCTTTGGCTTCGCTCTTCCGACCGAGGGTATTCAAGATTTCAATCTTACGACGAAAGTTATCGCAGAAGAGAAAGCCTTCAGCGTTGCCCGCATAAGCTTCTGCTTCGATAGCGTTATCGATCAGCTTCAGCGCTTCAGTGGGATTATAGAGGCCTCCAGGTAAGCCTTTCGCTTCTGGATTACCCTTAACTGCAGCTTTCACTCTTAAGATTCCACCGCCTTCATAATTGGCCCCCCCGGCGACGGCCAAGCCCTTCGTGAGAGCTTCATTGAGCTTAGGCAAGTTGGCGAGACGCTCAGCAGAAGTGCCAACCTGAGCTTCTTGTGCTAAGCAGGCTGAACGCAGGTACCAATAGGTCGGTGTGGAGTAACCAAGCTTTGCAGGGCTGATTTTTTCGACAGTATCAGACCAGCAAGTGCGAAACATTTTTTTTCTTTC
>JBGSTX010000350.1:0-14763 GCA_041736305.1 Oligoflexus sp. | reverse complement strand
GGCGAGGAGACCTTTACCCGCGCAAGCGGAGTACGCTGAGGTAACTCAGATGTCTCTCACGAGACTGACAGCCGGGAAAGACCGGCACCCTTTGGGGATTATCTCCGACCTGGGAGATTGATCCCTCCAAATTCCTCCTCGCCCTAAAGGACGAGGTTTCAATTGGAGAGAGCTTGATGAATGCGGCTGATTTTCTGTCGGGGATCAGCATGGCCACTTTTGCTGCATCCGCGATTTTCTTTTTGAAGTTTTGGATAGCTTCGAAAGACCGTTTTTTTTTGATGTTTTCTGCGGCTTTAGCCTGCCTTTCAATCGAAAGGGTCGTACTTTTCGTAGTCCACGATTCGGCCACTCGATCCCGCAGCGACCTCACCGAAGCAAACAGCTGGGTCTACCTGATTAGACTGTTGGCCTTTAGTCTCATCTTAGCGGCAATAATTATCAGAAACCGCAACAGCAGGCTTCCTTAACTAGCCGCTGCTTTTTCCTTGCCCACAGCGTCGTCCTTAATCTTTATGTTCGAGCGACGACGCTGGCTCTCTATCCATTTCTGCAGCAGCTTGCCCATTTCTTCCTGTTTCAGGGCCGCTTCCAACTGGGGCTTTTTCTTTTGATAATCGTCGTTACCCGCAAATTCCCGCTTCTCGACATAAAAAATGAAGTACCCGCCCGGGGTTTCTATAGGTCGTGTGTAACGACCCTCTTCAAGATCTTTGATACTGTTTTGAAACATAGGCGCGAGATCCTTCAGAAAGATCTGCGGCATTGCGCCGCCGTTTTCACGCGCACTCTCGTTGTCAGAATAGATCTTCACAGCCTGATCAAAAGGCATCCCACCCTCGAGCTCCTGATAGACTTTTTCAATGAGCTGCTTTTTACCTTCTTTTACAGCAGGAACTGCATCGCTAGGGATGGAGACATCAAGTTGCTTGAGCGAGAGCTTGATGTTTTCGCCAAGACTTCCCGAATTACGCAGATAATAGAGCTGCACGTCACGATCGGTGACCTTTAGCTGAGGCAAGAGTTCCCGACCTTGAAACATCTGAATAATCGACTGCGTGCGAAAATCCTCTTTGTATTGCTCGTAACTCATCCCTTGCTGAGCGAGAGCTTCCATAAGCGCTTCTTTAGTCATCTGGCGACGCTGAAGAAATTTATTAATTTCCTCCTGAAGTTCCGAGTCGGAAACCTCGAGATCGAGCTCGTCTGCCTTTTGCATGATCATAGTCTTATTTATGAGGTCCTGGAGTGCTATCCGTTCCTGCGGATCACTTTCGAGGGCAGGGTAAGGGGACACTTCTATAAGCGGGCCCTTGCTTACTTTAGTCTGGACCTGGCTATAGGTAATGGCCTCACCATTCACTTCTGCAAGTAAGCGGTCGATGAGTTGTTCAGCGGCCAATAGAGGAGTCGAAATGCCAAAACTGATCCAAAGTCCGATTAAGGCCCCAAAAGAAGGCCTTAGAATGTTCGAGATGACTTGATCTGTATATTGTTCAGAGCCATTTCGACCCATTTTTTGTATTCCTCTTCTTCACGTTTACGACTGAGTTTCTTTTCAATCTGCGCCCGGGCAGCTTCCCATCCCAGTTGCGCCTTTGCAAATTTTTTCTCTAGCATAATAATATGGAAGCCATAAGTTGACTTTAAGATTCCCTGAATTTCTCCTGGAGCCATGTCGAATGATATGTCAAAAAGAGATGGCATTTCGCCTTTCGCGAAGGGCCCTAAAAGGCCACCTACCTCCGCCTCAGGGGAAATCGAAGCTTCTTTGGCGATATTCGCAAAGTTTTGACTAGTTATCCGCGCCCTTATCTTTTTTGCTTCGTTTTCTGAAGCTAACACAACTTGCCTTATTGTTACGCGTGCGGGTTGGGAGAATTCAGCTTTGTGCTCTTCGTAGTACGAACGCGTCTCCTCATCAGTGAAATGAATAGCCGCCAAAATGCGCTCATTTACATACTGCTGAAGGATATTTTGCTCGCAGAGCATTGCCTTGAGATAATTACGGGGTTTTTCATCCCTGAAAAAAACTGCCTGACTATCAACTGTCTTCTGCCACTCCTGCAAGCAGCTTGTAAATCGGGCAGGATCGTTGAGATCAAAGTGTACATCCCTGGAGAGAAACTGATAAAGGAGTTTGCGCTCTATCAGCTGACTCAAGATTTTATTGTAGAGTTCGATGATCGGCTTTTGCTCTTGTCCAGAAGGCGTCTGCCCCTTCTCCTGGGAGATCCTATTTTCATCTTCAGCATCGCTCTTGCCGTTGCCTTCGTCATGATCAAGCGAGCCTAGATCCGTGAGCTGTTGCATATAATATTGGTATTCCCACTCAATATCTTCTCGGGTAATCAGAAAGTCACCTACAGAAACCGTCAGGTCAAGATCTTCCACCGAATTGATCTCCGACTTTCCTTCATAAGAAAACGATCCGGTATGAAGCACTTTCCAGGCAAATGATCCAAACACGAAACATCCGGTCCAAATGCCTGCAAAAATCCAGCGCTTCTTGATTTTGAGTTTCATGAAAGGCTCGCGTAATGGTGTTTTACGCTTATTATACGGCTTCATGACCCAAAAAATCTATAGCTTCTGATGGTCCTGACCCATCGTCAGAGGCAAGAGTTGTTCGATCAGCTCTGCGAGTTCTTGGCCAGTATCACCGACTACCTTGGTTTTTAAGATGAGACGAAAATCAGCGGTCAGATGAAGATTCTTAGGCCGCTGCTCGCAAGCTTCAGCAACTCCCTTTATGGCTGAGGCTTCGAGCTGTCCGAAGCGGAGTTCGTAGGTGCCATCACGGACTCTTTGAATCTGCGCCACGCGCAGCTGACGAAGCACCACTTTGAGCGAGGCAATTCCGAAAAGTGCGGAAGCGATTTCAGGCGGAGGGCCGAAACGGTCGCGCATTTCGAAAGCGAGACGCTGCACGTCTTCGAGGACCGTGGCGGAAAATAAACTTTTGTAGAAAGCCAAGCGCTGCTTTTCTTTGGGGATATAAGTTTCCGGAATCGAGGCTGAAATAGGAATTTTGATTTCGGGATCAACATCAGGAGCTTTTTCTTCGCCCCTCATCGTTGCAATCTCTTTGTCTAAAAGGTCGAGATAGAGCTCATATCCAATATCACTCATCTGGCCAGACTGCTCGCCACCGAGGAGATTTCCTGTCCCCCGAAGCTCCATATCATAGCTCGCAATCTGAAAACCAACGCCCAACTCCTGGTGAGCGGCTAGGATTTCGAGTCGCTGACGAGCGTTATCGCGATCGGCCAGTGCTCCTTGGGTTAAAAAATACGCAAACGATTGCCGGTTTGAACGCCCCACCCGACCTCGCATCTGATAGAGCTGCGAGAGCCCGAATCTATCTGCATTGTTAACAATTATAGTATTTACGTTAGGCATATCGATACCGGATTCGATTATAGTAGTGCAGAGGAGTAGCGAGTATTTCCTTTGAATGAAATCGATAATTATCGTCTCGACATTGTTTTCCTTCATTTGTCCATGAGCAATAGCGATTGATACCTCAGGCACAATTTTCTGCAGATGGGCCCGCACTTCTAGAATGTCATTGACTCGGTTATGGACGAAAAACACCTGCCCGCCTCTTTGAGCTTCTTGCAAAATCGCTTTGCGAATGAGCTCATCGTCAAACTGAGCAATAAAAGTCTTAATCGCCAAACGCTCAGTCGGAGGCGTTGCAATAACCGAAATGTCGCGAATTCCCAGTAGCGCCATGTGCAGCGAGCGAGGTATGGGGGTGGCTGTTAGAGTCAGCACATCGCAGTTAGCTTTGATCTTCTTGATAGTTTCCTTGTGACCCACCCCGAACCTTTGCTCTTCGTCAACGACAAGGAGTCCAAGTCTCTTCGGTTCGACGTCCTTCGATAAGAGTCTATGAGTGCCAATCAGAATGTCGACTTGTCCTCCTTTGAATCCGCTTAGAGTTTTTCGAATTTCTTCGGCCTTAACGAAGCGATTAACTAAGCCTACCTCCACTCCAAAACGTTTGAATCGAGCTTTGAAAGTCTCCCAGTGCTGGTAACTCAGTAGTGTAGTCGGTGCGAGGACCATGACCTGAAAGCCATCTAAAACCACTCTCATAGCTGCTCTCAGAGCGACTTCGGTCTTACCAAAACCGACATCTCCGCAAACCAAACGGTCCATAGGTTGAGGACTTGAAAGATCGCTGTTGACTTCATCAATAGCCTTTTGCTGATCAGGCGTTTCCATAAAAGAAAAATCGGCCTCGAATTGGAAATATTCGTCGCTAGGCACCGAGTAGCTGTAGCCTTTAGCTAATTTGCGTTGTGCGTAGATCTTAAGCAGCTGATCAGCCATTTCCTTGATGGCTTTTTTAGCTTTCGACTTGCGCTTGCCCCAAGCCTGGCTGCGCAGTTTGTCAATAGCTGGGTGGTCTTCATTATCGGTCGAGCCGCTATATCTTTGGAGTAGGTTGAGCCGATGGACAGGTAAGTAAAGCCTATCCTGATCAGCGTATTCAAGGACTAGGAAGTCTGTCCTAATTCCAGCAACTTCCATGGTCCTCATACCTATATAGCGACCTATACCGTGGTCGACATGCACCACCAAAGAACCGGCCTCCAGATCCTGAAAAGAGCGAAATACTGCAGCCGAAGATCGTTTTCTTCGGCGCAAGGCTTGAAAGCTTTCGCCGAAGAGCACGTGCTCGGGCAGGATGAGAAGACCCTCCCGATCCTCCCAGAGCATCTGAGGGAGAGAACCTAGAACGATCCGCACCGATTCCGAAGGTCGTTCATGAGCTGCTTCGACGGCTGTGCTTTGGCTCAAATGAAAGCTAAGCTGATGGTGCTGCAGGAGACTTTTTAGTCGAAGTACATGCTCTTCCTGACGAACCAGGATCAAAATTTTCTGGCCTGTACTTTCCAGGGTAATGAGGTTTTTCATCCAAAAGCTCAGTCCTGACGCCTCTGCTAGGGCTGCGCCAGAGCTTTGCCACTCTAAAGGAACCGGGCTCTGAATGCGATGAACTGTTATGGTTTCGGAATTGAAAATCTCTCCACATTCAACTCGCAGCAGGGGGCGATCTAAGCGAACCTGCGCTTCAGCAGTGCTCATAAAATGCTGATCTGGTGGCAACCCAGGACGCTGCGCTGCAGCATCCTCAAGTGCTTCAGCCTGCTGACGTTCCAAAAAATGGATATATCGATCCAGGCACTTGCTGCTTGGATCCAGAAAGAAAAGAGTGTCGTTAGGATCAAGAAAATCCCAAATACAGCTGCTGGGCCCCGGTCTTAAAGCAGGCAAAAGTAGGGGCATTTCCACCACTGGGTAAAACGATGCAAATGCATCGACTATACCCTGCCTATCAGCGGCCGCAATAGCTTGCTCAAGCAAAGCCTCATAGAGCTTTTGTGTTGCTGTGGCTCTCTCACTCCGTGGAAAATGCTGCTCCCACAGGGGAACGATCCAAGCAATGTCCATTTCTCCCTGAGAGAGCTGACTGTCCGCTTCAAAAGTTTTGAGGGAATTTAGAGTATCAGCAAAAAATTCACAGCGAAGAGGAAGATGGTGGGCCGGACTGAAAACATCGAGCAACCCGCCTTTAATGGCATACTGACCGGGCTCGTCAACTTGGTCGACTTGTCGATAAGCTCGCTCTTCTAGTGCTTCTATCACTTGCTCGAAATCGTAGTCGCTGCCTTTCTCCAGTCTGAACAGTGAAGCATTGAAAACGCTCTGCGGCGCGGTCTTCTGCATCAAACCCGCAAAGCTCGCAAACATCACCTCAAGTCCACCTGGCTTAATGCTCAAGACAGTCATGGCTCGCAAGCGTTCGCTGATTATATCGCCCTGATTGGCAAAACGATTGAGACCCCAAAACTGCTGGGGCTCAAGCTCGAGAATATCTGCCGTAAGCGAGCAATTACTGCGTATAAGACTTTCGACCTGCTGGAGATATTTAGCATCGCTGTGCACAATGATAAGGCGGCCCTTCACGGAACTGGGCCGTTTCATGCAGCCTTGTACGAGCAAAGATAGAAGCCATATTTTCTGACCTTCACTGAGACCTATGAGGCTAAGAGGCTTTTTGTCTCTGCTTTTCTGTACAATAACGTCATAAAGACTTGATATACTATGATGCGCCTGCACGCTTCTCCTGCCTATGCGTAAGTCACTGTCCTCAGAAACCTCTTCCTTCGGTACTGTGACTTGAGGGTCCCTCGTTTTTATAATAGAAAACGTACAGGAAAATGCGATCAAAAGCTTCGACTTGACATGAGGGCTCTATGGAAACCACCAGCAAGGTCATCGCCAATAAACGCCTGCTTGTAGCTAATCGTGGCGAGATAGCCATTCGCATTTTTCGGGCGGCCACCGAACTCAATATGCAAACCATCGCTATTTACAGCCACGAAGATCGTTTCTCAGGTCATCGCTTTAAGGCTGATGAGGCCTATAAAGTTGGGACCAAAGGTGATCCGCTCGGCGCCTACCTCAACTGGCAAGATATTATTAAGGTGGCCATCGACAAGAAAGCCGACATGATTCATCCAGGCTATGGGTTTCTCTCAGAAAATCCTGATTTCGCTCAGGCTTGTGCTGATAACGGGATTCTTTTTTGTGGCCCTTCCGCACGCATACTTCATCTTTTTGGCAATAAACTAGAGGCTAAAAAAGTTGCTCTACAGGCTGGTGTGGCTGTCATTCCAGGCACAGAATCCGAGGTGGAAACGCTTGAAGAGGCTAGAGAGTACTGCGCAGGCATCGGTTATCCTATAACCCTTAAGGCGCTCTCTGGTGGAGGTGGAAAGGGGATTCGAGCCGTCTCTTCTGAAAGTGAACTTGTCGAAGCCTTTCAAAGAGCCAAATCCGAAGCTCTGAGCTCTTTCGGTCGTGCTGAAATCTACATTGAGAAAAACATACAGAATGCGAAGCACATCGAGGTCCAGGTCGCGGGTGATGCGACAGGTCAAGTCATCCACCTCTTCGAGCGAGATTGCTCGGTTCAACGCCGCCATCAAAAGGTTGTCGAATTAGCCCCTGCCCTCGGTATTTCCGCAGAGACAAGGAAGCAGCTTTTGCACGATGCGGTCGCGATCGCCAGACAGGTAAATTATGTAGGAGTCGGTACCGTAGAATTTTTAGTGGGCCAAGATGGAAAACATTATTTCTTAGAGGTCAATCCCCGCATACAGGTCGAACATACCGTCACCGAGATGATCACGGGCAAGGACCTTCTGCAAATGTCCATCATGCTACCAGCCGGCCGGGGAATGAGTCACCCCGCAATAGGCATCCAAAGACAAGAAGACATTCGCGTCAATGGTGTAGCTATTCAATGCCGGGTGACTACCGAAAATCCCGAAAAAAACTTTGCTCCCGATACTGGAGTGATACTCGCCTATAGGCCCGCCCAAGGCTTTGGTATTCGCCTCGATGAAGGCTTCGGCACTCCAGGTGGAATAGTAACTCCCTACTATGATTCGCTCTTAGTTAAAGTCACTGCGCATAGCATTGACCTCTTCGGAGCCGTACAGAAAATGGTGCGGGCACTCAAGGAGTTTAGGATTCGAGGAGTCAAACACAACATACCGCTTTTGTTAAATATTGTTTCCCATCCCAAGTTCTCTAAAGGCACTATAGATACCAACTTTCTTGCCCAGCATCCTGAGGTTTTCGATATTCGTCAGCCGCGAGATCGAGCCACCAAGCTTCTTAAGTTTATAGCTGATGTAACGGTCAATAATCCGCACAAACTCTCTAGCAAAGTGAATCCGCGTGTTCCCGATCAGTATCAGCTCAAGACCAAACCGGCTTCAGACAAAGGCGGCTTCCCTCCGCCGAATGCCAAGGCTATCTTGGACTCTAAAGGTGTAGCTGGGCTACAAAACTGGATCAAAGAACACCCTCGCCTTCTAGTGACTGATACGACTATGCGAGATGCTCACCAGTCGCTCTTCGCGACTCGATTGCGCAACTATGACATGTTCCAGGCTACCTCTTTCTATTCCCATGAGACCCCTGGATTTTTCTCACTAGAAGTCTGGGGTGGAGCAACCTTCGATACAGCGATGCGTTTTCTGAAAGAAGACCCCTGGGAGCGCTTGGCCCGCCTGCGATCAGCCATTCCGAATCTCCTCCTGCAAATGCTACTGCGAGGCGATAATGCTGTCGGATACACCAACTATCCTGAGTGGGTCATTCGAGATTTCATCCGACTTACCGTCGATGCTGGTCTGGACCTCTTCCGGATCTTTGACTGCCTCAATAATCCAGAGCAGATGGCTGTGGCCATGGACGAAGTCAAGAAGCGAGGGGCCATCGCTGAAGCTTGTATATGTTATACCGGGAATATTCTAGACTCGAAGGAAGAAAAGTATTCGATTCAATACTACCTTAAAATTGCTAAGCAGCTCGAAAAAATGGGAGCTGACATTCTCTGTATCAAAGATATGGCGGGACTCTTGCGCCCACGGGCTGCAAAAGTATTAATTGAAGCTCTTAAAAACGAGATAGGTCTGCCCATCCACCTTCATACTCACGCAAGTGCGGGCAGTTCCGAAGCGAGCCTTCTAGCTGCCGCCGAAGCAGGCTGCGATATTGTCGATGGAGCTGTCAGCTCAATGTCTGGCCTAACCTCACAGCCCAGCGTCAATGCTTTGATCGCAAGTCTGGAGGGCAGTGCAATTTGCCCTGATATTTCGCTCAATCGCCTCGACGAACTGAGCCGTTTTTGGGAAACAGTTCGAGCTCAATACCAAGCGTTTGATCCTGGTATTAAAGCCACATCCACCGATGTGTATGAACACGAGATACCCGGTGGTCAGTACAGCAACTTATATGATCAGGCGCAAAAAGTTGGGGTCAAAGCAGCTGAATTTTATGATCTGACTCAAAGATACAAAGAAGTTAATGAACTCTTTGGTCACATTGTAAAGGTAACCCCTTCTTCAAAGGTCGTTGGAGACTTTGCCTTGTTGCTGCAAAAGCACAACTTGACCGGACCTGATCTCATGCATAAGCGGCCCCATCTCGATTATCCAGATTCCGTCGTAAGCTTCTTTAAAGGTCACATGGGAATACCCTACGGGGGCTTTAACGAAGAGCTTAGACAACTTATCCTCGGTCCTCATGTAGGGGCTCCAGAAAAGCCGCCCGTCTCGGCAGACGACAGCCTGGACAAAGCCCGCAACGAACTCAAAGCCATCCTTGAAGGCCAGGAAGTTGACGATCGACAGGTTCTCTCGTTTCGCCTCTATCCTAAGGTATTCAAAGAGTATTTATCCTTTCTTAAAGAGTTCGGAGACGTCGAAGGCATTCCGACCGATGTTTTCTTCTATGGGCTCCAGGCCAATCGGGAAATAGAAGTCGAGCTTGAACCCGGGAAGACCCTTATTATAAGCCATTCCGGGATGACTGAACCCGATAGTGACGGTGTGCGCCGCGTCTTCTTTCAGCTCAACGGTTTTCCGAGGACTTTGGAAGTTATCGATGAAACCGTTGCAGCTCCCACCAAAAAGCGGCCAAAGGCAGACCCTCTTTCAACCCAGCACATCGGAGCGCCGATGCCTGGTAAAATCCTTGAAATCCGCGTAACGGACGGCCAGATCGTCGAGAAAGGCCAGGTCCTCATGATTACCGAATCGATGAAAATGGAATATGCGATTGCCGCGAAGGCAAAAGGCAAAGTTAAACAGATCAATGCGAGTAAAGGCGATTTAGTTCAGGAAGGCGATCTACTTATTGAGTTCGCCTGATGGGAAACTTTTTCCTCGGGCGCTGTTCCCGAGGAAAAAATCATCGGACCTAGGGCTTTAGTACGACCTTCACGCAGTTGTCCTGCTTTTTATTGAAAATTTCATAAGCATGCGGAGCATCTTCGAGCGGCAATCTGTGAGTAATAATATCGTCCGGTTTGACTTTACCACTTTTTATGAACGACAAGAGTTCATCAATATGATTCTGGACCCAGGCCTGGCCAGCCTTTATCGTAATATTTTTGTCAAAAAACTGAGCCATATTGAAAGAATCGTACTTGCTTCCATATACCCCCATAACCGAGATACGCCCGCCTCGCCGGACCGCACTCATGGCCGTTTCTAGTACTTTGAGCGTTCCGCCTTGACCGTGGATGATGTTGGACGCTTTTTCGAGCAGGCTTCGCTTTGCTTCCATCCCTACTGCATCGATACATACGTCCGCACCACGACCGCTTGTGTACTCTCGTATCATCTCAACAACATCGACTTTGTCAGGATTCAGTACGTGGGTCGCAAGTCCAGCAGCCTGAGCCATTTCAAGCCGATAGGGTTCTGGATCAATTGCTATCACACGATGAGCTCCCATGAGAACAGCGAGCTTTTGAGCCATGAGGCCAACGGGCCCAGCTCCAAATATAGCCACCGTCTCACCTGCCTTGAGCTCTGCCCATTTCAATCCTGAATACGCAGTCGGCAAAATATCGCTAAGGAAAAGGACCTGTTCGTCACTAAGGTCAGGCGGAACAGCTCGGGTCCCAATTTCTGCGAAAGGTACCCGCACATACTCAGCTTGCCCACCAGAATAGCCACCATAGAGATCGGTGAAGCCAAAGAGGCCGCCCCCTTTCTCACTCATCATCCCGCCTTCCGGGCCATAGTTTTTGGTGTTGGTTGTCTCGCAGGCAGTGGGCAGCTGATGTTCACAAAACCAGCAGGATCCACATGAAATAACAAAAGGAACAACGATGCGGTCACCGCGATTGAGAATACTAACCTGAGATCCCACCTCTTCGATGACTCCCATGAACTCATGACCCATGATCATGTTTCGAGCCTGTGGAAAGAAGCCATTGTAAAGATGAAGATCAGAGCCGCAAATAGCTGTAGACGTGACTTTGATGATGACATCGGTAGCTTGCACAATCTCTGGGTCGTCGACGGTTTCGACGCGCATGTCGCCTGGCTTGTGATACACAACTGCTTTCATCGAAATTCTCCTCCGAGTAATGAGCGATTGCTCGTACTTCCGCAGGCATCATACGATGTTTAACTATTTTGTGCGATCTAGTCCTGAGTATTGTTTATGGGTAATTCATGGCAACTCAAGCTCAAGCTCGATTCGATACCACCCGCTGCGATACCATGCGAAAAACAAGCCACAGGCAAACAAAAATAATTCCTAAAAATTGGGCCGGCGAAAGCAAAGTCGAGAATAGAGTACCCCGATCATCGCCCCTGAAGAACTCCAGAACAAAGCGCCCCGCTGCATAAGAAATGATGCCTATGTCCGAGATGCGACCACGAGGGTAGACTTTCTCTCGAACTCGCGTATAGAGAAAGGCGCTCAGGGCCCAGCAGAAGACAGTTTCCCAAATCTGTACTGAATATCGAAATAGATCGTCCCCTAAGCTGGGAATTGGCATGGCTAAAGGCCAAGGAACTCCTGGACTCGCCACTGCTCCGAAGTCATCGCCGTTAAGAAAACAGCCTATCCGTCCGATGCCAATAGCGATCAAACTTGGAATTATAAAGAGGTCTGATAATCCTAGAAGGTCCATTTTTTTGAATTTTGCATATATCACCACAAAGGCGCTGACGGCAATCACCCCTCCATAGAGGGTCATACTCCCCAATTGAAAAGGCGCCTGCCACCAGGAAAAATCAGCTCTCAGGTACTCGCCTTCATGAAGCAAGGAAAACAAGCGGGCACCGATGTAGCCTAAGAAGTAGCTCACTATAAAAATGGTATCCAGAGTTGGACTTTCGAGTTCTGGGAACAAGATAGGCCGCAGCTTTTGGAGCAGATACCAAGCCACCAGTCCTGCAAGCACATAGAAAACATGCCAGCTCGGTAAAATGAAATCTCCCACGCGAAACAGGATCGGATACATGGAAAACCTCTAAATTTTATTCGTTCGAAAGGCTTTTTCGAGCTCGAAAGGCCGCCTGGTCAAGAAAAAGGCCGGCACAGGCTATAAGATAGATTAGCACTGCAAAAAAGATTGCGTAGCGAGCCGCGAACCAAGCTAAAGCTAAAGCCAGCAAAGCTTGCGATAGATCGACTATTTGCATGAGCCTTAAGCTGCGGAAGGTATGTGGCGAAAGACCCGCATCATCCCAATGGGGATGGACAACGGATGGCTTCATTGCTGATGAGCGACGCTGAAAGGAAACCAAGGAAAAGCCCCAGCCAAGGAAGAGGATGGCGCTAAAACCGATTGCCTGAAGCTGCAGACTTTCGGCTAGTTCGCTAGGCATTCCCAAAACGACCCAAAAACTCAGACTCAGAGCGCTGGCCTGGTAGGCGAAAGTTCGTGTAACGCTCATTTGAACGCTCGAGATCAAACGCGCGAGAAAGAGTGCTATTATTCCTGTCGTTGCAATAATCTCGAGGAGAGCAGGAGATAGGGTTTCTAAGATAAAAGGTAGATAAGCCCACAGCCCGTAGATCAAGCTTAGTCGAAGCTGGAAGTCGCTTCGCACAATTTCAGTAGAGCTTTGCGTTTCTGATAAATCGAACCAACCTTGCTGAAGCGGCGGGAGACCGAGCAGCAGGAGTAGGGCGACGCCGACGAGCGCTGCCCCTAAAGCTTCATACCAAATACCCGCCTCGGCTGCGAGGGCTCCAAAAGGCCAAAGCAGGGGGCTTCCAGCTGGCTGCATGAGAATCCAGTGACTCAGAAGCAAAAAATTGCCCATGATCATACTGAAGCTGAACTTGCTTAGACTTTCAGCCTGATCTCGATGAGCTTTGCGGCTCCAGTAAGCAACAAGGCTAAGGGCCTGAATCTGAAAAGCTAGGAGTGGGAGAAAGGGTTCCGGCCGAACCAGATAAGCGACGAGGGGCAGGCACGCCAAAAAATCAAAAAGGCCGCTTGGGGATAGGCCTTGCCTTCTCAGCTGGTAAAATAATGAAGCCAAAAAAAGCACTAGATACGAAATCGTCCAAACGTCTGTCATGGGAAAATGGGACCTCCCTCAATCCAGCAACCGAGGGCCCATAGGCTGAAAAAGATGGTCAACAGCCATTTGAGCTGGGATTCTGGGGCTCCGTTCATTTTGGTGCTGAGAATAGCCCCCGAAATCTTTAGTATCTGCAGTACGCCCTGGAACATATATCTATCCTCTCCTCTGCCGCATCTGGGAGGTCTGTACCAGGTGATATTGCCGCCATAGGCGTGGTAGCTCACGGCTCAAAATCCAAACTGCCAAAATAAAGCTGGTTCCAATCCAGGCGATGGACCAGAAATCAGAACTAAGAACATACGCTAAGAGCAGAGTCTGGAATAGAAGAGGGAGAAGTAACCATTGAAAAGAGAGCAGGGTTTTACGGCGAATGACAAATATCAAAATGAGTCCACTTAAAAGCAACACAAGCATTTCCTGTTCGGATCTCTTTCAGCGAGTTCTTGCTTCGCTGGGATCCTACACTTAAAATTGCTAACACTCCTGTCTCTCTACAGGCTGCCACGATTCTGGCGATCTACAAACCACAATCCAACAAAGGGGACTCGTTTGTCAAACGCCGCTACACAAGCTAACCCGGAAATACTCATTCTGGGTTCAGGTAACTTTGGGACCTGCTTGGCTCAGCATCTTGCTCAAAAAGGCTTCTCAGTCAAGATGTGGGGGAGGTCAAAAACTATTGCTCAAACAATCAATGAAAAGCACATAAACCCTCGCTATCTAAGTCATATCCAACTCGCTCCGCATCTATACGCCTGTACCGATATTAGTGAGCTTCAGCTCGCCGCGACCCGCTATCTGGTAATCGCGGTTCCGACCCAGTCTCTCCGTAGTGTTCTACGCCCCCTCAGGAATAAACTACATCCGGACTGTATCGTTATTTGTGCCGCCAAAGGCATAGAAAACGAGACCCTGAGATTTCCAATCAACATCATCGATGAAGAACTTGGAAAAGGTTTCTACGAACGAACAGCCATTCTCTCTGGCCCAAGCTTTGCTAGCGAAGTCGCGGAGCAGCAGCCTACAGCGGTATCGGTCGGCTGCAAAGACCTAGAAGTCGGTACCCGGGTGCAGGAACTTTTCCATTCATCATTCTTTCGTGTCTACACCACCCTCGATCCGATTGGCCTAGAGGTCGCAGGCGCATTGAAGAATGTGATCGCGCTAGCGTCTGGCGCGGCATCGGGTCTAGGATTTCAGCAAAATGCCAAGGCGGCTCTACTGGCCCGAGGTATTGCCGAGATCACGCGAATTGGAGCCTCTCTAGGGGCTGATCCCTTGACCTTTCTCGGCCTCGGTGGCGTTGGTGACCTCTTCTTGACCTGTACTTCTGAAAAAAGTCGCAACTATACGGTCGGTTTTCGTCTAGGTAAGGGCGAAAAACTAGAGGAAGTCTTAGCGACGTTAGGTTCAGTAGCCGAAGGTGTCTGGACCACTCGAGCAGCATATGCTTTAACTCAAAAACTCAAGGTTGATGCTCCGATTGTTCACGCCGTCCATGGAGTTCTCTATGGAGGAGTGACTATAAAGGAGGCTCTTCATAATCTCCTGAGTCGAGAAATGAAACCTGAGGTGTCTTTACCTAAGCTTTGAGACGGACCGCCCGACTCTTCGCGCGGCCGTCCCTAGAAAGAATCAACCTTCGCCACCTATTTTGGCTTTTTCGGTGGGCTGAACTTTTTCATTGAAATTGTCGAGAACTTGCGCATCTGCTAGGAAAAATCCGTCTTCCCCGCGCTTCAAAAAGACTGTACCTGCTTTGTTAGGATTATCCCAAATAGCAATATCAACCGTTTTATTGTCTTTAAAGGTAAACTTCATCACGTGTAAA
>JBGSTX010000346.1:0-25253 GCA_041736305.1 Oligoflexus sp. | reverse complement strand
GAGGCGATGGGTGCCCAACTCGACGCTGTGCTTAGCTGCTATCTGAGATAGAGTACAAAAAAAGCGGATCTCAGTTGAGATCCGCGCGGCTGGACTGAGGCTGAGGATTAGAAGTTGAAATCTTTCAGGTCACAGGGGCTGTATTCGAAATCTTCCACTTCTGTCGGCGCGGCAGCATTGGTGGTGTCCATCATCGTTACATCGCCGTCTTCCGCGGTGATTGTGTAGCTCTTGCTAACAGTAGTTGAACCTTCCGCAAATACTTTGGCTTCTACGGTACCGGAAACTAGAGAGCAGCTGTCGCTCGTAAACTTCATGAGAACCTGGCTGAAACTAGTCTCGATACTACCAGAGCCAGCCTTAGACGCCTTGATTTTTCCCGATTCGATTAGCTTGGAAGCCAATACGCGCGAGCCAGCGGGATTGCTCCAGCTGACAGTAACCATCAGGGGGGAGCCATCAACCGTCGCCATGCTCAGGTCGAGTTCCTTAGTCTGGCCATTCTTAAGAGTCGCGCTGGAGGTGCGTTGCGTTGCAAAACTTAGAGACTTTTTGCGCGATAGCGTTCCATCAGCTGCGCTAGTCTGCGACAGCCACTCGACTTTGCGGGTGCCTTTGACGGTGGCGTCCATCGCGGAGCTACTTGCCGCTCCTGTTTTGATATTGGTCTTTTCGCTGCTGCGCGCACTCGTGCGGTCAACGGTGATGTCGAGCTTGTAGCCGCTTAGATCAGCTTCGAAGTCGATAGCCGCATGCTTGCCGCTAGGCGCACATTTGATGGCTGTCCCTTCCTTCATCCACGTGCGCTCGACTTTGGTCGAACTTGCCGCCGTATTGCTAATAGTGAACCGTTTCGTGGTCGCCTCCATTTCGCGCGATTTCTCACGGGTGATAGAGACAACGGCCTTGTCTGCCGACTCAGCGCAAGTACGCTCGACGGTCTTTTCGGGGCCGGTATCACCAAAGAGGCTGAGCCCTGCATCATTGTTCGAGAAGTTGCTGTCGCTCAAACTATCCAAGGTTTCGTCGACGGTGGAAGAAAGTGCAACCTGCGAACTACTTGGGTTTTCAAGACCGAGCGAGCTACCTGCGCTATCGCTCCGTTCATCCTTGGTGCCGCAAGCATTAAGTGAGAGTAGGGTGGCTGCCGCTAGCGAAATGCGGACGATCTGTTTGCTGTTTTTCATGAAATGATCTCCTCGGTTTGTTTTTGGTCGGAGCAGTTTCTCTAACCGCCATAAAAAGCTTATCGGACATTATTTTTTGCAATTGAGTCTTATTTATAAACCCCTGTCAGGCATGGCTTATTTATGGAAATGAAATACGAATTGCGCTCATTTTGCAAAGATGCCAAGGCAAGTGTCGAAAACTTCTGGCTTTGTTTTTCCACTCTTAGTGAAAAGGAGGAGTTCTGGATATTTGAGTCTTTGCAAAAAGACCTTCATGGGCTTTTGGATATCCTACTTAAGCCAAAGATATCAATTATTAACGAATTTTCTCTCTTTGCAGAGTTTTTCTGCCGATAAGAAAGCTAAGTCTGGCGAGGGGAGGCTTATGAAGAATTCCCGTGTTCTAAAAAATATTCGCAAGCAGCTAGCGGTCAGCAAGTTCCTCGATCATAAGGAATACCTGGAAGCTATCTACCAGACGATGAAAAAGGAAATGGGCAGCTATTCCTATACGCAGTTTGCCGAGGACTTGGGTTTTGCTCCGAGCAATATTATATATGTCCTCATAAAAGGCCAGCGTCCGCTGACGACGAAGACGGGGCATCGCATAGCCGATGCTCTTGAGCTGCGAGGTGGTGAACGTAAGTACTGGGATGACCTCGTCGCGTATTTCCAAAGTACCGGGGCTCCTGAACGAGAGACTCTGCTGGAGCAGCTCGTTGAACAAAAATCTCGTACAATCGCCGATTCGGACGATCTCTTGGCCCAGCTCGAATACTTCACTGAGTGGTACCATATCGCGATCTACGAGCTCAGCTTTATACCCTTCTTCAATGACGATCCGCAGGAGATTGCAGCTCAACTGCTACCTCGGATACGGGTAGACCAAGCAAAAAAGTCTTTGAGCCTCTTGGAAAAGCTAGGCCTGCTCGTCAGAGATCAGGCCACTGGGCGCCTTGTTCCTACCCAGGCGCGCATGAGTACCGGTCATGAGATTCTTTCCATGGCTCTCCTGCGCTACCATCAAAAAGTGCTAGAATTGGCGAAGCAGGCGCTGATGACGATCGCTGTTGAAGAGAGAGAAATCAGTGCGACGACGATGGCCGTCAGCGCGGCGAAGATGCCTCGGATTAAAAAAGAGCTGCGGGCCTGTCGCAAGAAAATAATGGATCTGGCCGCTGAGGACCCCGAAGCCGAACGCGTCTATCAGCTCAGCATGCAGCTCTTCCCGCTGACCCGTAAGAAAAGGATGAGCAATCCATGAAGACAAAGTCTGAACAAAAAGCTAGCAAGTTCTACATGGCCTGGCTCATCCTTCTATGCTACAGCAGCGGGGGAGGTACAGGCTGCGGGACCGACGTCGGTAATGCAGGAAAGCCGCGTAGCGCCGCCGCAGAAATTGCAGCTCTGGTCGAAGTCCAGTTCGATGAATCGCTCGATGCAGCAATAGAATCTATAGATCAGGAAGACTTTGCTCTCCTGAGTCTGACGGGAGGAGAAACGAGTCAGCTCGTCGACCTCAGCTGTCTTGAGCATCCTGAAGATGGCAGTCTTAGCAGTATAAAGGGCGAGAGTCGTGAGCGTGAACTTGAACGAGGTCGAGCTGCGAAGCGACGTAAGATAAGCGACGTGGTCGAAACCCGCAGCGAAGTCCGCATCTTTCCTAAAGCAGGCGGCGATGCTCTCGCTTGCAATGAGAAAGGCAGACCTATTCTCAAGTTGAGCCAATTGAATGGGCTCCAGACAGAGGGTAGCTTCACGAAGAATCGTCAGCGTAAAGTTCTGCTGGAGTCGGATGGAAGTCTCATTAAGGAAAGCAAGCTGAGTTCCAGCAGCCAGCGCAGCTCGCGGAGTGAAGTCATCAGCATCAGCAGCCAAACTCTGGTTTGGCAAAGAGAAAGCAAGTTTAGCAGCTCGCTGCGCATAGAATCGAGCGAGCAGGCAGCTCCCTTGGAAAGAACAGTAGAAACTATCCAAGCTATAGTTCTGGAAAAAACGCGCACCCGCTCCCAGGGAATCACCCAGGCCCGGATACTGCGAGGTGCGGTCCAATCCATGCAGGACGGACAAAAGAAGCTTATTCTGCGCTATGAAGATCTTGTCTTAGGGATTGGCGAGGAATGCTTGCCCACGTCAGGACAAATCAAAGGCGAGGTGTATGCGAGTAAAGAAGCCACTAGTCCCGAAACTACTTTCACTCTCGAATTTTCGGCCGAAGGTGCTATCGTCCGTTCGGAAGATGGTAGTGAGGAAGAGCTGGAGTTGGAAACTTGCAAAATCTAGGGACGGGTAGACGAGGCAGCTACAGCAGCTAGACCGAGGCTCTCCTCTACCCAGTCAGAGGATCTTCAATTGCCTTGGCTATGCCGACCAATGTAAAGAGCCACAACCGAGGCACAGCTCTGATAGCTCAAGCGTCCTTGCTTAGCCTCGTTCTGACAGAATTTTTCGAGGCTCTTGCCAAGGCAAGTGAAGTCGCCTGCTTTACAGCTAGCCGCATCTCCCAGACTGAAGGCCTGCACGATCGTTCCATAGCGGAACTGTAGCGATTCAGCCATGCGAGCCTTGAAGTCGCTGCCTCGACTCATCATTTCATAGCGTTCCCGGACACTCACAAAACGATTGGCATTCAGACGCTCGACGATAAAGGCATCCATCACGAGGAGGCAGGAGGCATTGTCCAGGCTTGACTTACAGATCTTCTCGCTCGCTTCGAAGGAACAGCTAAGGGCCAGACTGGGATCGGAACTCCGGCACAGTTCTGAAAAAACGCTCTGGCTTTCACTCGCGAGGCGTTCAAACTCGGCCGCTGGCATGCTGCGGATACTGCTCATCAAGCGTTCTAGATACTGAGCTCGGTTCTCTGCACCGATTTCTGCGCTCTTGGCTGTACCAGTGCTCAAACAAAGAGCGAAGAGAAATATCGCTAATGCTTTCATTTGCTCTCATCCTCACGTTTCATAGCTCGACGGAACTTTTGCACGAAGTTAGATAGATGAGTCTGCCAAGGATAAACTTCCATGTACTCGGGGTAAGAGGCTACCCACTGATCTCCAGCTAGGATATCGCTCATTTTGAGCAGTTCGAACTTTGCGAGGCGGAGGTGATCGCCACTTTTGGCGATTTCAGTCTGAAAGCGTTCTTCGCTCATCGTGAAGGGCAGCTTCCTATCGAGATTGGTGTAGCTGAATCCGGGAATGAAGGCCCGCGCGACCGCAGCCATAAGCGGCTGGCTAGGCATAAGACCTTGCGCGTCGACACTCGGGAGCAGTTCGCTGCTTACCGCAAAGGTTTGCCCATCGAGTTTGACTTCGCTGCGTGAAGGGGTGATTTCGCGCGTCATCAGACAGTGAAAGCTGATGCGCGCACGTTCGGGAGTCGGCGGTGCAGGGGGAGCAGACGCTACTTCTTCTGCTTCGGCTTTTCCATCAGCTGCTTTCTTCTTAGGCTCAGGCGGTGGAAATTGCTTTTCGAGTCGTTGACGCTCGAGCACCGCGGTTACCGGCTCATTGACTCCCAGGCTCGCTAAGACGCGTGGGCCGAAGGCAACGATATCTTCACAAGTCGAAGGAGCGGCGGCCCAATGAATGGTATAGAGGCGACAGTATTCAGCGCCCTTAGCCACTGCAGGGTTGAAGAGGAGGTGAGCTATGGCGTCCTCCAGCTGACTAGAGCGGTCCCGACCTTTTTCAGCCAGACTGAAGCGTAGCTCTCTGAGCTCATCCTGGCAGTGATTCGGATGGAGCGAGCGACGCAGCTGCTCCTTAGTACCGCCTGGTTCGCGGAGATCGGTGAAGACATGAATAGAGCTGCGAGCTTCGCCTTTGAAACCCTCGGCGTGATGCTTGCTCAGTTCAGGCAATTTTTTAGTACTCTTGGCGATAGACTCAGGGCTGAGCGACTGATGCAGACCGGAGATGCTATCCCAGAGACCCAACGCAAATTTCTCAATGAGGCGATAGGAATAGTGCGAACTTGGTTCGTCCCACTGACGATGGGTGCAGATCTCATCGGTTTTTTCTTTAGGATCGTCGGCACAATCACCGAGGTCTTTGGTGTAGCCGAGAGCAAAGGCTTTCTTAACGAGATCGCAGCCATACTTCTCGGGTTTAGGCTTTAATTCCGCCTCCTCTTGGGCAGCACCTTCCTCGGGACAGACTTGCCCGTAGTCTTTGCTCATATTGTGATGGAAATGCTTCAGCAGCATCAAACTACGGTTTTCGAGCATGCTAAACCCAGCCAGGAGCAGGGCAAATGAGATCGTAAAAACATAGACGGGGCGATTGAATTCCCAAGCGGGAGTCTCATCTCTGGGCCCCATCCAGAGCGCATAAGCACGCGCTTCAAACAGGAGCTGTGACGCAGGAGGGCGCGTATCATAAGGGCCGAAGCCCAGGTGATGCGAACTCTCGCGATGACTACGCAAGAAATAACTGATTGCGAGTCCCATGATGCTGGCCAAAAGCCCTATCATCCAGAGCACACCCAGCTGTAAAGCGAGGACGCGGCGAATGTCGAACACTCCTTCGGAGCCCGCTAGAACCAAGCAGGACAAGAGCACTCCGATGAGGATTAGGCTTTTAAGGCCGATGCGTCTCATGGTTCCTCTTTAAACTGATTGATCATACGATCTTCGATCTGTATGCGTCGATTTTTAGCGTTAGCCGCATCAAAAGCAGCTTTCTGAGCCCCGCTCAGCTTGACCATGCCCTTCGGCACTTCATTGACCGGTAGATTGTCAGCGTGTGAACAGACCACCACGTGGTCGGGCACGTCCTTCCCGTAGCGGGCGATCTGCCGGTAGGTGGCCATAGCCCGGTCGAAACCCAGCTGAAAGTTCTTATCTTTTTCACCCTGGCCATCGGTATGTCCGTGGATGAAGAGCATGCGTTTCACTAGACCGTTAGTCTGAAAGTTCAAAACGGTACCGGCATCATCCTGAAAGAGCTTGCCGATAATCGATTGTCCACCATCAGACAACTGAGTCTGACCGGGAGCAAACAGTACGTCGCCTGGCAGGTTCACCATGCGGGTCGACACATCACCTACCGTCTCACTCACACCCTTGCTCTGCGCCTGGCTCAGAGACCATAAGATCACAAAGAAAATCATGATGTTGGTCATCAGATCGATGTAAGCGGTTTGCCAGAGTTCGCTGCCGCCATGGCGTTTCTTCCGAATGGAGCGTCTCACGACTCAACCTCTATGGTCAGATTATTCTTTTGCACGATATCGAGCGAATGCAAGAGATCGTCATATTCATATTCGAGCTTCTGCATTCGCTGGTCGAAACGGGCTGCAAGAACCTTGTAACCAGCACCGAAGAAAGCGCCGTATAGGGTTGTCTTCAGTGCAATGGCGAGCTGCGGAGTCAAGGCTTCGACGTTGACGCTGGCACCGAGACCGTCGAACATCATGATCAAACCGAGGACGGTTCCGACCAGCCCGATATAGGGCATCGCTTCGGACACGAACTGGAGATTGAGCCTGGAGAACTCATAGGTCTCATGGCAGTCGAAGTAGTAGGTATGCGCAATATACTCCAAGCGGTCTTGCTGAGTCGAACGCGAAGCCCGACTCAAATCTTCGATCAGCGGATTGCCCGGTAGAATAATGGAATCGATGTCGCTGGCGCTTTCAGCATCTTCATCTTCGCTGGATTCGCCAATGAGGGCACTCTTCAAGAGTACGCTCGTCTCGCCAATGAGACCTGCTTCTTCGGTCAGATGCTTGGTTGAGAACAAGGCGGTTCCTACCGATACACCGATCCGGACGATTTCTGTGCCTGTGGTGTAGAGCAAGAGGCCGATGGAGAAGGCTAGCATCGACAGAAAAAAGTTTTCTGTGATGAAGAGCAAAGCAGACGCCAGGGTCAGACCCAAGGCACCCACTAGCCCGACGAAGCCGCCGGCCGCATTAGAGCTTTTTACGTTCAGCTCCCGGTTTTTTTGCAGCTGGTAGTGGTTTTTTATCTCGCTGCTTGGATTTTCCTCGCTGCTTTTGTTTTCCTTTGGGTTTCTTCTTGGCTTTTGGCTTGGTTTTTGGCTTCGCCCTAGACTTGGTAGGCGCAGATTTTTCCACCACTTTTTCGCTTCTTGGACTAGGAGCGCTTGTTTCGGGCTGGGTAGCGACGATGGCTGTGCTGTCAGCCGGCGGGGATTGTGGCTCTGGGACATTTTGTAAGTCCTCCTTTTTGGCTTTTTTAGCGTCTATTTTCGCCTGCTGCAGAGCGATGCGCTCAACATAGACTGGATGATATAAAGCGGCACTTAGCAGCTGATAGCCGGTAAAAATGCCGAGCAGGGCGAGAATAAAGACCTTGCGTGGCCGCATTTTCCGCTGTGGATTTTTCGGCTTTGCCTCAGCAGGTTTCTGCCGCAAATAGGTCTGTACCAGCCAGATGATATGATCGCGTGGGCGTTCGATCGTCAGAGGAAAGCGGCCGCTGCTCAATTCATCAGATATGGTTTTGATCGCCTCGTTGAGCTGCGTGCGCGTCGCGCGCACAGTCAGAAGTCCCGTATGGGGCTTGTGACGCCAGTAGAGGTACTGGATAAAGGGAGCGAGCCCTTCGTGAACAGCGAGGAAAGCACCTTCTAGCTGCTGGCGCGCCTGGGTGTAGGGCGCAAGAAAACCCCCTGAAGCAGGCCGGCCATGGCTAGCCTTACGGTAGCGATTGCGCGTGGCCGGCCTTACAAAGCTCAAGCGTAGCGTCGCATCGAGATGAGAGCGAAGACTTATTCTAGCGATTCCCTCGAGGATCAGACCGAGCAGGAAGTCGTAGGGAGCGCCTTCTTCTTCGGGCGCGGTTTCAAAGGCTTTTTCAAGGGCACGGCGAGGAATTAAGATGCGCGGCGAGCTGAGAAAACCACCACCGTAGGCTAGGGTATGCTCGCCGTTGGTCGGCAGAATGAGAGTGCGATCCAGCAGATCACGCAGGCCGACGAGCCGGGGATGTTCGTGCAAGCCTTCCATGACCCGTATGTGCCAAGAGTTGTCAGCAGAGGGCTCACCGAAAACTAAGCGTCGATCGAGCCGCTGCGCGAGAACTTCAAAGATGAGCGCGCCTAAAGTCGTGAGACCACCGATCGTGAGTAGCCCTACAGCTACAGTGTGAACGGCATCGAGATCATAGGTGAACTGCGTAGCGATGATGATCCCGGCAGCTACAGCACCCCAGCTGAGGAGAGCTAGTGTGCGGTAAGCGATAACCATCGTCAGAGCGTTAATGAGAAAGGGCATCCGATCTTGTTTCATGAATTCTAGGCCGCGCAGCTGCGGGAGTATGCAAATGCCGATGGCCCAAAGAGCTCCACCGCTGCCGAGGCCGCCGAGAACCGCGAGCAGCCAGGGCTGCGGAACAGCAAATATCGCGACCGGTTTAATAAGGGCGAGGTCTTCGGAGATAAACCATAAAGGCCCGAGGGCAAAGATCAACCAGAGCAGACAGAGGCCCAGCAAGGGGCGTCGGCCACGTGGAAAGACGACGAGTGCGAGCGCGATCAAGGCCAGTACGGTAAAGGTCACCGCAGCCAAGCCAAGAGCCAGGCCCTGCTTGGCCTCGGTCGGTGCTACTTTTTCTGTTTCAGCTTTCTGCGCGCGGCGCAGAGCGCTCCTCTGATCGAGTATGCCGCCGGATTCGGTGAAAGGCTTAAGAGCGTGGAGAATAGAGCTCTTCACGCTTTCAGGTGTAGTACCGGGCTTGAGACTGATGGTCTGCTGGCTGAGTTCGATTTCTGTCTCAGGAACGATAACTAGCAGGTCTAGCTGCTTGCCGTCGAGCTCACCTTCTAAGAAAAGGTCGACTCCTGCTGCGTTCAACCGCTGGCGTTCACACGCGAAATCTTCGCACTCATCCAGGCGCAGACTCTCGTCTGCAATGGTGCGGAGACGGGGAGATTGGCTGAGTAAATCGCGAATATGATCTTCATGGGCACTCGCGATCCAGGCCGTGTTGGGATCAGTACTCGTAATCCTAACGACTATGCGTCCAAGATCGGTTTCAGGAGTGACAGTGATACCCGCGCCAGCACCTTCCGCAAGCAGGGACTGTGAGGAGAAAAGTCCCACAATGAAGCTAAAGGTGATGAAAAACGCTCGCAGCATGAAATCCTCGCACGGGCCCTAATCGGGACCAAGCCCTTTGTCTGCAAGTACCTCGCCGCCAAAAAAACTGAGTTTTAGTCGGTTGTTAGTGAATTCCTACCGTACGAAAGAACCCCCCCTGCCTGAAAGTTTTACATCGCGGCAGGGTGAGCTAGTGCCTGGAGTTCTCGCCTCTAGCAGGGACTTTTGCAAAGCAGGCTGCTATATCTGTCCCAAGTTTGAGAAAAGGAGCAGGAAACATGCGCGATTTTTACCCAGCCATCGAACCCCGCAGCAGCGGATATTTGAAAGTTTCCGATCTGCATACGCTCTACTATGAGGAATGTGGACGAGCTGACGGGATACCGGTGATCTTCCTTCACGGTGGACCTGGAGGAGGACTTGAAGCTTTTCATAGACAGTTTTTTGATCCTCAACGCTATCGCATCATCCTTTTCGAACAGCGAGGCTGCGCACGAAGTACGCCCCGCTCCGAGCTGCGAGAAAATACAACCTGGGACCTCGTCGAAGATATTGAAAAGCTCCGCCGACACTTCGGAGTCGAAAAATGGCTGGTATTTGGCGGTAGCTGGGGCAGTACTCTAGCGCTCGCCTATGGGCAGAGCTATCCCCAGAACTGCCTCGGATTTGTCTTGCGTGGAATTTTCATGCTGCGCGACGCTGAAATTCAGTGGTTCTATCAGCGAGGCTGCAGTGAAATATTTCCAGACCTCTATGAGAAGTACGTCGAGCCCATTGCTCCCGAAGAGAGGCACGATCTCGTCAAGGCCTTCTATCGCCGATTGACCAGCGAAGATCCTAAAATCCGCTCCGAAGCCGCTAAAGCCTGGAGCATCTGGGAAGGTTCGACGAGTCGCCTCGTCCTCGATCCAAGGGCTGCGGAGTCATTTGGCGAAGAAAATTTCGCCGATGCATTCGCACGTATCGAATGCCACTACTTCATTCATCGGGGATTCTTCCAGCGCGACGATCATCTTCTGGCGAATATGGACAAAATAAGGCACCTGCCTAGCACGATCATCCAAGGACGCTACGATGTGGTATGCCCACCCATCTCGGCTTGGAATCTGCATAAATCCTGGCCTGGTTCGCAATTAATTTGGATCCCAGACGCGGGTCATGCTGCTTCCGAGCCAGGCACCCGTTCGGCGCTCATAGAAGCGACCGATGCCTATGCGAAAAAGTTTTCTTAGTCCGCTAGACGCCGAGCACCTGTGTTAGAATTCCCAATCATACTTATCAACTGAGACTATGGAAGCTGTTCCCCAAGGGAAATTTGCTTCCCATAGCTAGAGGCCGGCTTGCGGCTGTGCCTGGGAGAATTCTCGATGCAGGCTGATACTAAAAGCAAAAGCATTCACTTCGCCATCTATGGGGATGCTGGTCGCGGGAACAAGGAGCAATTCCAACTCGGCCAAGCGATGGCCCGACGGCATCAGATCAGGCCTTTCCGCTTCGCTCTTTCCACCGGCGATAACCAGTATGACAGCAGCTGTCCAGGAATTATGGAGCGGATTTTCGAAAGGCCTTTTGCCCCCTTGATCGCTGACGGGGTCCGCTTCTATCAAACGCTTGGCAATCACGATATGGATGAAGAGCGGATCATCGATCAGCTCGCCTATAGCAAGCGGGTCGATGCCTTGGGCCAAGGTCGAGGCGGCTGGGTGCTACCCGCGGAACATTACGTCATTCGCGAGGGTAAGCTGCGGATCATCGTCCTCAACGTTACTGCAGCCGAGAGCGATTTTCCCCTGCAGGAGAGCGCTCTCGAGTTTGCCCGGCAGGAACTTGAAACAGGCCAGAGCGAATGGACTATCGTCTGCTTTCACTATCATCTCTGGTCAACGGGGCTTCGCGGAGACCACGAGGCAATGAAAAGCAGCTATCTCCCTCTCTTCGAGGAATTTCAGGTGGATTTCGTCCTCGCCGGGCACGAGCATCATGCCGAATTTTTTGCGCCCTGGAAGGGTATGCATTTTGCCTTGGTGGGCCACGGTTCCGAAATCAGAAAGCAGAGAGCGCGCAGTGCGCAGGCCTGCCTCTTTCGGACTAATGAAATCGGTTTTGCCGAATTGAGTATCGAAGCAGATCTGGCGCGATTTGCCTTCATCAATGGTCAAGGCAATGAAATCTGGCAGTATGAGGTGCAAAAGTCTCTGCGCAAGACGATACCCGGATCTGATTTAGCGCCGTCAAAAGCTAGAGCTCGTGGCGCTGCTATCGCCGAAGGTTAAGCCTGGCAGAGTCACTGAGCCGCAAGACTTTTAGCCTAAGTCCAAAGGCTGATGGATCATTCCGGTTGACTTTAAGTGGAGAGCTTCACTATTCCTTACTCTCGTCGATACCCCAGGCAGAGAGCTTAGGGCAGGGCAGCGTCTATTCACTAACCGAGAGATTGACATGAGACAAAAACAGCCTTTTCAAAATTTCCAAGTTGACCATATGACGCTGCTGCTGCAACCGGAGCTCTACAAGATCTCCTACCTCGTTTTTAATGTTATTTTCGGCGTAGGACCTGATGATCTGCTCTATGAGAAACGCAAAGAGTGGACGCCAGGGAGCGGCGAGCAATCTATGACCTATGCTGTGCGTCTGGGACAAGGGGCCGATCCGGATCCCGAACTCAACAACACCATCATCGCTGTGGTCCAGCCAAGTGAACCTAAGAATCAAGCTTCGCACGTTCGCGAGATGCTCAATGGTCACGAAGCGGCTGCTCACTGGCAGCACATCGCGCTCCGTACACCCGATCTCTTGGCCTTTCATCAGCATGCGGCCGAGCGTGGCGTTCAATTCATCACGCCTATTCTCAAAGATGATGAAGATGATTTGATCCAGGTATTTAGCGGTGAATGGTATTTTCCAGGGATGAAGGCCAGCGGGATGTTCTTCGAATTCCTGCAGCGCAAGCCTAGCGAAGAGCATGTGAAGACCGTGCAGAAAATGAATCGCGAATCCTGGTTCCGCGACAAGACTTTTCTCGGCCTTTACGGCGAAAAAGAGCGTGAGTACGCCAGTGGAGAAGTCACTCCCTTTCTGCCTTTCGAGCTCTTCGAATCGCTACTGGCCGCGTTTAAAGATAAGCAAATATGGCAGATTACAGAATCTGATATCGATCGCGCCGAGCAGATGATGCTGTCGTATGCCGCTCGCCACAGAAAAGCCCCTGTAGCCTAATCCTAGGCAAGAGAAGAGAGGTCTCGACGGCCTGACCTCCGTTTTGATATGACCATCCTGCTGTACCCCGGAGACGCTGCATAATGCAGCGCCCTCCTCTCTGGCAAATGCGCAGCGGTCGTTTCTTTTTTACCTTCTCGACAGGTTCGTCCTTCTGAGGGAGCTACGAAATGCACACACATTCCAGTCTGAAAGCTAGCCCCACAGTGCGCCAGTCGGTGAAGATTTCTCTGGGAGCTTCGGGAGTTAGCGCAGACTTTATGACCTTTCATGATCTCTCAGACCGCAAAGAGCACGTCGCTCTGTGTTTTGGTGATTGGCGGGAGCAAGAAGCTCCTTTTGTGCGGATTCATTCAGAATGCCTGACGGGGGATGTTTTTGGCTCTACGCGCTGCGATTGTGGACCTCAATTGCAGGAATCCAAGGAGCTCTTCTCCAAGATAGGCGGAATCATTCTTTATTTAAGGCAAGAAGGCCGGGGTATTGGGCTTTACAACAAGATCGATGCCTACGCGCTACAGGACCTGGGTCACGACACTTATGTAGCTAACGAGATGTTGAGTCAACCTGCCGAGGCGCGCACTTTTACAGTGGCTGCAGAAATGCTGAAAGCTTTAGGCAAAGGGAAGATAAGGCTCCTGAGTAATAACCCAGCGAAAGCCCAGTCTCTTGAAGAGCATGGTGTGAAGGTCGTGGAACAGAAAAGAACGGGCGTATTTATTACAAAAGAAAACGCCCACTATCTGCGAGCAAAAGTCCTCAAGGCCGGTCACCGGCTGACTTTCAAAGAGGAGCCGATCTGCTCCCCCATAAAACTCAAGCCCTAGTATTAGAGGGGCTTTTGCAAGTAAACCTCGACTGAGAGCTTACTTAAGCTCCCAGAATCTTAGGCTTAATCGCGCGCACCGATAACATCATCGACGACGATGCGGGAGTCGAGAGCGCGCACGCAGAGATCTTCGGAAATGGGGCAGCCAGCGAAATGTAGAACTGCTTTGGCGTCAGGATGGCGCTTTATCAGTTCTTTATTGCGCTCAATCATCGGATTGTCGGAGAGCTTGCGCTGAGTAGGGACTATCGAGAGTTTAACCTTGTTTTCCATGGCCCATTCAGCGGCCATCGTTTCGGCTCCAGCTTCGGTCCCGATGACGATGGTTGAGACCTTGTTTTTCTTGGTGTATTCGCGCAGTGTGCTGGCCAAGAGCTGACGATTCGAGTAATTGAGGGAACCACAAACGATCAGTTTCATTAGTCTCCGAATTCTATGCAATGTTGTTTGGATGGGGAACTCTCGATCGATGTCGAGAGACAGCCAAATAGAGGCAAGGATCATTTTATAGCAATGCCATTAGTGAGATTCAATCAAATTTTTCTTAAAATGCATTTTTCTTGTCTTGGGCCAGGATGCGCCCCTAGCCTCTCTTTGGGCCTTTTCGCTTGGCCAGCCAGCAAATAGCTGAGCATTTTCCCGCGGTTTCAAGGGGCTGTGGACCCTTTGGAGGCGAGGCCCTGCAGACCTGCGAGTTAGTCCAAAAGCAGATCTGTATCGGCCTTGACTCCGTGGACTTTCCGCGCAAAGCGTTCGAGACGAAGCTGCAGACGCTCGATTCGCTTGCCCACCGAAACGGTTTCATACATGAAGACGCCGCGCTCGAGACCGCGGATGCGGGCCGAGCAGGCGAGGTCCGCACAGACCTGTAGCCCGAGCTTGCGTCGAGGATTGTCCGCGGTTTCTACCATCGCTAGCTTTATGCCCTGGACGTTGTTGCTCGCATGACAGAGATCGCACTGGCCCCGCAAATTTCCGGCCCCCGCATTCATGCTAAAAACCATGCCGTAAAGCTTTTCTCGGGTATCGACGCAGACGAAGTAGGATCCGCCTTCTGGATGTTTCCAGGCGAGAAAATCTTGGTCTTCCCAGTCGAGAGACTTCACTTCAGGATTCACCCAAAGGGCGCGATCATAAGGCGCAAACGACGCCTGAATCTCTTCGAGAGTATAAGAACGCATATGCTAGACCCTATCGAAATGTATTATAGAAAGTGGGTGCGGTGCGCACCAAACTAAGTTCTACCACGATTCAAAACTCGCCTCGCACTAGCTTTTTTGGATTTTGAGAATCCTAAGCGATAGAATGTAGCGAGTAACAGATACTGGCTTAAACAGGTGAATGATTTCCGGAAGGAGAAAGCGCGATGGCGGAGCCGACTCAAAACGTGAAGAAATTTAAAGAGGGTTGGGTCCTCAAACTCGAAACGCTCATCAAGGGCCGTGAAAATCGCGATGAGTGGATCGATGACTCAGTCACGGCGGGTACGAGCGTTGACACCCTCTTCATTCCCACCGTGCAGGGTCTTATCACCTTTAAAGTTAGAGCTGACACTTCCTGCAAGGCCGTGAGCGCGCTTCTGCAGGTAGCTGCACATCCTGACACTAAGCTCGAGGTAATTGCGGGCCCTCGGGGTGGCTTGCGGCTCGGTGTCAACGGGAAATTCGATCCAAAGCTCAATATTATGGTTAAAAAGTAGGCGGCGAGAGCTCAAGAAAAAAGGCAGCCTCCTTTTATTAGGGAACTCGACCGAGACAGCTGGTAAAAGAGATGCCTCAGCATAAGGAGTAGATAGGCCGTTATGGCTCGCTGCCTGCTCGCTTATCCCTTGCCAGAAGAGGTGTGCCGATGGTTAGCAAAGGACTGCAAGATAATCGTTGGTTCTGGGACAAGCTTGAACAGTATTTGGCCAAAGCCCAGCTCAAGCAGAGTAAGCAAAGAAACTTCATCATCGAAGAATTTTTGCGGATGAACACTCACGTGAGCGCGGAGGATCTCTACAGTCAGCTTAAGAATAATGAGCAAAACCCAGGACTGGCGACCGTCTATAGGACGCTCAATCTTCTGAAAGAAGCTGGCCTCGTCGACCAAAAGCAATTTGCTGATGGGAAATCGGTTTTTGAAATTCTCGCACCCGGTTCCCACCACGATCACCTCATCTGTGTGAGATGTCATAAGGTCATCGAGTTCGAGAACGATGAAATCGAGCGTCTCCAGGAGCAAGTTGCCAAACGCTACGGTTTTCACCTGACCCACCACTCGCTCGATCTCTTCGGGCACTGTGCAGATTGCCACAAACTTCCGAGCTAAGACATAAAGTGCGAGTTTAAATCTCGCGCTTGCCTAGATTTACCTATTCTGAATGGCTGTATCAAAGTGGACAGCCGTCTCTCCTTTTGATTACTATGACAGAGCAGTCTACTCACTGCAGCTCACTATCGAGTCTTCGCCCCACGTAGTTCGATAGTTGCACTGCAGCGAGAACCAATGCCAAGGAGGGGGTCATGGTTTTAGGTTTGCGTGCTACGCTATTGCCTTTTTTTGCTTGCCTGTCTATCTCACTAACGTCCGTAGTTTCCTGGTCTACTCTTACTTCCGCTCAGACTTCGCTTTCGACCGCAGCTTCTAATCGTGTTTCCGTCAATTCGTTCGATGCCGCAGAGAGTTGGGAATACCACACCGTGAGCGGAGCACGCTGTCGCGATGGAAGCGAAGCGGGCTACTATCTCAAACGCCGAACATTCGAGAACAGGCTCCTCATCTTCATGGAAGGGGGCGGCGCCTGTTTCAATGCCCTCACCTGTAGCCAGAGTCCTCCGAACATGGGTAATCAGTTTCCTGGCCAGTCGGGCATTCTCGCAGCCCGCGACGACAATCCTCTGAATGCTTGGAACACGATGTATGTTCCCTACTGCACGGGCGATGTCTTCGTTGGTTCAAGGAATAACGTGCGAGTGCCCGGGGTGCGTGGGTTGCAGCAGTTCGTTGGTCACGACAATCTCAAACTTTTCTTGAATCAGCTAGGAGAGCAGCTTCCTGATCCTGAGACGATCGTAGTGTCGGGTATAAGCGCCGGAGGCTTTGGAGCGGCCTTCAACCTGCCGACGGTCCAATCCCGCTGGCCCAATTCTGCTATCACCCTGCTCGACGATTCAGGTTTGCTGCTCGAAGATGCCTATCTGAGGCCCTGTCTGCAAAGTATGATCAGAGGGATGTGGGGCATCGATGATGTCTTGCCCCGCGACTGCACGAACTGCCGCAATGCGGATGGAGGAGGTCTGAGCGGAATGATCGGCTACATTCAGGAAAAATTCGGGGATAGGCAGCAAGGTGCTGTGCTGAGCACGAGTGATTCAGTCCTGCGCATCTTCTTTGGTTTCTCGCTGAACGAATGCCGACCTTTTCTTCCATTCATGCCCGCTAGCACCTATTCTAGAGGCGTGCGAAGCCTCAAAGCTAATGTCCTGCAGGGCAGCATCAAGAGCTTTATCGTCCCCGGTGAAACGCATACTTTTATCAGCGATAATCGCTTCTATCAAACAAGGCAAGGTGGCCAATCTCTAGCGTCATGGGTCGGGGACCTGCTCGAGCAGAAGGCCAAGGATCGCGGAGTTCGTTGAACGTTTCGGCTAAGGCCCCCGGAATGATCGGGGGTTTTGCTCTTTGCTCTTCAACGCGCCTTGCGCTTTGGGGCTTCTTCAGCTGCTGATTTTACGGCTTCAAGACTCTGTGTAACGAAGCGTTCGACGTTTCTTCGGATCATTTGATCGACTTTGTCGCTGATGCTTTCCCATTCGATATGACTTTCAAGAACGAAGACCCCAGGCCGGCCGGCCGTGGGGCTCATCTTCTTTTCAATGACTCCCACCAGGACCGGGTGTCCCACCAGTTGACTGCTGATAGTTCCGCTCTCGTCATCATAGGTGATGCGCTCTCGGACGTCAGCGTCGGGAACCGAGACTACCCGCAGGACTCCATTGTTGAAGCGCTCGAGAATCCGCGAACTCAGAATGCCCTTATTGAAGCGTTCAGGATGCTCGAGCTCGTCCATGAGCGACTTCCAGAGCTGCTCTTGTGTGGCATGCACTTCGCATCGGAAACTTTTTTCACTCATGTCCATTCCCTCCATTCAGCAAATTATACTAGACATCACCTTGAAAAGCCTGGAGCAAACTGTCCGCTGCCACTTGGCATTCGTCAAGCGTAATACCCCCGAAGAGGGGCAGATTAATCACCATTCGACTGAATCTTTGACTGTGCCGAAGATCAGAGGTACGGAGAGCCCCCTGTGCCGGGCCCTGCTCGCAGAGCGTCTGAGGATAGGTACGGGCGCAGCCGATCTTGAGATCGCGTAGCTTGGCGGCCAGCTCGTCACCGCTCATTTTGAGACTTTCGATGACGATCAGATAGCCGTTGCCCTGCACACCCTTCGGAGCGCGGAAGACGCGACAGTGTTTTTCCTGCTGGCGAAAATACTCGTAGTAGAAAGCTTCAGCGGCCAGCCGCGAGCTGATGAGATCATCGACCTGGCCGAGCATGCGGAGTAGGAAGTGGGCTTGCACACCGCTCATCCGCGAGTTCCAGCCGACGTAGTCATAGGTGTAGTGGCCCGCGCGTCCATGGTTGCAGAGCGCGCGCACGATTTCGGCGACTTTGGGGTCCGGGCACATAATCGCCCCGGCATCTCCAGCCGCCCCCAGTACCTTGGCAGGATAGAAGGAAAGGGTCGAAATCTGTGCCTTAGCGTAGACAGGTTCACCCTCGATTTTAACACCGTAGGACTGAGCGCCATCCTCGAGGAGGGCAATGGATTCTGTCTTGCAATACTTACGGAAATCAGCGAGCACGGCCGAAGTCCAGCCGAAGAGATGCACGAGGATGGCCGCATCAAATCGATACTTGCGGTGTCCCGCCGCGAACTCGGTAAAGCTCATCTGCAAGTCGTCTGGATCAATGTCGACCAGCACCGGAGTCGCTCCCACCTGGACGATGGCTTCAAAGGGCGCCCAGAAAGTCATATTGGGAACCGCTACTTTCATGCCGGCTTTGATACCGAGCGCCTGAAGTCCGACGACCAAAGCGTCTGTACCGTTGGCGCAGGTGACGACGTGCCGACAGCCCAGCTCCTGAACGAGCAGCTTTTCGAGCTTTTGCACGCCGGGTCCGCCGACAAACTCGCAGTTGTCTAAGCATGAAGTCCAGTCCTGGAGTACATCTTCCCGAATGCGATCGACACTACGCTTGAGATCGATGAAAGGAACGCGCATATAGATCCTTGCCTCTAGTACGTCGAAAAAGAGCGAATAAGCCTTCTGCAGGAAATCTCTAGATAGCAAAACTCAGCGCAATTCAGCCATCCTTTTTTTCCCAGTGCCAAAGGGAAAGCCCACCCCCTTGCAGGGGCAGGCTAGTAAAAGCACAACAAAAAGATAGGCTAAACTCTAAAGAGGTTTCACGAGAATTTTTACGTCTGAACCCGGTGGCAAAAATTTCTTGAGAATCACGACCTGATCGTCGATCAGATGGTAGTCCTGCGTTTCAACACCATTGACATAAACAGCTATAGAGCGGGGCCCTGAGTAGCTGAGATCGAGGTCAAATGAGTTGCGGTAGTCCTTTGCATACTGATAGCTGAGGTTTACTTTTTCAAAGTCTTCATCGAGACAAGAAAAACTGATTTCTTCGGCTTTCACCGCGAGGTCCTTGGTACAGAGCTCGGCCTGACCGTTGGCTTCGACCTTAACGGTGCCAGGATAGGGGGTCTGGCCAATTTTCGCGCTAAAGACGCGATCTTTAAATTCGTAGTTGAGGTTGTAGAGTGCTTTGACTTTGCGGCCCTCACTCACCATTGCTTCTGGAAGTACCAGCTGTCCAGCTTCGATCCGAGCCTCGATAATCTCATCACTGGCGGCGTCGAGCAGCTTGAAGTTCTCGATCTGCTCAGGAAAGGCACCCTGCACTTCATAGCGGGTCGTGCGGTCACCGGGACGTTCGTAGCGTAAACGAACGGGAAGGCCATCTTGTGGAGCTTCAGTGAAGATCACGCGTTTTTGGCTTTCGTCGATGCGGTAGTTCTGGACCGCCCCTCCATTCACGAGAACTTCTAGGCTACCGGGTACGACATCTTTCCCGTATGCGAAGGACGTAAGGAGCGGCGAATCATGACGATAGCGCATCTTAATTTCGGCCCGCTCGGGCGGCAAGTTTTTGAGCTCTAGCTCACCGTTAGCCGGGTTGTACTGATAGTCGGCCTTGTTCAAAGCTTTACCATCAACTAAGACTTCAAAGGTCTTAGAGTCTACTGGGCTCTTCGGACCGAAAGCTTTCTTCATGGGAACCGGCGAGTGCTTGTACTTAATCGTAATGACCGAATTGCTAGAGCTGACGGGGTCGAGGATGGAAACGGTTTTCCCAGAGGCTGTGAATCGGCTGACGGGTTTGCCGTCAATTTTTATGCTAGTGAACTCTGCCTCGGCAGGGAAAGCCAGCTCGTACTGTAGGTTGATCTTTTTGCTCACATTGAGCGAAATCTGTTCGAGAATCGTGTCGTAGTCGGAGCGACAGACATCGGCGTAAAGCCCGTTGGTTCCTTGAACCATAGTGATGTAGGCCGTAGGATAGAAGTTCGAGTAGCTTCCTGAGTTCTCACAGTCATGGTTAGGATCGTTCGGATCGCTGGCGTTGGCAGCAGGCGGATCTTGCAGCAGAAGGAAAGCATTGAAGGTCACATTGGTGCCGACGCGATCGAAGAAGTAGTTGGCACTGTGATCCGGGTCGCCGATGCAGTCTTCGTTGCTGGCGCTACCGCAGTTTTTCTCATCGGTAACGAGCAAGACGGAGCGCTGGGAATCGGGACGCAGCCAAACGTTGCTTTCACTGGCGCAACCGCTGGCCGTCATGGCCTGAGTAGCTCGTAAAATACCTCTTTCTACTGTCAGACCAAACTCGCCGACGTTGATCATCGCCATGAAATCTGCGGCAGCGGCAGTCGGATCTTTGTCAAAATCAGCGCGAGTTAGATAGGTTCGCCCATCGGTGGTCTTATTGAGACAGGGACTGCTCGTCGTGACGACGGCGATTCTCCAGTTGGTGTTGGTGATGTGCTTCAAGAGGCTTGGGAGGCGCGCTCCTATGCGCTTTTGATACGGCACCATTGAACTCGAATCATCGATAACGATGAGTAAATCGAAAATACCGGCTTCAGCTATCGAGAAGGTCTGTTCGCTGGATATTCCTTTATGCCCTTGCATAAAGATGTCCTCGTGGATCACGCGATCGTTCTGCTGATGGATGTCTTCAGTCTTAGGCTCTTGACGCAGCGCAAAGCTCTGTTGAATCAGGTTGAACCCGGTATCGATCGTGATGTCAGCTGTTTCGAGAGAACCGGCTTTGAAGTTCAAAAGATACTGAGGAGCCGCTATCAAATCCTGACTGTTGGTAGGCAATGCTACCGAACGGTCCACGTTGGTGAAGTTGGTCTCTTCACCACAGCCCAGCAGTTGGAGACCAACTGCAAGGGCCGTTAAGCTTTTGGTGAAACGCAACATAACTATAACCTCTATGTGTTGTGCTTGGAGGTGCAGATGCCACCTCAGGGTACTGCAGGTTTTTTCGGATGCCTGAGCTCGCTTGAGAAACCTCGTTCAGAACTATCTTGGAACGTTCTCTATAAACAGCTCTAACTATTTGGAAATAAAAGTATATTCGATGGTACTAAAGTTTTGTTCAAAAATAATTTTGCTCGCCTTTCGAAAGAGTATTTTTTAGATCGTCGTTCTACCGAGGCATTTCCTGATTTAAAATAGGGGGACTATTAGCAAAAGCGGCCGACTCGTCTAGAGTTGAGCGGAGGACTGGACTTTGAGACAGCTAGATAAAAACCTTGGAATCCTCGTGGTAGATCCCGTAAGTGCCGTTGTTAGCACAGTAAAAAGAGTGCTCTCGGAACTCGGATACAAGAACATATTTCAGGCTGATTCGGTGCTCGATGGGCTCAATACCTTGGGTAGCAACAAAATCGAATGGATCTTCACATCGCTCTTTCATGGCCAAAAATTGAGCGGTATGCACTTTCTGCGGCTGCCCTTGGAATTCGAAGCTTACCGAGGGGTCAAAACCTCGGTACTGCTCAATGGTGATGAAGCCGACTTCATGCCTTCGCTTTTTGGCCTCGGTATGTGCTGCTCGCACCTGCGACCGATAACGTATAACTCCTTCAAAGCCGAACTCGATCGCTATCTCAGCCGTCTCAAATCAAATCAGTCTTTGCCCCAGGCTATAGCCACCGACCTGCGCGACCACCTAACAGCAAAGAATTCAATTGATGAAATAGAACGTCTCGAACTCGGTCTCTACAAATGGGCGGATTCTTCGCCTGAGCAAAAGCTTCGCGTTATCCGAGCACAGCTTAAAGGAGGTAATAATCTCGAAGCTATGCTTGGCATGAAGCAGCTATTGGCTAACAGCCCAGATACAGCAGGGCAAGTGGGCGAACTCAGCAAAAAGTATCTCGGTATAGATAACATGGCGGAGTATAAGGCCCGCATCAATGCTGCAATCGCTGTCGTCGTCGATTCCGATAGCTCGCAGCAGAATTTCGTCGCCGAATGTCTCAAGGAAATGGGCGTAAAAGATGTCAAAACCTTCGATAAGCCCGAAGAAGCGTCGAACTACTTTAAAACGGAAAGCAACGTCGATCTGCTGGTGACAGAATGGAAGCTCCAGGGCATGGATGGTGGCGGCTTTATCCAGCATGCAAAACACGGCAGTCTACGTGGCAAACCTGTGATCATTTACTCGGCGAAAGTTGAAGTCGACGATCACAAGCTGATCCAGGAGATTGGCGGGGTTTATATGCTCAGTAAGCCTCTCTCTAAAAAAGCCTTTAAGGAAGAAGTGTCAGAATTCTTCTCCCGCTGGCGCTATCCGGTGGAAGGTGATGATATCGAGCAGAAAATCCTTCAGGCCCTGCAGAGCGGCGACATGGATTTCGCCCAGCAGCTGATGGCTCAGTTCGATTCGATGCCGAAAGTGGAAAGACAGCGCAAAGTCACCTTGAAAGCGACCTATGCTTATCACGCTGGCCAGTATCTCGAAGCTAGGACCCTGATTATCGAAGCCTCCAAGATCAAGCTGCCGACGCATCGAGAGATCGGTCTTTTAGGAAAAGTCCTCTTGAAACTGGGCCAGTTCAGTGATGCTCAGAAGTGTTTCGATCAAGCTAATCAAATGGTCCCTGGCAACGTCGAGCGTCTCTGCAGTCTCGCTGATATCAGTGCAGCTCTCGGCAAGGGGGAAGAAACCATGGGGTATATCAACGCGGCTAAAAATTTAGTTGGCGACGATCCTCTCGTGAACTCAACCTTCGCGCGCCATGCAGCGGCATTAGGTAAACCTGAGGAAGCCAAGCGCTACATGGTCGATGAAGATGTGGCGAAAAGTGTTGTTGCCCATATGAACAATCTCGGTGTCGCCTATGCAAATACAGGGAAGTTCCAGGAAAGCATTGCTTCCTACCAAAAAGCCTTGAACGCTCTGGGTGAGCATCATGAAGAGCTCAGGGGGACAGTTTTCTACAATCTGGGTTTAGCCCTCGCGCGCCAAGGTCGCTTGAAAGAAGCACTGACCCCACTTCATCACGCTTCGAAGCATGCAAGCGTAAGTGTGGCCCAAAAAGCTCTTCGGCTCGAGGAGCGGGTCAAGCAGTCGGTCGAAAGTTCGCAGCCGCTAGCTCTTAAGGATGGGGCCAAGGAAATCGCCGTGGATACAGCAAAGGCGATCGATGCTATTCCAAAGTCCGCCCTCGAGGAATACGTGCTCGCCCAGAATCTGAAACCTGGCGAGCAGGGGTTGTTTTTGATTTATTTGCCGGGGGATACCAAGGATTTGGAGCTGACGAGCGATTTTCCGAAAGTCATCAAGAAATCGGCGTGATTCACCCGGGCTTGAGCAGTTTGACGTTGTAGGTGCGAACTTTGCCAGCATTTACCTGATAGAAGTGCAGCTCGTAAGTTTCCACTGTTTCGGTGCAGGATAAGAGCGTGTAGCCGACGAGATTCTCCGTCATATACTTCTTCAGTTTGTCGCGCAGAACCTCATTGAGGAAGCTGCTCGGGTCTAAGAGTTTGTCTAATTCGCAGGGGAAAGTGGCTAGCTGCGTGCTGGTGCAAGTACCCGTGGAGATATCGAAATAGCGACGTTCCCCTTCGCAGGCCGCAATGCTCTGTTGAAAGGCCAAGGGGAGGGCATTTTCGTTAGTTGGTATGTCTTCACCTTTAGCGTCCAGAGACTCTGTAATTGGCTCAGGGACTTCGGGACCTTTTTGGCCCGCACTACACCCGCTTAGAAGCGTGCTGATCACGGCTAGTGAAGTCCAAAGTCGCGGCCTTTTGAAGATATTCAATGGAAACTCCTTTGTCTTCTGTCTCATGCCCTTTTTATCGGAGAGACGACTCTCCACCTTAAGGTCTTTGGTAAACGTCAGCAAAATATCTATGATTGCGAGGCCTTAGCCTATCCTCAAATAAATGAATACTTAGACTATTCCTCTTCGGCCTTATTTTCCGCTCGTCGCCCGGTCACTTCTTGGGTTCAGGAAGATTCCCGCGGCGGCTGCGGAAAACTCCCCATTTCCAAAAACTACCGACTAGCGCGTGGCAGTATCGAAAATTACTGCTCCGTAACCTCCCGGGCTCTTGAGTAAATAATAAAAAAGTGAAGTTTATGAGTTTCGAAGCCGCTCTTCTTAATTAAGAAGTGAGGCTCGGGTCGAAGGATGAGTCCAAACCCGAAAACCATAAAGGAGGAACCTGAAAATGCAGAACATAAGCAGTCCAAAAGTTCCCCTTAAAGCCCTCTCTTCTAGACTAGCTTCGATCTTGGATCATACGCCTCTTTCTGAGGCGAGAATGATATATCGGCCGACACCTGCCAAAGCCCTCAAATTCTCACCTGTTCTTAAACAGCTCACCCAAATTTCTGCGTGCTCAATTAAAAATTAGAGAAACCTTCCTAAATCAGTCGTCCTGGTCCGATCGCTCACAAGCGACCGGACCTTTTTTTAAAACTAAACAAGAGCTAGAGCACGAGCATCGGGAAAATCAGCTACTCAGGAGTGAGGAAGTGCGTTGGCAAGAACAGGGGTAGTAGGAGAAGAAGCGGGACTTTGATTGCCATGCAAAATCTTTTCGTAATGCTTCTCCAAAAAGTCGATAAACGCACTCAAAATTTCGGTCTTGCTCCTAGCACCGACCTTACTGTTGATGTTCTTTACGTGAATTCTTACGGTATTTTGGCTAATTCCTAGTTTCTTGGAAATATCTTCTGCATTGACAACGCGTTCGATCATCAATTGCAGAACATCCTGTTCCCGCGGGGACAGATTATATTTCCGACTAAAAGCAGCGATGGGTACCTTGACGGTTTCGGCTTTCATAATTTTTGATCTCTTTCGTAGCGACTCGACTGTATGTTCGACCATGAACAAATTCTTACGCTAGCGTAAGAATAATATAAGTACCGAGCCTTATTGATCTCGTCAACCATAAAAAGTGGTAAGGAAGATTCTCCATATATGCTTCCACTAACTCTAGATACTGCGCTTAGCAAGCTTTACAATGAATTAAAGCACACACGACATTGAGGCTGTACTCCATGCAAAGGGTCTCGACCTGCTCGCGTCATTTCATTTACTTCCAAGCCTTTCTCTTGGTGCTATGGGAAGCTCAACTCATGGCTGCAGGTCCTCCTATCCCTGCAGAAAAGTCAGCTTCCACCCAGACCAAAGTTGCCACACCTACACCCCGTTCTCTCCATACCGGACACTTTTTCAACGCAAGGCTCATGCCAGAGAACACTTATCAGATAAATGCCGCCTCACATTTTCGAGCGGGGATGACTCCTGACCTGGAGATCAGTGTCATCGGTTTAGGGTTTGTGTTTCAGCCGACAATTTGGAATTTAGGACTTAAGCA
>JBGSTX010000320.1:0-1663 GCA_041736305.1 Oligoflexus sp. | reverse complement strand
GCCGCCGGCATACTCGCACAAAGTGCCAAAGGCAAAATCTCTTCCGCGAACGATCTAGGCCTTATCGCCTACGGCAGAAACCCCTCTCCTTCCACAGCCGCTGGAATTGGCAGACTTGACGCTCTTTCAGAGTATGAAGCGAGCAATACCGCGTTCGGATTCCAGCTTGGTCTATTATCGAAGCCAATGCCCGGACTCCGGGTAGGTTTTAGTTACCGCAGTGAAATCAAGCATGAGACTGAGGGCGACTTGAAATTCAGCGCTGAACCAGGCGCTCCAGAGGCTACTCTGAACGCTTTTCGCGCTGACCCGCGCTTTCAAGACAGCAGCGAAGCTAAACTCGACATAAACTTGCCGTCGGTAACTCAGCTAGGCCTTGCCTATGCACTCGACGCTTATACCGTCTATGGGAATATTTCTTACACCAGCTGGAGTTCAATGCAAGAGTTCAAAATTCGCTACAACGACAACTCGTCTACGACCAAGCTCGACTGGAAGAATTCTGTTTTTGCGGCAGTCGGAGCTGACTACCAGTTCAATCCAGCCTTGGTCTTACGAGCAGGCTTGTACCACGACCAGGGAGTTACCACCGATGAAACTCGTACGCCGCGTACGCCTGATGCAGACCGTACGGGGATTTCTATCGGTGCTGGATACCAGATCAATGAAATGGTGAAGGTCAACGCTGCCTATCAGAAGATCTTTGTTGCAGAGGCTAAAGTCGATCTTTCTGATTCAGACTATCCTGATGCGCAGAGTCGAGGAAATTTCACCTCGAAATTCGAAATCAATCCCAATCTCTTGCTTGTTTCAACTGATATAGCGTTTTAAGTAGCTTCTCGGAGGCCCTCCGCAGGGGCCTCTATCTCTTTCCCCGCCTGAGTTTCCCTAGCTTCTCCAGATTTGACCTGGAAATTTCCGCCATAGCTTAAAGACTGCTTCAGCAAATATAAACTGTATTCAGAGCCGCTTTCCCGTAATCAAACTGGAACGTAATCAGTCACAGCAAATTAAATTTCCATGACTGCAAACCCGCTCACTCTTGCTGAGCCAACTATTGGAGTATTTATATGAAAAGTAATTTTGATCGGCTGAAGTCTCTCTTCGGAGCTAAAAGCCTGGTAACCCTTATTATGGCTGCTGCTCCCACCCTCGGCTGGTCGGCTACCTTCCCTCTCACCGTCAAAGAAAAACTAGTCAAAGCCGGTCAGGGCTTGGAATTAGACACTCTTGTCATCGCTCCCGATCAATCTCAGGATGAAGCTCTGCCTGTCGTCGTTATGAGCCATGGTTTTCTTCTCAACCAAACTTTCTATCGGGAAATTCTCACCCAAATCGCTCAAGAAGGCTTTGTTGTGATCGCGCCCCAAGCCTACGCGCCAGGCGGTCTCCCTTTCGGCAAACCCACTACGACCGTCGAAGCCAACAAGTTGAGCAAGGCTGTCCGCTGGTTTGAAGGTAATCTCGAAGACCTCGTGCAGCAAAAAGTCGATTTCACAAAACTGGCGCTCATCGCTCACTCGCGCGGCAGCAAAGTAGCCTGGACCATGGTCCGCGATAATCTGCTCGATCCTTCGGCTCTCGTCGCGATCGATCCTGTCGATGGCACCCAAGACGGCAGTGGCCGCGTGACGGGCGACGTTAAACTTAACGTTCCCACTAT
>JBGSTX010000310.1:0-10441 GCA_041736305.1 Oligoflexus sp. | reverse complement strand
GAAAGAGATAGAAAAATCAGTGTTGGGCCGTTGATTCGCGAATATCCAACGAACCATCTGCGGCTCGTAAATCTCCAGCGCTTCGCTCAGGGTGATAAGCTCGCCTGACGACGAGGACATCTTGCCTGCTTTACCTTTGATGGAAACAAAATCGTACTGCAGGTAAACCGGTGCTTCCCGCTCCCAGACAGCTTTCACGATGAGTTTGCCAGTATCGTAGGAGCCACCGTCGCTCGAGTGATCCTTGCCACCTGGCTCGAAGTCGACTCCTTCAAAAGCCCAGCGCATAGGCCAGTCTGTACGCCAATTGAGCTTCAGATTGCCGGTCTTGCGAATATCTACAAGTTCCTCGTGCTTGCATGACGCACATTTATATGCGTAGTCATAGCCGCCGGGATAGCGCTCATACTCCATTTGGTCACGCTGACATGCGCTACAATAGATGGTTGTCGGCAGCCAATTATCCTCGAGCGGCTCGCTACGGAAGCCATCGAGGATTTTTTTAATGGCGTCTTTATGCTCTAGCGCAGTCTTGATCTGCTCGGCATAGACGCTTTTGCTATAGCGGGTGCTTTGATACAAAAATTCTGGCTGGATGCCGACAGCTTGAATTTCTTCTTCGAAAACGCGGATATTGTGAGCCGCATAGCTCGCGTCTTGATCGTAGGGATCGGGAACGCGACTGATCGGCTGTCTAAGGTATTCTTTGAGCATTTCCTGTTTAGGTAGATTTTTAGGCACCTTCCGGAGTGTGTCGAAGTCATCCCAGCTGTATATAAAACGCACCTTCTTGCCAAGCGAGCGCAGAGCCAAGGCTAGAAATTCAACCGTAATCACTTCCCGAAAATTACCTATGTGCACCGTGCCGCTAGGAGTAATGCCGCTGGCGACGGTATACTCCTCTTTGTCTCCTAAAGTACTGACAACACGGGCAGCTGTCTGATCGGCCCAATGGGGGCTGAAAGGCTTCATGAAAACACCTAAAAAGAAATAGAGAAAGAAAGAAGAATTGACAGCCAGGTCAGCGAGCTTACGCTTCGACTTTGATTAGATAAGCCCACTTTTCTAACTGCCTAAGTTCTAGCATAGGTCGGGTGCATTACAAGCTAAAAGCTCCGCCTAGGGGACCACGCAAATATCACGTACCCTTCCTTGAAGTATCGAGCCTTGACACTTGTCTGGCGAAAAGTAGATTCCCAGGAGTCGCAAGAGGAGAGCCGCACATTGACTAACAAAATGCCCAGGATCTATCGCGTTCGATTTATCGAAAAAACCCAGGGTCAGCCGATGGAAGTGCTGGTTCGAAACGTAGAAGCCAGCAATCTGCCTGGACTGGTGTGTCTTCGCGATTTCATTTTTCGCGATAACACCAAAATGATTATCCTTCCGGAGGAGGACGCCGCCAGCAAGCGTTTCAGACACACCCAAGCCCTGCATATCCCCTACCATAACGTTCTCTACGTCGAAGAAATGGACGACGAGCCGGTTGATATTCGCACTTTGCCTTTTCTCAAAGACCTCTCGCAAACTCACGAGCCTTCGGAACCTTGAAGGCGCGATGGACGGCACGACTTGGGCACTTGCCAAAGCGGGCAGAGGGCATTAGCATAAGCTGAGTTTGTGACGGGTAGAGCCAGTGTTTACACCCACTAAGCCGGGCGTTTTTCTAGTCGAACAAAAGAGAGTTTTTTGATTTCGAGATCGCTTCTATGACTTGAGGGTTTAAGTATGCTAATCAGAGGCCGATAGGTGCATTGAAGCACAATAGGGAGAATCCGATGAAGAGGTCCAGCGTCTATTGGCTGAGCCCATCCGTCGAAGAACAGCATCAGCGACGTGCCAGCATACTCGATGAAATCGGCTATCAGGTTTTATTTTTTGAAAACATTGACACTCTCATCAAAGAAATCTGCATCAAGCGTGCACAGATAGTCATCCTCGGTGACGAGTGGCCTAGCGATGCCGGCGTTCGCTTCATTCATACCTTCGCCAATATTCCTGACATCAACGCAGCGCGCCTGCTTCTGACCAATAGTCGCAATGATTACAGCTTGATGGATACTGCAATCAACGAGGGCTTTCGCGACATAATCCCCTTCGACCTCGACGACTCGGAATGGCTCCAGCGCTTCGAATTTGCCACTTCCGGAGTCGAATCGATCTTGGCCCTGCATGAGGGTCTGGATCGGATCGATGAGAGGATCAGCATCAGCGTCCCAGCTCGCCTGGTTTGGGTAGGAGCGCAGCAGCTCTGGCTCGAAACGCGGGCTTGCCCATCGGTCGGTGACAACATCCAATTGCAGGGAACTTTTCCGCAGACTCTCGGTCTCCCGGCTATCGAAGTTCAGGTGCAGCAGAAGCAGCAAACCAATCTTACCTATCGTTTTTCCGAGGCGCTCATTGGCAACTGGTATGCCCATACGATGGAAAGAGCTGAGCCGGAAAAAATCCTCGAAACTCTCGAAAAGCTCAGCAACATCGATCTAGGCCTTCGACCGAAGATTTTTCTAGCCATTCAGTCGCCAGCCCTAAGGACCACTCTTCTCAAGTATATAGACCGTCGCCGTTACGAAATTCACACAGCCTTGCAGCGTTCAAGTTTGGTCTACGAGCCGAAGTATTTCAGCCCTGACCTCGTCTTCATCGAAGATCGTCTGATGACGGGCGAAGGCCGGCGGAACTTTCATGAGCTGCTGCGCTTCCTACCTGAGCATGCGACCATTGTGAGTATCGGTAACAAGGATGAGGATATTGGTCAGAAGAATAATGCGGGCAAACGCATTCGCCTTTTAAAGCACGTGCCGATGAATTTAACTGACCTCATTGAGCGCGATTATCTCGCGGGACTGGCCCAGAGGCGTCCGGCTACTGTCGAGCGCAAAGCCTTCTTTCCGCCGCACGAGCACCAGCTGTCGTTTGCTTCTATAAAAGCAGAAGCGCGCCTGCAGAGTGCCGATTATCTGCAGTTTGATATGAGTTCAGACGTTAGAATCGGACCTTATTCACTGATTCGTGCTGAGAGTCCGCGCTTGGAGCAGATTTTTGGTGGACCGGCCTTCCTCAAGATAGTCGAGTGCCCGGAGAGCGCGAAGAGTCAGACTCCGCCTTATAGCTTCAAGGCTCATCTCTGCAATCTGGTTGCGCCCCTGCGTGCGGCCAAGGCCGCCAAAGATAGAGAAAGTGAAGAACGTCCCCGCAACCCCAAGTCGGCTCGTAACTAAAGGCCAAACCTAAAAATAAACCAAGCTCAGATGCGCGCGACGATGCGGAGGATGCAGCGGCCAACGCGAACTTCATCGGTCGGCTGCACGCGATGCAGACCCGAGATCTTCTGGCCATTGAGGAAGGAACCGTTGGTCGAGCCCTGATCTTCTATGAAGACCTCACCGGTGTCGTTCAGTTTGATCATCAGATGCTTGCGAGAAATTTCCGTATCTTGATCGAAGTGTCCGAAACTTGAAGCGCGGCCTATATAGGCTATTTTCTGATGTAGCTGTATTGTGTCTCGCGTGCTGTTGCCGTACTGCACGGTGATTTCGAGATGCACCTTCTGCGCTTGCTTCAATTCACGTTCAATTAAGGTATCGACCATGCTGGTCGAGCGGTCCTGGCTCTTCGTGGAGGTAAAGAGAGTCGGTATATGCCTGACGTTCTTCTCGTCCTCGAGACCGAAGCGGAACACCGTCTTACCGATTTCGACAATGTCGCCTTCCTTCAGTTTCGCTTTAACGATCCGCTGACCGTTGACGAAGGTGCCGTTGCTGCTGTTCATATCGAAGATGTGGTAGGAATCATCTATGCACTGAATTTGACAGTGGGTAGCCGACACTTCCGCATCACTAACGATGATGTCTGCCTTTTCGCGACCGAATAGCGTGTTGTCTCTCCGGAGTTTTACTAAATCGTTCTGACTCTTCCCAGATATACAGACCAGAACTCCACGCTTGTCCTTGTCAGGCTTAGCCTTGGTCGTCATGCCCCCTGTCAGCCCCCCGAGATTCAGTTAACAAATGCCAACCAGTAGAAGAGCCATCCGCTTGCGGCGGTGCCTCCCATCATGATCGCGGCGATGCGGCCTAACCTCTTATGTATCATACTATACTTCCCGGGACGAGCCCGTAGGGTAAAATTTTTCCAAGAATGATAGAGGACTAGCACCCAAATCACGAAAGTGGGCAGGGCGAAACAAAGGTGGAAGATGAGAGCTGGCATGACCCAAGTATCGGCGTACTTAGAATCTTGAGCGTAGATCCGCCAACCTTCCCCTCGAACCTGCCACTCAAATCCGATTAGAGCCACAGCTAGAACCAGACCAAGCAAAGTCTGGAAATATTGATGCAGACGATAAGCCCTACCCCAACGTACCGCGCCTATACTGAGCATGAGCAAGGGCACGACCAAAAATGCGAAGCTGGCTAGGCCGTTAATTCCTGCCGGTGCGCGTGATGTCCATCCAAAGAAATCCAAAACATAATTTAACATTTGGCTCGTCCTATTTGACGTATATAGGGCTGAACTGGTATCAAAACTTTACCTGTCAGTTCGACATCGACTGATTTTGCGGCCATTTCACGTCGAAGCCAGAAAGCAAAACCCTGGCATAATATATGCAATACCGTCGATACAAGCTCTTTGTGCGGCGGGGTTATAATGGATTGGAACGAAGCTATCAATGAAGTGAGAGAACTGATTTATCAATGTCAGTTCAAGGCGGCGGTCGCAGCAGTTGATCGCTACTGTGCAGCCGATCCTTCGGCTGACGACTTCTTTACCCTGCAGTTACGCAAATCGATGGCGCTTTTTGAAATGCATCGCGTCGCCGAGTCGAAAAGCGTTCTCCGGGAGTTGACTCAGTTTCAACAGAAGCAGTCTGATGCCTATCTCTATGCTACAGCTCGGCTTGCCTATATGGATCAAGAGTATGAGATGGCCGAACGCCTCTTTAAATTACTCGCCGATCGCAGCGAGACGGTAAAAGACTATTTCCAGGCGGTACTCGGTCTTGCCAACGTGTATTTTTCGCTGAGAATGCCTCAGGAATCCGAACGTCTCGTTCTCGAGATGGAGGAGCTTGAAGATCTTATAAATCTCGATCAAAAGATCAGCCTCTATCTCTTGCGCGCGATGGTTGCCGATCGTTTCCACCAGGATCAAGGGCTCGCCAAAAAATTCTTTTACGAAGCCATACGACAGGCCCAACCCCTACGTTGGAATTATTTCTGTATCAAAAGCCTCTATGGTCTCGCGAGTATGTACAAGGAAGCTGGGAAGTTGGATGCCTTGGAAGTCAGCCTCGACCTCCTGCACTGCTATCTAGATCCTGAAGAATGTGTGTATCTGACTTATTTAGTGAATGAAAAATTCAAAGATCTCGACTATTCACTGAGCTGTGCAATGCAGGTCGATCCCGATCTGAGGCGTTTCAGTGTACAAGGCAAGTGGATAGCTTTGCACGACAAGCCTTTGATCTACGATTTTCTCGAGCTGCTCTATAATCGCGGAACTTTCGTCAGCAAAGCCGAAATCGCCGCGCGTCTGTGGCCTGAGGAAGAATACAAACCACGGACGCACGATCCACGGATTTTTGACCTCGCGCGACGTATACGAGCTTTGATTGAACCCTATGAGAATCAACCTGTTTGTTTACTTTCGGGACGACAAGGATATAAACTGGCTGGACGCGACCAATCCCTGCCTAAAATTGACCAAGATTTTGAACGGAGGCCTGTCTATGAAACTCACGATGCCCCTTGAGAAGTTTGCACTTCTCGCAACTTTCCTGGTGACGGTTTCCATCCGCGCCGAAGGAACTCTGCCCATTCCCATCACTAAAGCCGAGCTGCCTCTGACTTTGAACGGCGAAGCTTTTAGCAATCCAAACGCGCCGCGTCGCGATCTGATGGAAGTCAGCGTCGACGAAGCACGATCATCAGCATCTGTGATGTCTTACAAGGTCCGCTGCCGTTCGGGGGAAAACTTCTTTCCTGCCGGTGGTCGAGTAGTACTTGGCATCGACAGCTTTGATATCAAAGGTATCTGCTCAAACGGAGCTGCGGGATCTGGCCAGAAGCAGATCATTGCGGCCAATGAAGCCGAGCTAGTCCAGCTCGACGGCGAGCTAAAAGGCGCGCCAGCAACGACTTTCAAGGGTCAGCTGAAGAGAGTCAATTTGGTCGGAGCAAATCCCGAATCTACTGGACTTCCAGCTACTTTGCGCTTTGATTTGAGTCGCAGCGGATTCTGAGACGAGGAGACAGCTTCGGCTGTCTCACTCCCAGCTCAAGCAGGTCTTCATTTTCTCTTGCCTTAGGCAGGCATGCGTCCCATGATGCGGCCTTGTCCCGGTCGGCACTCTGCCACCGGGCTCGGCCCATTCTGCGAGCGAGGTAGTTTAGATTCATGCAAACCGCCGGTATTCTCGAAAAAACCTACGATAAAATGCAAGGCCAGCTGGGCGATTTGATCCCGGATTTTGAGCTGCGGGAAAAAGCCGAACTCGTAGTTGCCATCAATAAGCTGAAAGCCGAGCGCAATGCGATCATCCTCGGGCACAATTATATGGAGCCCGCGCTCTATCACTTCGTAGCCGATGTCACCGGTGACTCTCTCGAGCTCTGCCGAAAGGCCGCCGAGACGACCAAGGATATTATTGTATTCTGCGGCGTGGAATTTATGGCAGAGACGGCCAAGATTCTCAATCCTAGCCGCAAGGTTCTTATTCCTTCCAAGAAGGCTGGCTGCTCCTTAGCCTCGAGCATCAGCGCTGAAGACGTACGTAAGCTACGTGAGCAATTCCCTGGAGTCCCTGTAGTCGCATATATCAACACATATGCAGCCGTTAAAGCCGAGGTTGATATTTGCTGTACCTCAGGCAATGCAGCGAAGATAGTCTCGCAACTCGATAGCGATCAGGTGATCTTTATTCCTGATGAATATCTCGCACGTAATGTGGCGCGCGCTAGCGGTAAAACAATCATTTTCCCAGAGACTAATCTCGACCTCGCTTTGCGCTCTAATCCCAACGATGAGAATTTGAAGAAGGTCTTTATTGGTTGGCATGGCAAGTGCGAGGTGCACGACCTCTTCACTGTCGAAGATATTGCGACAGTCCGCAGGCAGTACCCAGACGTGGTCGTCCTTGCGCATCCTGAATGCCCGCCTGAAGTTGTGGCTGCGTCTGACTTTTCTGGCAGCACGGCGGCCATGATCAAGTATGTGAACGACGTCGAAGCTCCGCGGTATCTGCTCTTAACTGAATGTTCGATGGCAGATAATATTATCGCAGCCAATAAGTCGAAGGATCTGCTCCGTCTCTGCAGTCATCGCTGTCCGCACATGGCGCAGATTACGCTGCAAGACACGCTCGATGCGCTCCTTCTTGACCGTTATGAAGTGACTCTTGAAGAAGATCTTCGCCTGCGCGCAAAACGCTCGATCGATCGTATGTTAGCCCTTTCCTAAATAGAACAAGTGAGAATCTAAGAAATTCTCACACTTCCTTCCCCCTCCCTCTTTCGCTTTGCCTTGTCAGTCGTGTTCATTATTGTGCTATGATGCAGGCGCATACCCGTTCACATTTTCTTGTATTTTGTGAGTAAATTCATGGATATACGCCCAGAAAATCCTTTAGCACCCGCATCTGCAGGAGCTCGCTTTCAAAATGCCAAGCCCCGGCAGGACCCTATTCGTCAGCATGTTGATTTGCATCGTCAGGTCATCAGCTTTGTTGAAAGTGTTGAATACTACGCGGTATTTATGCTGGATGAGGCAGGATATATCTGCAGCTGGAACCCCGGTGTAGCTAGTATTTTCGGCTACACTGCAGAACAGTTTATCGGGATGGATTCCTCACTTCTCTTCATAGAAGAAGAACGCGCGGCAGGCGTGCATGTGCAGGAGAGACAAGCAGCGTTGGAAAATGGCTCGGCGAGCGACGTTCGCTGGCATCTGCGCAAGGACGGGTCACGCATTTGGGCCGATGGCCTCCTTACCGCGATCAGGACGCCAGACGGTGAGCTAAGAAGCTCTTTCATCAAAATCATGCGCGACGCTACCGTTCAGAAAAAAGCCCAGGATTCGCTTAAAATTCGCGAAGAAGATCTGGCTCACGCCAATCATATCAAGGATGTTTTTATCGCGACGCTGTCGCACGAGCTGCGCAATCCTCTCAATATCATCATGGGCTTCACGGAAATTTTGAAAGACGAATTAGCGTCAGCAGGGTCAACGCAAATGGAAGCGATTGAGGCTATAGAACGCAGTGCGCACCTGCAAAATCAGCTCGTCAACGATCTGCTCGACATGTCGCGCATCATGTCTGGAAAATTCGCGATAGAGAGACAGCCAATAGACATCAGGCCCATCCTGGAATCGATACTGAAGAGCGTGAAGATCAGCGCCCAGAAGAAAGATATACAGCTGCACTCAAATCTAACTGTCGAACGAGGAGTGAAGATTGATGGGGATGCAGGACGTCTGCAGCAGGTCATCATGAACATCGTCAATAACGCGATTAAGTTCACTCCTGAAGGAGGCAGAATAGATGTTACCTTAGCAGTCGATCCTGAGGCTAAGCTTGTACATCTGGCCGTTAAAGACACCGGCAAAGGTATTAGTCCTCAATTTTTACCTTATGTTTTCGATCGCTTTCGGCAGCAACAAGGTGGAGCCACGCAGAAGTACGGAGGACTCGGCCTAGGACTCTCGATAGCTCGTGAGCTGGTCGAACTACACGGCGGTTGTATCTATGCTTCCAGTGAGGGCGAGGGTTGCGGCGCCACCTTCATGATCCACCTTCCCTACACATCCTGAGTGTAAGGGCGGCATAGCAGACGAGTTTGCCGCCACCTCTCCTCCATTTTTGGAATTAAAGTTGAATGGAACGGTTGCTGTCGCGATCGCGGCTTGAACCTCTTTCATCGCCTTTCATCTTCGAACGGTCGTGGGGACCTTCGGCAAACTCTTCTATCATCTTCTTACAAAAAACCGGTAAATCAGCTGGTTTTCGACTCGTGACCAGACCCATATCTGTCACGACCGGTTCATCTACCCAGTGCGCGCCAGCATTCATGAGGTCGGTAACGAGGGAAGGATAGGAAGTCACAGTCCTACCGCGCAGTATACCGGTCTCTATAAGCAGCTGAGGTCCGTGGCAGATAGCAGCGATAGGTTTCCCGCTGGTAGTAAATGCGCTAGCGAAACGCACGGCATCGGTGTTGCTGCGCAGGGTATCGGGATTCATCAGGCCGCCTGGCAGGACGAGAGCCTGATAATCGTCGGGGTGAGCCTCGTTTAAAGTCAGGTCAACGGGAACCGAATCACCCCAGTCCTTATCTTTCCAGCCGCGGATTGAACCGCCTTCAATCGATACGACGTCGACGCGAGCACCAGCTTCCTTTAAGGCTCGCATCGGCTCCATGAGTTCGGACTGCTCAAAACCATCAGTGGCAAGGATAGCGACGCGAATTTGGCTAATCTTTGAATTTTTCATCGACATTGCCCTTATTCCTGATTTGCTGCTTCGGGTCTGCGAGCAAAAATTGCTCAAGACCGAAACCCAAGGTACACAGCAGATAGCTGACACGTCAACATCAGTCAGATAACACTGACCTAGCTCACCCAAGGATATTTGGCCGCCTTTGGCTCAATAATGGTTTTGTCCGGAGAGCCAGAAGCTGTCGTCGACTATAAATTCTTCTTGATCAACCAGATCGTGATAGAGCTGCGACCAGTAGCGTTCACTACCAAAGTCGGGAAAAGCCCTCTGAAAAGCAGGATCTTCACGGCGGTGACCGATCCAAGCAGCGAAGTGGACCATGCGCAGCGTGCGCAGGCTCTCGATCAAGCGTAGGCTCTCACGCGGGAAGGGGCGCATCTGCTCGTAGGCATCGAGAAGATGGGTCAGCATCTGTCGGGCATAGGCGTCACGACCAGGCAGGAGAAGCCAGAGATCCTGTACCGCAGGACCGACAATAGTATCGTCGAAATCCACCCAGGAGAAGCGCGAGTCCTGCTGGAGAAGGTTTCCAAAGTGACAGTCACCATGAATCTGTAAGCTTTCCACCGCCTGGAACTGCGGCTTCATCAGCGCTGCATAGCGGTGAACGAGATCGGCAAAACGCGAGCGCAAGTTTTCGGGAATAAGATGCTGCTCGAGGAGAAATTGGACATTTTGATTCAGATAAAGTTCAGGTGAAAGCTTCAGCCTATGTTCGACTTTCAGCTGAGACCCGACGTTGTGCATGCGGGCCAAAAGACGACCGATCTGTTCGATTTCATCTATCGTCAGCTCCTGCGGTGAGCGGCCGGCGACTTTGGGAAATACTGCATAGTGGATGGCGGCATCGTTGAGCGTGTGCAAGGTCTTCCCATCGACAAAGACCTTCGGTGCCACGACGGGAATCTCTTCTTCGGCGAGGCGTAGCAGGTAGCGATGCTCTTC
>JBGSTX010000305.1:0-9533 GCA_041736305.1 Oligoflexus sp. | reverse complement strand
TGAAGAGTATCTGCTCCGGCAGTTCCGTCCAGGCCGGCACGAGTTCCGCGGTGTTCTGCAGCCAGGATATTTGATTGTCCCCCGTCACCGGTGCTGGACACTCGCGTATTTTCTTCGCGCTAAAGCTATAGATCCATTCGTGGCGACGCTGGCAGTTGTGAGCCACGCTGAGATAAGGGATCTCGCTTTCTTCCTTGGCCACAATCTCAAAACCGCTCTCCAAGAGGATAGCCTCGACCTCTTCACGACTGTAGCAGCGGCTCTGCATAGACTGATGGAAGACGAGCGAACCGAAGTTGATCCAGCGTCCCCCGATTTTAAGATATTGATTGAAGCGCGCCGCCAGAGTTCGAAAATCTTCGGGTATAACATCGATTAGCCAAGGCGTAAGCAGAGTGTCCAGGCTCTCGGCCTTCAGACAAGGTTTGAGAGCATCGGCGAGCAGGAAGTAGAAATTTTCCTTGATAGGCTCGGGAGCTCTGAGCTTGACCTTGACGGCCGTCGAACGCAAGTCGCGAGGTGCCATCGGAAAGTCGTAGAGCTGCAGAGTCTTGCCAGCGATCATCCGGGATGCGAGGAGGAGATAGAAGGGATTGATGTCGATCGCGAGCGTCGTCGTGCCTTGAAAGAGGCGATGGACATCGTAGGCGAGCCGACTAGGACCCGATCCCAAGACCGCCATGAGACCGAGGGGCTGCTGGCCGATAACCCGCCTCACGCACTCCAAAGCAGCCTTGTTTTCAGCCTCTCCCCAGCCCCAATCGCGTAGTGCGTTCGAGTAGTAACCCAGCAAACTGAGATTTTCGGGCAGAGGCGTACCCGCGAAGCTATTCAATTCGTAAGAAGGATCTTCGGGCAGATCGAAATCTTTGAGAAGGGTCTCGATTTCGCGGAGCTGCTCGGTTTTAGCTTGGATCAACAGCTTCAGACGCTCCGTGGTCGGCGCCAGGAGGTCGGGCAGACGTTGCTCCATCTTCAAGGTGGAGATTTCGCTTTCCATCGTCTGGACGTAGAAGCGGAGTCTTTGACTCCATTCGGCACGGTATTCCTTGGGCCGATCGAAAAGCCAGGGGAGGCCAGCCCAGGTAGGAAAACGTTGGCGGCAGCTGCCGCAGTCGAGAGCCTCATCATCCTTTGCATCCAGCTTACCGCCGCAGACTGGGCACGCTACCAAAGAACTGAGTAGAGACAGATTCCGCATGGCCATTACCTTATCTTACAGAGTCGGCTCAAGGAGCTTTGATTTTTTGTTTGCCAAGGTCCGGTATCGCAGTGGTGAGATCCGTCTGATGGATAATGAGCCGCGGATAGATATCGTTGGCATCAGCATCGAAGGCTCGCGGTTTACGGATCTCGAGTTCGCGCAAAGTAGCCATCTTCACTTCTTTCGCAGCTGACCAAGAAGCGGGCAGCTCTTCGAATTCGATCTCGCCGACTTGGCCCAGGGCTTCGATTGTGAACTGAAAGAGGGCCAGGTCTTTTCCCGAGCGGTTGTAGAGTTCGATAAAGCCGCTTCCCCCTTTCTTGGGTAAGTGGAGGATGAGCAGGAGATGGGGTTCTTTGGTCGAGGTGTAGGCGTCTTTGATAGTTTTTGTGATGTGCTTCGGGACGGCAATCGGCCCTGCTGCCGACGGCGGAGTCGCCCCTTTGGTCTCGGCTTTCGGTTTCTCTATTTTCTTATCCCGAGCTTTCGCGGGTGCAGGCGAAGGCGAAGGGGGAGTTGAAGGCGAAGGCGGAGTCGAAGGAGCAGGATTGGTTGGATGCAAGGGAAAAGGTTCATCAGACTGAGCCAAAGCAAGGGGGCAAGTCACGTGCAGGACACTGAGCACTACCAAAAGGAAGCCACACAGGGTGAGATGGCTCATAGTTTCTAATCTCCACAGCAGGGGAAAACTATTTTCCTGCATCTTAGCACAGCTCAAAGCTTTTGCATGAAGACCAGTCATCTCACCCAAAAAAAACTTCACTTACCGCCGCTGAGTTCCGGTTTACTACGTTCTTTTCCTAGCCATTGAAACTTGCTGTGACTAGCCTGCCCTTCGTCGAATTTAGCAGAAACCCCCTTTTTCGGGCTAGTCCGAGCTCCTTGCAGGAGGATAATCAGGAACGGCAGTCCACCGTGAGAGGCGCGGATGAGAGCTTCAAAAATTCCATGGGTCGGACTGAAGGGTATGCGCACTAGTGCCGTAAGAATTCCCCACACACCCATATAGTAGAGGAGCGAGCGGTGAGGACGCCAGAGGGCCCATATGCCGCAGAGCACATCCACGATGCCCACAAACAGCAGAGTGAGTTTTGCGAGACTCTCGTTAGCAGGAAAGATAGGCAAGCTGTGGCTCGTGGCGATAAGCATATCGACCAATTTCGGGTCGCGAAGCAAGGCTTCGATTCCGTGGGTGATAAAAGTCAGAGAAAGCCCGACCCGGCAAAGCGTCGGGATCACCGGGAGAGTGCGCTGCACATCCAAGGAACGGCGGAGAAGCAAGGCGTAGCCGACCGCCAAGAGCCAGAGGTAGCGGGCTGCATGTCCCGTGATAGCGAAGTTGGAAGCGAAATCACCGCCAACGACAGTGCGAAAAATAGCTTCGGTGAGAAAGAGAAAACCCAGCGTAAAAAAAGGCCAGGGACTCCACTTGAAGAAAGACCAGAAGATCATTAAAGCCATCAGCACCACGGTGCCCTGACTCACCAGCAGGCAGCTTCTCTCGCTGAGAACAGTATTGAGCAGGAGGAAGTTCGAGAGGCTGTTGCCTTCGGTCCAAGCTTTAAAGCCGTAGCCAATGACCTGAAGGGTGGCAATCGTATAAATCAGTAAGGCAACGCTGCGTCTTTTCCACATATTCAAGCTTTCCCGTAGAATAGCGGTTCGGGCCCGCTTATAGCCACATTGGCTAGTCTCGCGCGTACCTCTCAGCAAAGAGCTTAACTTCCGGACGTGTCCTTTTCCTAACAGAATTTCTACATTTAGGAAAGCAGCGTGGCAGGAAATAAAAACTATCTTTCAGCTCAGCGAGCTTCTGGCAAGACTTAGTATCAGGCCATTTTTGCTAAGTTAATACTTAAATTCTCTTGCCAGCTTATACTCTTGTGACAATAATCCGCCCTACGACAGTCTGATCGTTACTAAGCCGCTAGGCCATGGCGGACAAACTGTCTACCTGAGGGCAGATCCTCAAACGCAGCACATTTAGGGGGTAGAGAAATATGATACGCAAACCTTTGCTCAGGATTTCCTGGCTCATCGCCTTGCTGCTCTGCAGCGGAACTTCCTTGAGGGCCTTTGCTGAAGAGCAGTTAAAATTCGCGAGTCTCACGATCGAAGCAGTCGAAGAAGGAGAATTAGGCGTAGACCAAACGCAGAGACTGCGTGTCCTCGGCCTGAAAGAGGATGGACGGCGCTTTGCTTATCCAGGCAAAGTTAAGTGGTCGGTGAACGGCTCAGCAGCCTTTGTTTCGGACAATGGATTTATCTCAGGTCTTGGGGAAGGTCGCGTCGAAGTCCTCGTTAGCTCGCTCAACGAGCCAAACCTAAGATCTTCGCTAGCGATCGAGGTCAAGAAGAAACCTATTCAAGTTTATTTTCAAGCTCCCAACAACTGGAACCGGGCCAACATCTGGTACTGGTATCTAGACGGCGATGCTAAGCCCGACGGCGTCAATGAGAATGGAACTCGCGCCAATGCTATACTCACAGCGACACAGGGCAACTTCCCGGGCCCAGCCATGCAGCCGGTGCCCGGGCGTCCAGGTTGGTTTTCGTTTACCCTTCCTCGCTTCGACGACGAGACTTCTTATCCAGGCCGCAATCTAAAAAACCAGCCTCTACGCCTCCTCTTCAGTGATCCTGTCTCAGGTGAGAAAACGCGCGACTTCCAGCATCTGGACGGCTGTTTCCGCTCTTACAATCGTTATATCAGCCCTCAAGTCATCGATGGTCGTTGGGAGTCGCCTCAAGACTGCCCAGTTTTCAAGAAGAGCTTCCGCGTCATCGCCGAGCCGCGCGGTGGCCCCCTCTGGAGCGAGGCTTCACCGCTCACAGTAGAAGTTCAGGGATCAAACCAAGCCTTGACTCGTGTGACTCTCGATGGATCGCTCGCCTCGGCAAAAAATGGTGCTAACTTTCCTGCAGCAGGTCAAAGACTGACTTTAGACGAAGAATTTGCCGCTCAGGATGAATCGAGCGTCTGTCTCTACGCCGAAGATCCGACTGTGACGTCGAAGCCGTCGACGGCTGAATGCTTTGCCTTTCAGAAACAAGCTCCCGGCGCGGCTCAGCAAATCAAGCAGATGGGAGTCAGCTACAGCCCGAGCGCCACAACTTTTACCCTCTGGTCCCCCGATCGTAAAAGCGTCGAACTCTGGATTGATGGCCAGACTCTCCCGATGGGTTACATCGGTAATGCGAACAAGCAAGCTGGAGTCTGGGCCATCACGGTGCCTGGAGATCTCAAGCTTAAACGCTACAGTTTCATCGTCGATGATGTCCTGGTTCGTGATCCTTATGCTCGCATGGTGGAACCGGGCACAGATTACTGCATAGTCATGGATACAAAGCCTATTCAACCTGCCGGTGGCTGGGCACCTACGCCCCCTTTAAAGCAGCGTGAGGATGCGGTCATCTACGAAATGAGCGTCCGCGATTTCACGATTTCTCCAAGCTCGGGTGTAAGCGAAGGCAAAAGAGGAACTTTTCTCGGTCTCGTAGAAGCAGGAACGTATCTCAACAAGGGACGCGCGGGAGCCGATGCTGCGATCAAAACCGGAATCGAGCACCTCAAGGAGCTCGGCGTGACCCACGTCCAGCTGATGCCTTCCTACGATTACGCGACCTGCTCGGCTAAAGACAAAGAGAACGGCCCTCTCTGCTACAACTGGGGCTACGATCCAGAGAACTATAACGTCCCGGAAGAACGCTACTCGACCAAAGCTCTCGATTATGAATTCCGCGTCCAAGAATTTCAGACGATGGTCAACGAGCTGCACAAGGCCGGGATTCGGGTGATCATGGACGTCGTTTACAACCACACCTGGGTTCGTCCCTACCGTGAAAACGATGAAGGTGAACAATATCTGAGCGACATCACCAGCAAGTACTTTCTCTTCGACAGGGACGGATTCAGCGCTGAGCTGACCGGAACCGGAAATACGATCGACCCCAAAGATCCGATGGTGAAGAAATACATCCAAGACTCTCTCGAGTACTGGGTTCAGACTTATAATATCGATGGGTTTCGCTTCGATCTGGCCGGTGCCTTCGACTACACGGAGATCACCGATTGGATGACCTATCTCTACGATCGTTTTCCAGAGAAGCAACTCCTCGCTTACGGTGAGCCCTATACCGCTCTGCCCGACCCAGACCCCAAGCATTTTCGACTCGATCAAATCAAGACGATGACGCGTTCAAGCGATGGGAAGCGAGCTGAATTCGGTGGATTTAATTACATTTTCCGCGAGGCTATTAAAGGCTCCAACGACGGTGGCTCGGGCGGGGGTTACGCCTTCAACGACGCTTACGATCTCACGACCGTGATCAATGGTCTGCGCGGCAGTCTCGGCAATGGGGACGTAAATCAGTCAGCCTTTAGTGATGATCCCGGGCAGTCGATCAATTACGCGACCTCGCATGACAACCTCAACCTCTACGATAAAATCAACGCCTGGGCAGCGATCCAGTCTTCCCCTGTGAGTCTGGACTACAAAAAACGCATTCAGGTCTTCACCAATGCCATCGTCTTGCTCTCTCAGGGTATACCCTTCATCCACAGCGGAGAGGAGTTTCTGCGGGTCAAAGGTGGTCTCATCAACACCTACAAGTCGCCAGACTCGATCAATCAGGTGGATTGGACCCGCAAAAAGGAGTTTAAAGACGTTGCCGACGCCTACGCGCAGCTGATCCAGGCCCGTCGCCGTTTTGCAGGTCTGCGCCTGCCGACTCAAGCCGCGATCGAAAATGCCGTTCGCATCCAGGCTCTAGGGAATGGGCTCATTGAGATCAAGATCGCCGGCGACGGTCGTGGCCGCGAAGAGCTTCTCATTCTGCTGAACTCCGGTCTCGACCGGAGCTACTCGCTGCCGGTTGGAGATTGGAACCTCGTCCTGGGCGCTGGGGAGGTCTCTGCGGAGCGCAAGGTTTCAGGGGCTATCAGGACTTTAGGTACCTCCGCTACTCTTCTTTACCGCTAAACAGCAAGGGACGGATTCGTCCCTTTTTTCCTCCTTCCCTAAACCGATCAGATATATTAGGGTATTGAAATAACTTCTTGTTTTACCATGCTTAAGACAGTAGTCTCTCCAAGCAGAGCAGCTGATTTCGTGGTAACATGAAGAAGTCGTCTCAAAAACGGGATCCCAGCGCGAGCAGCACTGACTCGCGTTTTCGAGACAACTTCGAGTTATAATATCCTTTCGAGCCCATTATGCGGGTGAAACCCCGTTTGATGAGCGCCTGTGCCCTTTCTGGGTTGGTTGGTCGTAGCGCAAGCTCTCTCCTCCTCTACCCTCACACGGTGGCACAGACTTTCGCAAGACCACGATTAGCCGTGTAATTCCTGATGAAGGGGCCCTCAACATGAAGAAATTCATTCACCCTCTGCTACTCTCGCTATGTGCGTATCTGCCGAACGCCTGCGTTTCGGATGAAGATCCCCACACGGACTCTGAGATTGAAGCAGTTTCGAATAGCGAGACCCCCGAGGTAGCGCCCGGCGAAATCGATGCTTCGGTCGATAATGAAGTCGCTGATCTCAGCAACGAGAGCGTCCCGGAAATTGGATCTGAAAAAGACGAAATCAATCAGATCCTAGCTGACGGTATGCCGGCTGAGCTCAACGTAAAAGTTGAGGAGTGGATCAACTACTTCACAAAGCGGAACCCCGATTCTTTCCAGCGCTTCATGGATCGCGGCGAACCTTACAAGAAAATGATCGTCGCTACGCTGCGTGAATATGGTCTACCTTCAGAGATCTATTATCTGGCTCTAATAGAGAGCGGATTTATGCTGCATGCCAAGTCACCTATGGCGGCAATGGGCTTTTGGCAGTTTATGCCCGCAACTGGTAAGCGCTATGGCTTGCGTGTGGATCGTTATGTCGATGAGCGTCGCGATCCTTGGCGCTCGTCGGTTGCAGCTTCGATGTACCTCTCGGATCTGAACAACGTCTTCGACTCCTGGTATCTAGCGATGGCGGCTTACAACGCCGGCGAGACTCGCATAATGAACGCTATTATGCGCGGTAAATCGCGTGACTTCATGTCTCTCGTCAAGGGCAGGGTCCTACCATCCGAGACTATGGATTACATTCCCAAGTTCCTCGCTGCTTTTATCATCGGCACGAATCCCGAGAAATATGGCTTCAGGCGTCCGAGCGTCCCTGCGCACGAGCCGGTTTCTTTGGTGGCTGTCCCCTCGCCGATTTCACTGGGTAAGGTAGCCGAAATCACCGGAGTTCCGCTCGAAAGTCTGCAGCAGTTCAATCCGCATCTCAAAACTGGAATCACACCTCCCGGTACGCCATCCTACAAGATTTGGGTGCCACAGCACCACAAGGCTCAGTTTGCCAATGTTCAGGATGCTCTGGCTGCGCAGCGCTTGACGATCAGTGAGAAGCACGCTCGTACGGCAGCCCGCGAAATAGCCAATGCCGATACCTCGCGTCCGAAGTTTCATCGCGTCCGTCGCGGTGATAATCTGGCGACCATTGCCGACCAGTACAATATTACGGTCAAAGAGCTGATGGAAGCCAACCGGCTGAAGAATACGCGCATCTTCGTTGGCCGGAAGTTGAAGATCCAGACTCAGCCTGGTTCCCTTGAAGTAGTCGCGGCAGCGAAGAAGCCTGATCGCCGGGAAGCCTCAATCGCCTCCTTGAAGAACGGTGCATTGTCCAGCCGCAAGGCAGCCGCGCTTGCAGCCCTCAAGGTTAATCAGCCAAGCTCCAACGCAGAGAATGATGCTGATACCTATTACCGGGTGAAGCGTGGAGATAACCTTCACGATTTAGCGGTTCGTTTTCATGTCTCCATCAATGAATTAAAAAAGATGAACAACCTGCGGCGCAATGACCTTAAAATCGGTCAGCTGCTCCTGGTAGCTAAGAATGAAAGCTGAGTTCCGGTATTAGCGGAAATCGATAGATGAGGCCTGCGCGAGCGGGCCTTTTTTTTGTTAGCTTAATTGAATATGTGTCGGCTATTTCAGAGTGCCCAGACTGTTTGGGTCATGCCTCACGCACTAGCGAACTTACAAAAAGAGGCCTAAGCGCTCCTATTTATCCTGAGGAGATAGTTGATGATGCCCTGGAAAAAATCTAAGGAAAAGACCACTGAAACTCCTGCAGTCGATTTGAGTCCATGGCCTGGCTTAGTCCAGGAGATACTCGATTACTATACATTGACTCGCCATGAGCTCGTAAAACTCGAAAAATGGGACTATCGCCAGCTCTTCGCCGGAGCCATACAAAGCAGTACCGATCTAAAGGGTGGTTTGAGCAAATTAAGTGACTCCTTTAAGGAGGCCCGATCCAAAGAACTTGGTGAAGGCAAGCGCTATCTCACCGACATCAGAGGGCTCTTATGGAGCAGCATAGAACGCATCTGCCTTTTCGTTGAAGCCAGCGAGCTTCAAGCGAAGCCGATAGCGAACGCACGCCGGAGCTTACAAAAAGCGCTGCTGCAAGATGATCTGAAGGCTGCCAAAGCTACTATTCGTGAAGTCCTGGCTGCTCTTGCCGAATTAGATCAGAGCCGCCACATTACAATGGAGCAGCTGCACCAGCACTTCAAGAAGCAAATGACTTTGCTACAGACTGAATTACAAACGGCTCAAAAAGAATTACAGCTCGACGGTCTAACCCAAGTTTATAATCGAGCTACTTTTGATCTGCATATTAAAAAAGCTTCACAGCTTGCGTATCTGACTGGTGAGAAGAGCTGCCTTATCATGTTCGACATCGATCACTTTAAGAAAGTAAATGATACCTTCGGTCATCCAGCAGGCGATGCCGTCATACAGTTGTTTGCTAAAACTATCGTTCAAGCATTCCCCCGCAGAGGGGACTTTGTCGCGAGATATGGCGGCGAAGAATTTGTAGTGATTTTACAGGGTATTGAAATGGCGCAAGCTCGAGAATTAATCGCGAAACTTTTGGTTAAAGTACGCGGGCTAAAACTTAAGCATGGCCAGGAAAATATCAGTTTTACGGCCTCGGCGGGACTCGCAGGCTACTTGAGCGGAGAACCAGCCGAACTATGGTTGTCGCGGGCTGATAAAGCTCTCTATAAAGCCAAACAACTGGGCCGCGATCGCTTCATCATTGCTGATGAAACGGGCTAAAGGCTGGGATTTTCAACACTTCGTCGATACCTATCACACTGGAGTTGGTATCTAATTCTCGGCCTCGCCTATGGCGTCGGCCACTGGTCAATTAAACTTAGCCTTTGACATTGGCTTGGCCTTCGCCTTTGGGGTGATCGTGATCCTAGCCCAACCCTTTACCTTTAGGCCTATGCTTGGTTTTCGCCGAAGTGGTAAA
>JBGSTX010000293.1:0-7857 GCA_041736305.1 Oligoflexus sp. | reverse complement strand
TGCTTTCAGACATATACTCACGGCTATATATTCACCGGCGTTCAAAAGCTCATAGCAAGCTGCTGCATTAGCTTCGAAATCATCGCTGGCTTGCTGAAGAGCGCTAGCGTGCTGGGAGTAAGCAGCGTCTTGACAAGCGTGATGGGGAACAGAAGAACTATCGAAAGGCGAGGCGCTGGCGAAAGCTGCGTTGACAAGAAATAGTCCGGCTGCCAAAAGATTGCGGGAACTGAGAGTATTCATAATGTAATCCCTTCGCTAGTACTAGTTGGCGCATATTGCGCGGGTTCGGCCGAAAGCTAGCAGCCCAGGATACAAAAGTCAAGTTGGCTAAAGGCCTTGGTGGTCTGCGTTTCAAGGTGAAACTACGCAATTGACGCAGGCGCTCCGTCCTTAGAGTGTATCGAACTCAGAGGCAGCCAGAATTCGAAGCTGGTGTGCGGCGACTCGGTGTTCAGGCGCAGATCTCCGCTGTGTCGTTTCGCAATTGAAAGCGAGATGCTAAGGCCTAAACCCGTGCCCTTCCCGATATCCTTGGTCGTAAAGAAAGGCTCCATAATCCGCCCGACGAGTTCGGGTGGAATTCCGCTCCCCGAATCCGTAACGGCGATCACCATACCTTCATCTACAGGCCACGCATCGATCTCAATCCAGCGATCTGGCAAGTTATGCACGGCATCCACAGCGTTGCTGAGTAGATTGAAGATAATTTGAGAGACTTCGACCTCATTGGCAAGTATGCGAATGCCTGGCTTAAGTTTAATCGTCAGTTTGATTTGGTCGGAACGGATTTTTTCCTCACAGAGAATGACGACTTCTTGAACCAATTTTTCTAAGTCAAAAAGCTCCCTAGGACTCTTCTGTCCATCGCGGGCTAGCTTTCTAAGGCTGCTTATTACTTTAGCGATCCGTTCTCCGGTTTGAATAATTTGGGTGGAACAGAGGCGGGCCTGATCGTAGTTCCCTTTCGCGAGCTCTCGCGTCTGCCTCTGCGCACTGCCCATGATGATCGCCAAAGGATTATTGATCTCGTGAGCTATACCAGCTGCCAATTCACCGAGACTGGCCAGCCTTGCCGAGTGTAAGGCGCTGAGGCGCTGTACCTCGAGTTCGGCCTGCACGTTCCGCAGTTGCTCTGCGCTGGCGTTCTGATAGCGCTGAAGCTCGCGGATCATCGAATTGAGACTGTCTTCCAAGGTGCTGAGCTCGTCTCGGCCCGTCGATCTCCTCTGCAATTGGAGAGGGGGGTGCTTGCGGAAGCTATGCTTGCGAAGCGATGTGAGATAATGCGCGACGTGCCGCAGGTGCCTGGTCATTATCTTTTCAAATATGATGAGAATGACAAGACTGACCACCAAAGTCTTGATCGCCTGCATGCCGAAAACAATCAGCAGCTTCTGCGAAAGGCGGTTTATTACCGCAAGCTTCGACGATTTGACAGTCAGCTGTCCGAGTAAGGGATAGCCGGTTTCCGCGCGATCCCCCCTAATTGTGAAAGTTCGCGAGTAGTGGAGATCACCGACGAAGGAGCTGAGCCAGTGATGAGAGAGGTATTCGATATCAGCCCGCTCCGAAGAGAATATCAAAGAGCCGTCAACATCCATGAGACGAGCCTCGGTAAAGTCTCCGCTCGAGACGATACTGTCTAAAAACTTATGGATCTGTTCGTCGTCGTAGCTCCAGACGGCAGCACTGAGCGGAAGAAGTGTGAGACGTTCCAACTGGCTATAGCTACGGTCGACTAGGCTCATTTCCGACTTATAGTCTACATAGAGGGTGAGGACAGTTAAGATGGAAGATATCACCGTCGAGGCACCGATGATGATCCCGAGAATCTTCCATGACAGAGATTGGGTAAACATGCGACCCTTTAGGAGAGCAAAAATGCGATTATGGATCGCATCATGGCGATATGCGCTCGATATGCTAATCCCCATAAGTCTTTTCGTCTCCGTTGCTATGTCCTTATTTAGCCCTATCCTGAGAAAAGAACTAGGCGGGCCGATTAAAGCACTTTTTACGACCAGTCGAAAGGGCAAGCTTGCATTTCAGAGCCCTTTTTTCTGCCTATACTTCAGAATCAAAGGCAGACCTGCGAGGAATGCCAGGAAAGCAATAGCCAGTCCCATCTTGAACAGCAGATCCATCGGAATGGAGCTGATTTCAAAAGTTCCTCCCAGAATAGGATCGATCAGTTTACAGCCCGCTTCGCCAAGGTATACGTAGGCAAAAGTCCCTGGTGCCATCCCAAAGAACGAACCGTAGAGATAGTGCTTCAACTTTATGGGTAGAATGCCGCTGGCAAAGTTTATGCCTGTAAAGGGAAACAGCGGAACCAAGCGCACAAAAAGGATGTAGTTGAAGCCATCTTTTTCGACGTTGTTGGCGAACTTTTGAAACCAAGCCTTACTTTTTAAGTGCTTCTCGACACTATCCCGCAGAAAGAAGCGAGCGATGAGGAAGGCTAGCACCGATCCTATCGTCGCGCCGACGAGCACAATAAGAGTACCCCCCACCAGACCGAAAGTCATGCCAGACGCCAGGGTCAGCACAATCCCAGGGAAAAATCCAAGCGTAGCTAGAACATAGAGCATACAAAGATAGAGCGGTGCCCAGGGACCCCATGCAAGGATTCCTTCCTTAAGCTGGGCGCAGTCTATGATCTCAAGGTGCTTGGATGCCCAGAAAACTAGTCCTCCGATCATTAAAAAAATAAGAGCCAAGCCATAGCGTTTCCAATTCGGCGAACGAAGCCAGCGATCTAGGCCGAATAGCATAGACTCTACCTAATGTGGATGTGAGAAAGACGTGTAAGCTGCAAAAAGTATAGCAAAAAGCGATGAAGTGTAAACGCTGCTTGATCAGAGGGGGGCTGGACGAGACAAGGGCGGGCGTATATTTATGGAAAGATGGGGCTAAGACGGGAGGGGAGAGATGAAACGCGAAGCATGGGATGGACTCGGACCTCAAGATCTCATGCTGAGCATGCGCGGGCTCTGCAAAGACGAAAGGTCCGCACTTTGCGCCTTTCTCGAGGGTCTCGCCAGCATTGAAGAGCGAGCCCTGCATCTCGAACTGGGCTACCCCAACATGTTTGAACTCTGCCGCCTCGAGTTCGGATTGTCTGAAGGCTGTATTTACCGGCGGCTGCAGGTCGCCCGCAAGATCCGCCCCTACCCTGAAGTCCTCTGCGCCTTGGCTTCTGGGCAGATCAATCTCACCCTAGCATCCATGCTTTGTCCGCTCCTCGGCCGCCACGACTGGTGCGAACTCCTCAAACGGGTCCAGGGTAGCAGCAAACGAGCCGCACAAAAAGCTCTCCGGGATCTGGATCAGTCAGCAGTAACTCAAGAAAAACCAACGCGTGTCCAGTATCTCGGACGAGAGCAATATAGCTATCGCCTCAAGATCTCTGCGCCTCTCCATCATCAGTTCGAACGGCTCAAAGAGCTTCTTTCGCATCAAATACCCGACGGAGATATCCAGGAGATCCTGGCACTTCTCGCCCGCTATTATCTGCAGAAGGAAGATCCCCAGGAGAAAAAGGCGGCGCCAGCTGCTTTCTGGGCGGACTATCAAAGTCCGAGCCGTTACATACCAAGAGGTCTCAAGCATATCCTACTCGAAGCGGCTGCTCATCAGTGCCAATATCAGTCTGGAGATGGGCGGCGCTGCAGCCAAAAGCGATATCTTGATATAGATCACATCATCCCCATCAGTGCAGGCGGGCAAACCTGTTTGCAAAACTTGCAGGTCCTCTGCCATGCCCACAACCTTCTCAAAGGAACTCAATCTCCCTTCCCCATTAATACTAACCATAACCAGTTTTCTGCTCCACTTATCGATAGCCGCGGAGCTTTTCCGCTAAAAGAGAGAGAATCCATCCGACAAAAATTCAAGAAGTTAGCTGAGACGGGCCTCAAAGGAGGTTAATTCTCGAACTCATAGGAAACTGAAAACGTTCCAGAGTCTCCTCGGTCATGATCCTCGCCTCATGCAGGGATTTGGACTTCATGCAGCGGCTGTAATAAGCGTGTCCGAATACAAACCATTTGTGTGCATTGACCACATGAAAACGCAGACGGCGCAGGCGAGTGTCTTCGAGAGCGAAGTGCTCCTCCAGATAGTCGATAAAGGCAAGCATAGCGATCAAGAATTCTCGGCCTTCTGCCTCAGGTCCTTCCGGAGGTTTTTGATTAGGGAATGCCAGCGGCGGCTTCGTATAACCAAAGGCATGAGCTACTTGCCAGAGTATCCAAGGACGGGCTGTAGCAGCTCTTCCGATCATGACACCATCGATCGCGTGGTCCCTGAAGATACTGAGCACATCTGCAGCCGTTTGCACGTCACCATTGACGACGAGAGGGATTTTTCTTTTTGGAGCTAAGGTTCCGATCAAACCCCAGTCGGCTTCTCCCTTATGCTTTTGAGCTTGCGTGCGAGCATGCACGGTTAACCAGTCAGCGCCAGCGCTCTCGAGACGCGCTGTGAAATTTTCAAGAAAGAGCTCATCGGCTTTGTCCTGACCACAGCGCATTTTTACGCTCACAGGTAGTGGACTATGACGTTTCGTCATTTCAACGACCCTGGCTGCATAATCTGCATCGCCAAGGAGTCGTACTCCCCAATTATGTTTCAGCGTCTGCTTCGCTGGGCAACCCATATTGATGTCGAAACCCCAGGGCTCTAGGGGGAGCAGCTTCTTGATACTAGCGGCAATGAAAGTCTCTTCATTACCTAGGAGCTGAGGCACAAAGTGGCTTTCGCCTGACGAGACTCGCAACTCGTCCACTTTATCTATCCGCTCCGAGGGAAGTCGACGGGTTGAAAGCATCTCTGTGAATAGAAGAGGATTGAGACCTTCTGGAGTATAGCGACGCAGAAGCCGCCGGAACGCAACATGTGTCAATCCGACCATTGGCGCAACCATGAGAGGGAAATCCAAGCCGAGTTGGGCGAGACGCGTCTTGGGCCAAAGGTGGTCTACCATCATGAAAAGACCTTTATCTAAGAGAAAAGGACTAGAACTGGGTCCTTCGATACGTCAAAGGATCTTTTTGGTCAAGCTAGCCCTCTCACAGTTTCTTGCAACCTGAGCAGGATTTGCGATAATGGAAAAAAGAAAGAGGCGGCGCATGATGAAAGTTTCAGGGAAAGTCTTGTTTTTGGCATGGACAGGACTTACGGCCTGCACAACCGCCCCCCGTCCTGTGACTCAGTCACCAGCTATGACAGGAAGCGCCAGCATGAGCCTGGCAGCAGCATCGGCTCCAGCTCCGACAGCTCCTGTCGTGGGCGTGGAATTCCTTGAAGCCTGTCGCTCGAAACAGAGCAGCGAAGCGCAGAGACATACTATCGATATGCTCATGCAAGCCGTCCTCGTCAAAGACTGCGATCTGGCCTGGGAAAAGCTGAATGCGCTGACTCAGCTAGACCTCAGCTCTGCGGAGCTAAGTGATTTGGGACCGCTCGCGAGAATGGAAAACCTCAACGAGCTCAATCTCTCTTTCAATCGAATAGAAGATATCACTCCCCTTGAAAACCTAAAGAAGCTTCGCGAACTTTTCATGGGTGACAACGAGATAGCGCGCTTGGAAGGCCTGAGCCACCTAACCCGGCTGCGGACTCTTGATCTCGGCAGCAATCAAGTCGAAAATATCGCACCCTTAGCCGACCTAGAGCAGCTGGAATGGCTGGATCTCTCTAAAAATAAGATCAGTGATATAAGGCCTCTGGAATCGCTTAAAAAGTTGTGGTTCGTCTCCCTTGCCAGCAACGAGATAGCCGATATTGGGCCGCTTCGGGCGCTCAGTTCTCTCGAAGAACTCTACCTGCAAGGCAACAAGGTCAAAGACCTGCGTGCGCTCGAATCAGCTGAGCGTCTCCTCGGGCTCGATGTGAGCCAAAATCCTCTAGGCCAAAGCGTGAAAAAAAGTCAGGACAACTGCCCCCGGAGCCAGCAGGCGGGGTCAGGACTTCGCGAGTTTTGTGACGGAAACTGAAAAGAGCGGCATTATAGCCTATAAGCATTTCTCACCTATCCGTTCTTGAAAAACAACACAGATTCAACATACTATGATCCCCTATTGCTCAGGGTCGCTCCGAATTGCGACTACAACAGTGGTACGGGGTATCCTGCGTGGCTCAGTCAGCTAAATTCAGCTTCATCCAATGGACAGCATGGCGATACCTCATTGCCCGCAAGGGACGCCCTGGTCTGTCTTTCATGACGACAATCTCTATTCTTGGCGTAACCCTAGGCGTTTTTTCTCTCATCATCGTCTTATCTGTGATGGGCGGCTTCGAACAGGATCTAAAAAGCAAAATGCTGCGAGGCGAGCCGCACCTCGAGATACTGGCGGAAAATGCCGCTGCTGGCTTCAGTCTCAAGAAGTATCCTATGCAGCTCTTCCAGCAGATGTACCCGTCGGCCACGGGCCTTGCGCCCTTTACTCAATCAGACGTCGTTCTCAAACAAGGCAAGCATCTATCTTCGGTCGTTCTCTTCGGAATCGACCCCGAAATCGGCGCCTCTATCTGGGCGGTCGATGAATCGATGACTCAGGGAAAGTTAGCCGATGTCGGAAATCTCCATATGCCTCTCATTACCAACGAAGGTGAACGAGCCCAGTGGCCTGGCATAGTCCTTGGTGACAATCTCGCCCTGCAGTTAGGGGCCGACGTTGGAGACGAAGTCGTGATACTCAGTCCCGATATCGCTTCCTCTGGAACGATCATCGGCGGTGGGACCATTACCCGTTCTTATGTGGTCGTGGGTCTCTTTCATACAGGGCTTTTCAACTACGATTCAAAATGGGCGGTAGTTTCGCTGAGCGAAGGGCGTAAATTCATGTCTGAATACGATCCCTCTCTCGACGACGACGAGTACGTGACAGGTATTGGGGTCAACAGCCCTGAGCCCATGCAGATCGAAACTTACTTCGAGCCCCTGAAAAAAGTCCAAGGCCTGCAGGGGAAGACCTGGAAGACGTCGAACTCAGCACTGCTCTTCGCTCTGAAATTGGAAAAGTACACGATGGGTTCGATTCTTATGCTCATCGTGCTAGTCGCTGCGTTTTCGATCAGCGGTACAATGATGATGACCGTGTATCACAAAAAAAGGCAGATCTGCCTGTTTCGCTCTTTAGGCATGACGCAAGCTGACATTGGACGCCTCTATCTCGCGCAAGGTTTTACGATTGGGACCGTTGGGATTATTCTCGGTCTTGCCCTCGGATTGGGTGGCTGCTTTCTCCTGCAAGCCTTGCGCTTCGCCGATCTGCCTGCGAATCTCCTCTCGCTGCGCAGCCTACCGGTTCGCTTTCTGCCCTATGATTATGCGGTAATCTGTGGCTCTGCTTGGATTCTTAGTCTTATTGGCGCTTTCTATCCCGCGCTGATCGCATCACGCCAAAATTCATCTCAAGGTTTGAGGTACTCGTGAGCACTGCAGATCCTATTATTCAACTGAGTCAAGTCCATAAGACTTATCAAGTTGAATCTCAGAAAGTTCAGGCTCTGCGTGGCGTAGATTTCTCAGTGCGCCCCGGACAGCTCGTGGGAATCACCGGACGCTCCGGTTCCGGAAAAAGTACTCTGTTGCATGTCATCGGTACTCTTGATACTCCAAGTGCTGGTTCGGTCAAGCTCAGCGGGGTAGACGTCTCTCATCTTTCGGACCAAGCGGCGTCAAGGTTTCGGAACAAGACGGTCGGGTTCGTTTTTCAAATGAACAACCTCCTACCTGAATTTTCCGCAGTAGAAAACGTGATGATGCCTGGATTGATTGCAGGCTTGGGCAAGGCAGTCCTCCGAGAGAGAGCTAAGTCTTTGCTGCAGTCAGTCGATTTGGGTAAG
>JBGSTX010000205.1:0-10450 GCA_041736305.1 Oligoflexus sp. | reverse complement strand
TTCGCCTTTTAGAATTGCCTTGCCGCCGCCAGCGATAGCTTCGTTCACCCACTTTTCTACTCGCTCGACTTCTTCTGCTTTGATCAAAGGCCCGACGTCGGTATCAGGCAGGAGCGGATCCCCTACCTTTAGACTCAAAGTGCGAGACTTGAAGCGTTCGCAAAAGGTGTCGAGCAGCTTCTCATGGACAAAGATATTTTGAACTGACACACAAACCTGACCTGCGTGGTAGAAAGCCCCACGGACCAGAGGATCGATAGCCTGCTCGAGATCGGCGTCATCCATGACGAGCACCGGGGCCGTACCACCGTGTTCAAGCATAGAATGCGTTCCAGGTGCCAGCAGCGAACGAAGCTTCCAGCCGACATTGGCTGAGCCGATAAACGAGAGTGCAGCGATACGCTCGTCCTGCACTAATTTTTCAGTCACATCATTCGGGATAAGGAGAAGCTGACACCAGCCGTCGGGAAGACCAGCTTTTTGCAGCAGTTCTAAAAAACGCATGCAGCTGAGCGGAGTCTTCGCTGCCGGTTTTATAAGGACCGGACAGCCTACGGCAACGGTCGGCACGACCTGGTGCACGATTAAATTCAGTGGATGATTGAAGGCGCTGAGGGCCAAGACCAGACCCCGCGGCTCACGTCGCGTAAAGGCCAGTCGATGCTGAGAGGCCGCATTGAGGCCCATTGGGATCTCATGACCTCCCCACTCGTAGAGAGCTGCTGCGGCAGCTTTGACGCCTTGTACAGCTCGCTGAGCCTCAACTTTAGCATCTTTAAGCGGTTTGCCACCTTCGCGGGCTATGAGGTGACTCAGGTCTTCGACATTCTCTGCCAAGAGTCCGGCTAGTTTCTCGAGAATCTGGAGACGCTCGGCTTTTGGGAGAGGACGACGCGCGGCTGCTAAGGCATAGCCTCTCTGCACGCGCTCTTCGACTTCGGCTGCTTTGTGAAAAGAAAATTCAGCTAGGACGCTCTGCTCGAAGGGCGAACGAACTACAATATCACGTGGCATAGGTGAATTCCTCAGCTGGGGGTTCAAGAATAGGTTAAATGCTCAGCTTGGGATCGAGCCGTCTGCTCCTATTTGCTAAGATAGTTCTGATCAAAAGGAAAGACCTATGGAAATAATCAAGACATTTGAACCTGGCGAACTTATCTTCAAGCAGGGCGATCTTGGCGACTCAATGCTCATGATCAAAGAGGGGAGCGTCGAGGTTTTCAAGGACACTCCTCTCGGTGAGGTCCTCCTCACGGTGCAAGGCAGCGGCGAAGTCATCGGGATGCTGACCTTCTTCAACGCTGGTCAGAGGCTCGCCTCAGCCCGCGCACGGACCCATGTGGAGGGGCAGCTCATCTCACGGACGGTGGGCCAGGACCCCTTGCAGAACCTGCCACGGTGGGTACAGGTGGTTCTCAAGGAATTCACCACCCGACTCGAACAGATCAACGACCAGTTCGCACGAGCGCTGCAGGAAAAGAACGATCTCCTGCATCGCGGCCTCGATCAGCTGACCATTTCCACGCAAATCGCTGACAGCCTCGCCGAATTGGGTCCTTCTCGCGCGAAACGCCTAGCGGATGGACGCGAGGTCCTCTTCCTGGGCGACATCATGCTAACCATCGGCAACTGCCTTTCTTATGAAGCGAGCGTCCTAAGCCATGTGGTGGAAATTTTCAAGAATACCGGTCTCATGAAGGTCGAGTTGGAGCCTGATCACAATAAAGAAGTGATCTCGCTGGCCGCTGCCCTGCGATTGAAGTGGTACGCGGATTTTGTGCGATCTTCGCGGAGCGGCAAGTTTAAGAAGATGGTGCAGACAGCGATCCCCTTCAAGCAGCGTAAGGTACTCTTTGCTTTGCGGGAATACGTGGCTAAGACCGGTGCAGATCCTAATAAGGCTTACTCGACCGATCTCACGATTCTTGCGGAGCAATTTGAGAATCTGATGAAGGTGCCGCTTGATCAGGGAGCGATCGACCTAGCTGAAAAGATCAATCTCATAGAGCTAAAAAAACAGGGCGACAAGGTCAGTCTCAGTTTTCATCCGACCAATTTGGTACGGACTTTAATCGCGATCAACGTCATACGACGTCTCCGCAGTGAGCCAGGAACGGAAGAAACAGATCCCACTTAGCGAAAATATTGCTTTTTATTTGACAAGTAAGGCGCTCTGATTTTTAATGTAAAAAAAAGATCGTGTGAAAATCGTGCTGTTGCAGAGATGGGTCCTGAGACTTCAGTTGACTGCTGAAGATGTTTTCCTGGTGAATCGTGGAAAATTGTGTGCGGGTGGCGGGAAGTTTTTCCTATCGTCCAAAGGTTGAGGTTTGATCTCTTGGTTTCAGGGGCCTGCTTTCTGCAGGCCCTTTTTATTAGGGATTTTGAGGCGATCAGCAGTCAGAGTCGGATTTCGACAAAGCGAAGGGGCAGTCGCGAGGAACAAGAGAAAAGCTTTCATGGCTCGATTCGATTTCCGAGCTCTCGACGAGCGGTAGGAGCGTGAGCTTACCCTTCTCGTTCACGACAACATCATAGTAGCCAATATTGTTGAGGAAGATCCTGGTAGGCTGACCTTGGTCGAGAGCATGATTGATCTCTTGCCATTGGTCGGTGCAGATGACGAAGGTTTGGTGGTTTAGACCATCGATTCTGGTTTCAAAGCGCTTTACGACGATCAATATTCCTGTCTCACCATTGCGGGGAGAGGCAATAGCTGTGGAGAACCACAGAGTCGCCACCAAAGTTAAAGTAGCTGCGCGCATCAACTCACTCCTGTAATGGAAGCCCTATCGTAAGTATTGACCATGACATCGATAAAAACGGGGACGACGCCCTGGTTCTGAGGAGCTTCTTTCAGCCTATCACTCTTTTTGATGAATTCGCTAACGAGGTCGACCAGCTCCTTGTAAGCCGACAGGCTGAGAGACGCCGAGAGATGGGCCAAGCGCGCAAATTGGGATCCCACCATCGATTTATCGAAGTAATCGGCGTCTTTTTTTACCTGATGCAGTATGTCGTCGGCGTTCATCATACAAGAGCCGCGGTCGGGGTGGCTGATCCGATTCACGCGGTCTTCTTGCAAGAATTTATCGTCGAGCATCTCATCGAGAGCGCATAGTCCCCGTTCGCCCAAAAGGCGAAAGATATCTTTACGGGTCGTACCCTGCTCTGTCAGAGCCATTTTCAAAATGTAGTTATGCGGGTCTTTGAAGCGATAGAGTCGAAGTTTGAAGTGATCCATCGCCGGATTGTCGATAGCCTGACTCTCGCGGAGCAGAGCTCCCAGCGAAGGGTAGTAGGTCTGCAGAAACTGCAGACGTTGAGCCTGAGGCATCACGACAAGGATGAGGGAGAGTATAGTCTCGTCTCGAACGTCGTTCGCTTCGTTCTGCAGGATACGACGAATCGTTGAGTAGCTGACGCCGGTCTTGTTAGAAATCGACTGTATACTCAAGTTTTTGTGATTTTCCAAATAGCTCGCTATAGCAGCTTGCAGCTCCGCCAAAAGCGCTTTGGATGCCATCACACTCTCCTCGTTGACTTTTGCTCAATTTAATCAGGCCTACGCGGCTTTGTCACGCGAAATTTGCACCTGTCGCAAACACATAGCAAGCTCTAACCTTTCACACTGCCAACCGTTAGACCGGAGATGACATATTTGGAGGAATAGAGAAATAGAGCCATACTGGGTAGGGCAATGACAACCGAGCCTGCTGCAAATATGCCCCAGCGCGCGTCGTAGCTGCCGCTAAATTCCATGAGACCGAGCGTCCAAGGTCTGAGTTCGATCGAATCGATGAGAGTCGAGGCGAGCAGGAATTCACTCCAGGCATTCGTGAAAGCAAAGAGAAAAGCGATCGCCAGAGCCGGAGTGGACAGAGGCAAGAGGATTCTGAAAAACGCCGAAGTTGCCGTACAGCCATCGACTCGCGCCGCTTCTTCAAGACTCTTGGGTACAGTCTCGAAGTAGCCCTTCAGGATCATGATCGAAAAGGGCAGGATCGTAACCGAGAGCGCGATGATGAGACCGGCGTAGGTATTGCCGAGGCCGAGGCTTTTTATGACGAGGTAAACGGGAATAATCATGAGCGGTGCGGGTATCATTTGCGTCATGAAAAGGAGCGCCGAAGCGAACTTTTTACCAGGAAACTCAAATCTAGCAAACGCATAGGCCGCAGACGCTGCCAGAAAAACGCCGATCAAAGAGGCTGTGAGGGAAATAACTAGGGAGTTATAGATCCATTGCACGAAGAGATATTTTGTGAAGAGGTCGCTGTAGTTGGAGTACCAGGTTCGCGTCGACTTCTGTGAGCTGGCGGCATCGAGACTGGCAAAGGGATCGTCAGCGTTAGCTATCGGAGCTGCGGTCTCGCTGGCAGCTTTCTCAGGTGAATCCTGCTCGGTAAATGCAGCGACTATTTCGGTGGGAACTAGAGCGTTGCCGAAGAACTTCAGGTAGTCAGCGACGGTAGCCTGACCACGAGGAGGAAAGTTCAGCTGCTCCGAGCTGCTCACGGTGTCCGTGTTTCGAAACGATATAGCAACGACGCGGAGCACAGGAAAAGTGGCGACGAGGCAGGCCGCCCAGAGGATAAGATGAACGAAAAGGAGTCGAGGCAAAGAGGCCTTATTCGACAGAGCCATCACTGTACCCCCATGGAGCCGAGTTCTTTGGAAGGCGGCAGGCCGGATTTTTTCAAGCCTTTGAAAGCCGCATCTTGTTCTTTTTTGCTAGGCTTCGATTCTTGGCCCAATCGCGATTGCGCATAGGTAAACACGCAGAGTATCGCGAAGATCACAAATGAGTAGGCGGCCGCAAAACCGTAGCGGTAGTAGGTGAAGCTCTGCTTATAGAGATCAGAGACCAGGATGTCGGCACCCTCATAACGTCCCATATCTGTCATGAGAACTATGACGTTGAGGTTATTGAAGGTCCAGATGGCACCGAGCATCGTCGCTGGGACCATCACTGGTTTGAGCAGGGGCAGGGTAACATGATAGAAGCGCTGCCAGGCTCGCGCCCCATCGATCGAGGCCGCTTCGTAGACGCTTTTCGGTATGGACTGGAGAGCTCCAAGAGCATTGATCATCATAAAAGGTACGCCTAGCCAGATATTGACGATACAGGCTGCAGCGAAGAGAGAAGCCGGATTGAGAAACCAAGCCTGAGGTTGAAAGCCGATCCAGGTCAAAGGTTCAACGACGGTTCCGCCCCACTCGAAGGAAAAGAGGCGATTCATCACGATGATGAATTTGTTGATGAAGCCCACGCTCTCATCGAAGTCGGAGCGCCAGACGAGAACAGCGATGACCTGCGGCATAACCCAGGGGAGAGTGAGGAGAGAACGGTAGATGTTCTTGGCCTTCAAACCCGCTGTGTTGAGAAGGAGGGCCAGGATCAATCCTATGCCCACGTGAAAAACGAGGTTTATCACCGTCCAGAGAATGGTTCGGCCAAATACTACCAAAAAACCCTGTCCGGTGGCGCGTTCGCGAAAGACTTCAAAATAATTATCCAAACCAAAAGACCCGGCGAGGGGCGCCCGACCTTCATTGATCCACTGCGAAAAAGTTCGGAGATTCAGGTCGTGGAACGAGAGATAAAGCTCGTAAAGCAGCGGATAGAGAAAGAGGAGGAGTATACCCACAGCCGCCGGTGTTAGAAAGTAAGCGGGCGTATGAAAGCGCCCCTTGAGACGGAAGCGAAAATAGAACCCAACCGCCACAGGAACCAGGGTTGCAAAGGCCACGGTAAGCCAAGAGGCGTTGAAACCCTTGACGGAGAGCCCTAAACTGATGCCGAGTAGGATCTTGCAGGGGAGATAGAGCTTATAGGCCCATAGCTTATAGTTGAGCCACAGATAGGCATAGCTCACGCTCAGGAGCAGCAAGAGGACGCCGCCGAGTCGGAGAATTTCCCACAGTGCTGGTGTCAAAGATAAGTTCATTCTTCCCCTCCCATCCAAGCCCTAAAAATTAACGAGCCGTCGCTGGACGTTGGATAGATTTTAGAGCTTCGTCAGCCGCTTTCTGTCCTGTTTTAACGGCCACGGCCACGGTCTCTTGACCCGACATTGCACGCTGAACCATGATGCGCATGCCATCCCAAGCGGCGCGCATCTCCACCTGAGGAGGCATCGGCTTGGCTTGAGCGGCTGCCGCGATGCTGCTCATAAGCAGGGCGTTGGACGTAACAGCTGGATCGTTCCGCACTTCTTGAGACACCGGAATACTGTCGAGTTGAGTCGCAATCCGCAGCTGGACCAGTTTCGAATTCACAAACTGCGCGAACTTCTTCACGGCCTCAAGCTGAGGACCCTTGGTTTTGGCGTTCACATAGAGGAAGCGACCACCTAACATCGGGGTCATCGCTTTGCCCGTCTCGGTGATAATAGGAAGAGGAGCGATGCCAAGGTTATCTCCAAACTTGTCTTTGTAACTCTTCAGCTCCCAGTCACCGCTGATATGAAAGAGAGTCCGTCCGCCGAGGAACATGTTCTTGGCGCAATCGTAATTGCACTCCTTCGGCAGAATCTTCTCTTTATCTTTGAGGTCGACCAGAAACTGCAAAGCCTTCCGTGTTTCAGGTGTATCGATCGTCACCTTACTTCGATCGCCCTTGGTCTGCAGCGGCCAGCCGCCGAAGCCGCCTTGGAAAGCTACGAACCAGAATGGTTCCGACTGAAAGAAGGCCAGACCGTATTTGTTTTCTTTGGGATTGGTAAATTCCTTCGCTTGCTTGATCAAGCCCGCGGTGTCTTTCGGAAGCTCCTTCACCTTGTCTTTGAGGTAGTAGAGCACAAGGTGGGCGCCTTCGCTGAGAGGCACACCGTAAACTTTGCCATTGAGCTTCGTCATTTCGAGCGCGGCTGGGGTGAAACCACCATCTTTAACGATGTCGTCGACGGGCTGGATGACACCAGCGGTGGCAAAGACACCGGCTATATCGTTCGGGCCATAAACCAGGTCCGCGCCGTCGCCGGTCACCGAGGAGCGGAGGAATTTAGTGCGCAGCTCCTCGTTCTCATAGTGCTGGCGAATTATCTTTATCTTAGGGTTCTGCTGCTGGAATACGGTAATCCACTTGTCGATCTCAGCGGCGGTGGCCGGTGGATCTTGTTCCCAGAAGTTGATTTTCACCGAGTCCTGCGCGCGAGCACCGGTCGCTGCTAGCAGAGCCATTCCCAGGACGAAACGCATCGTCTTTTTCATGTCAAAACCTCTTTTGGTAACTGATGAATAGCTAGAGCAAACATCGCATGGGACCAGGTCAGAGGTAGCACCCAGCTCGGTTTCCCGCTTGCCGGATCGATTTGCTCCGGTAGAAGACCTTCGGCTGGAGTATGATTCAGGACCCACTGCCAGCAGCTTCTAGCTATTTCGGTTTTGCCTTGAGCTGCCGCACCAAGCGCCAGCCACAGGGTTGTCAAAACCCAGGCATTGCCATCACGATAGTAGTCGGATTCATAGCGGCCGATGCCGCCTTGTCCCGGACGCCAAAGTCTTGCGTAAAGACTCTCGATCAAATCGTCGACTGCACCCGGTAAGGTCTTATCTTCGACGATATGATAGGGGTACTGTATTGCCAGCTGCGAAATGTCGAAAACCTGATCGGATTCGATTTCGTAGAGGACCCGGCCTCCGGGGCTTTTCTCTCTGAGAACGTTCAGACCCATCTGCTCGAGTTGCGCGACTTGAGATCCAGAGACGCGTCGGCGCAGAGTCCTGTTGAAGGTATAGGAATCGCCTTTCCGCTCTATAAATCGCGGCGAAGCGCAGAGCGCCTGCAAGCGGTCGGCGGCTTCGGTCCATGTGTAGGGAGGGGCCCAGTTCATATATTTATAGAGATCAATCGCGCTCTGCAGACCAGCAGCCATGGAAGCTACAGTATAGAGATGCACGCCTTCACGTTCTTCCCAGAGATCGTGGCCTTCTATAGGTAGCTCGGGATCGGAGCTGTGCCGCGCTTTGGCCAACCAATCGGCACCTCGCTCGACCATCGTCCGGAGTTCTGTAGCTAAAGCGCGGTTTTCCGATAGCTTGACGTGCTGCCACAGACCGAAGAGTACGCTGCCGGTCTCGTCGGGCTGGAGCAGCCCCCAGCTCGCACCAAGATTCGCATCCATATCGTGGCGATGGAGAAAACTTCCATCGCGGCTCTGGCAACGCTGCATGTAACGATAGAATCGCGCCGACTCTTCGTGCATGCCGCAGACGTCCATCGCATAGGAAATAAATCCCGCATCGCGACCCCAGCAGTAGCCGTAGCCTCCGCAGTGCGTGAGTGCGTAATGAAATTCAGGGGCGGCAATAATCCCGCCTTCAGGGTCCTGCATCTGGCGCAGGACGAGCAGAGTGCGGTAATAGAGACTCTGATCAGCTGCTTTCACATGAGAGGGAGCAGGCTTCTGCCGCTTCAGCCATTCCTGATCCGCCTGGCGCATACGGGTCCACGGCGAAGGTGGTAGTGCGTCGCGGAGGTCCTGAAGCTCTTCGACTAGGCGAAAACGCAGCTCAAAAGCTCCAGTTTCCGGCAGCTGCCAGCAGATCAAAGCGTCGGCTGCGCCGTGACTCGTAATAGAACGGGGCTCGAGCGGCAGCCAGCGAGGCTCTTGCGTGGACGCGCCGGCTTTTTGAAAGCCGATCGTATTCGCCTCGGCCCAGGTGCTGCGCAGAAGATCGGCGAAACGTTGTGCAGCGAGACCATGTTGCCCCGTGCCGGTCTCTGCAAAGCGAACGGGAAGGGCGCGGTTTTGGTTCAATTCAGTAGACTGAATGCCAAAGCAAACCGGACCTCGGAAGGCAGCTATGGACCCGGATTTTTCATCGTAATGAGTACTTTGCATTTCGAGCGAGGCGCCGATTTCAGCTTGAAACCAGTAAACTAAGGATGCGCTCCAGTCGGAGCTCAGTCCGGTCAGGCGCCATTCTTCGCGTAGACTATCGCCATCGATCGTCGCCAGAGTGCGGAGGGCTAAATCTCTCAGCGCTGGAGGCAGATCCTGGTCTTTGAGGGAAAACTGCTGATGATATACGTCGGCGTCGCGTTCCAGTTCACTTTCGTTTTGAACCAAACTCGCATAGCGGACGAGAGGCCGAATCTGCTGGCCGAGACCTAGACTCTGCTCTCGCCAAAGTTTGGCAATGCCGGGATCGCCAGCAGGTAGAGCAACGACCCACACCCGAGTTTCAAGATCTTCGAGTTGCTTAGGCACGAGCAAGAGGGTTGCATGGAGGCGGCGGGTAATGAGATTGAGCGCATCGCGCGAGGGCCCAAAGAAAATACTAGGACGACATCCATCTCCGGGTTGGCCCGAATAAGAGAGGTCGACGCTGGGGTCCATTTGAGTACCATAGCCGGTAAGCAGTTGGTCGCGAGCGAGAGTCAATTGCAGCATATTTGGACGCGGCTCCTTGCCAAAAAAAGAAAAAATATGGGGCTTTAGACCGTAATCCTCAGACCAATCTCGTCAGGGGCAAACCAGTGCAACGCTTCGCGATCGATCGTGCAAGGTAGCTTGTCACCGCGCTTAGCTTCGTTGATCATGAGGAGTCTCTGCGGGTTGGCGCTACGGATCAAGACCTGCTGACCTGCGATCTGGCCGACCATATGCACTTCGTGCCCATGAGGTTCTTTCAGAAGGACTTCGACTTGCATATCGACCTGACCGCTGGCCTCGCGTCCGCTTTTACCAAGTACTTTGATCGCTTCAGGCCTCAGACCAAGCGTGTAGGGACCTGGCTTCGCGGGTGCCGGCGCCTGGGAGAAATCAAAGGTGAAATCACCCACGCGAAAAAGAGTGCGGCCTGCATCGCGGCTCAGAGTGCCGTTGAAGAAGTTGATAGTCGGACTGCCGATGAACGAGGCCACAAATTTATTAGCGGGTTTATTATAGAGTTCGAGCGGAGCGCCCATCTGCTGGATGACGCCCCCTTGCAGGACGACGATGCGATCGGCGAGCGTCATCGCTTCGACCTGATCGTGAGTTACGTAAACAGAAGTTGCACCGATCTTCTGATGCAAGTCAGCAAGTTCGATCCGAGTCTGCGCCCTCAGCTTGGCGTCGAGGTTGGATAGCGGCTCATCGAACAGAAAAAGACTGGCTCGTCGAACGATGGCGCGACCGATCGCTACGCGCTGCCGCTGTCCGCCGGAGAGCTGGGCGGGCTTGCGATCCAGATAGCTGTCGATCTTGAGGATTTTAGCAGCCCGATTGATTTCTTCGTCAATCGTGCTGGCGTTAGCGCCTCGCATGCGCAGTCCGAAAGCTAGGTTATCGCGAACGGTCATGTGCGGATAGAGCGCGTAGTCTTGGAAAACCATCGCGATATCTCGCTCGCGCGGTTGGAGATTAGTGACGTTGCGTCCAGCGATGAATATCTCGCCCTCAGTCGCCTCTTCGAGCCCCGCGATCGTCCGCAAGAGAGTGGACTTGCCACAACCCGA
>JBGSTX010000261.1:0-3350 GCA_041736305.1 Oligoflexus sp. | reverse complement strand
CAGAACCCTTGCTGCAGACACTTTCTGCCTACGATAACGAGCAGCCGCTCGGTGATATTAGTTTGCGCGTTCGCTCGGAAATCGATGTGAAAAGTGGTTTCGGCAGTTCGACGGCGGTTCGCCTTGCGGCGCTCCTGGCTCTCGATGCTTTTATTCAAGAGAGACTTGCCGTTGATCCTCAGCTGGCTGAAGAGCAAGCGCGACAGGTTTGGCGATTGCAGGAGCGGCAGCAGCTCTTCGCCTCCGGCTACGATGTCCTTACCCAGCTTAAGGGTGGACTCATCGAGTGGCACCCAGACTATAGCAGCTGGCCCGGACCCGTCGTCCAACTCCCGCACGAAAACCTCGGACGCTGGATTCAGGTTTGGATTGGTGGCAGCGGAGCCCCCACAGGCGTTCTTGGCGAGAAGGTTCGCAGCTGGCTGCAGCGAACGCAAATTGAAGATGAACTTCTGCAGCGGTCGGAGCGTCTGGTCGATGCCTTGCGGCAGCTTAACCTCGCCAATGATCCGGGCCTGCTGCCAAATCTTGCCCAGGCTAATCGAGAGCATCGCCAGATACTCGCGCAGGCTCCCTCTTATCCTCAGGCTTTGCTAGCGGCTCTCGAGGTTCTGCCCGCTTTTGACGAAAGCTGGACCTTCAAGACCACGGGGGCCGGTGGTGAAGACGCTGTCCTCCTCATTGGCGATACATCAACTCATTCCCTCGATGCAGCAGGCGCAGTCCTGAGCGCAGCGGGCTGGCAGCGGCTGACGCGCGGGTTTGATGCCCGAGGTGCCAACTGGCAGCGGGGGTCGGACTATTAATGAATGCTTTTTATCGTGCAACAGTCCCCAGCAATATTGCCTTTCTCAAATACTGGGGCAAGCGTGATGCCAGTCTCCAGTGGCCGGCCAACGACTCTCTTTCGATGACTCTCAATGCTTTAACTACCGAGACTTCGGCGAAGCGGATCGATGGGCCTGATCATATTTTTAAGTTCGAGGGTGAAATTCATCCGCGTAACTCCCGCCTTTTTGCAAAGGCGTATAAACATCTAGACAGACTTGCGCAGCTTCCGGAAATCGAAGGAGCCCTTGAGATATCGACGGCCAATAATTTCCCCTTGGGCGCTGGCATGGCCAGTAGCGCCAGTGGCCTTGGAGCCCTAACTCTGGCTGCCTTAGCCGCCTGGCTCGAGTGCCCGGATTTTGAAAGCCTGGCTCGCCGAGGATTTCCGCGACCGCGTCTCGCCAATCTTGCGAGGCTTGGTTCGGGTAGCGCAGGTCGATCCCTCTTCGGCGGCTACGTCTGTTGGCGAGCGGGCGAGAAGCCAGAAGCGCAAACAATAGTTCCCGCTTTTCCAGCCGCGCAGTGGGGCTTGAGAGATAGCGTGATCGTTTTTGCCGGAAATGAAAAAGGCATTAGCTCGAGCGAAGCCCACGAGCAAGCTTGGAGCAGTCCCCTCTTTGCCCCGCGTCTGGCAGGAATACCTGAACGTCTCGAGGCTATGGAGAAAGCTATCCAGCGGCGGGATCTGCATCTTCTTGGGCCGCTCTTAGAAGTAGAAGCTTTGGAGATGCATGCGGTGATCATGACCGCCAAACCCGGGCACTGCTATCTTAACGAGCAGTCGCTGGCTTTTATTTCTGCTCTGCGCGACGCGCGCCGGCAACGCAAAATTCAGGCTTATTTTACGATAGATGCTGGCCCTAACATTCATCTTATCCATGAAGAGGAGGCCCACCAGGCTCTTCTGAGCTGGCTTGAGACTCATTGGCCTGGGCACCTTCTCCTTCACGACAAGGTCGGTGAGGGACCCCTTCTTGAGTACCTTAGAGTGTAGGACGGATTCGTGAGCGAAAACCAATATCCGCAGCTATCATCGCCCCGTGAGCACAGCTCCTTTCCAAGAGAAGTGCAGGCGCTCGCCTGCGGCAAAGCTATCATTGTCGGTGAACATGCCGTCGTATATGGAAGCCGGGCAGTAGCCATGCCCCTGCAGACGATGCATTTTCATTTTGCGCTCAGTCCGCAGCCGACTTTCGACGGCAAACCGGTGCAGATTCATCTGAAGCTAGCCGCCCATGAGCTCTCGCCTCGCATTCAAGGAGTTGTGCTCGATGCCATGCAGCTGCTCGGAATTCCACCTTTCTCCCTAAACGGCCGCAGCAGCTCCGCTCTACCGATAGGAGCAGGCCTTGGCTCCTCAGCGACTCTGTGCGTAGCAGTTCTCCGCGCGCTATCGGACAGCTGCGGCATCAGTCTCAGCAAAGCGCAGCTGGCTCGCTACGCCAACGAATTAGAGAAACGTTTTCACGGCAATCCTTCCGGCCTCGATACTGCCGTCGTCGCTTACGAGCAATGCGTCCTCTTCGCTAGGGCGCAGCCTATACAGGGCATAGAAGTCCAAGCACCTTCCGGGGGCCCTTGGGATTTTGCGCTCATCGATAGTCACGTCCGTGCCTCGACTCTGGCGATGATTCGCATAGCTGAGCCTTTTTTCAAAGGTGCTGCTGGCGATCGTCACGTCGCTAGTTTTGATCAAATTTCTTTGTTGGTGCGGGATGCTCTGGAAAGCGGGGCTGCCGCCGAAGTCGGCAGAGCCATGAACAACTGCGATGAATTGTTGGTTGGAGCAGGTGTAGTGCCTGAAGCTATGCGCGAGATGATCGACGCCAGTAGGAAGCTCGGCGTCTTGGGAGCTAAGACCACAGGCGCTGGCGGCGGTGGAATGATACTCGCCCTGCTCGATCCAGCTTCTGCTCAAGAGCAATTCGCTGCCTTGAAGACTGAGTTTCACTCCCATCCCGTCTATCGCGTCAGGCTCTCGTCTTAAAAGGACATCTAGAGCTTGTCGTATTTGGTCGCAAGACCCTTGGCTTTATCGATGGGGTACTTAGCCCGTACCTTATCGAGCTTGGCAAAAGCTGCTGCCAAAGGCTCAACTCCTATCCGCGCACAGAGATTCACCAGACATAAGAGAACGTCCCCAATTTCATCCCGCGCAGCGGCGAGTTCTTCGCCCTGGAGATTGGCACTCTGCTCTGGCGTCAGCCATTGGAATACCTCTAGGAGTTCAGCGGTCTCGACTGTTAGGGCCATGGCGAGATTTTTCGGATTATGAAACTTCTCCCAGTCGCGCTCAGCCGAGAATGCCTGCATCTGACGGGTGAGTTCAGCGAGGTCCATTTGACTTCTTCCTCTCGCGTGCTTGCTGCGGCTTACTATCGCGTGATGGCTGCTGTTTGCTATCGCGTGATGGCTGCTGTTTGCTATCGCGTGATGGCTGCTGTTTGCTATCGCGTGATGGCTGCTGTTTGCTATCGCGTGATGGCTGCTGGTTGCTATCGCGTGATGGCTGCTGCTTG
>JBGSTX010000255.1:0-3872 GCA_041736305.1 Oligoflexus sp. | reverse complement strand
CAAAGATGGAGGGGGCAAAATCGTCGCAAGACTGGCCCGGTGATGCTTCCCTCGTCTCGCAGACGATGTAGGTGCGTTCAGCCTGGGCAAAGCTCTCCATCTCAGCAGCTGATTTTCCGGCGAAGTGAGAATTTTGCAGCTTCGGGTCCATCGCCACGCGGCATTCCTTGGGGAGCCTGTCTCGGAGGCTCTTTCGAACTCCCTTCGATGATAGCAGAGCGGATAAGGCAAAAATTGCAGGGGATCGCTTGGCACTTGGGCCGGTGAGTTGCGAGGGGGGTAGGGAGATGACGAGCTTCGTCATCACCTAACGGGAGTGCTTCAGTCGATACTAGTTACGAACTGCTCCATTGGCCGGCGAACTTTTTTGAGCTTAACTAGCCAGTCGCCTTCTTCTTTACGATAGCCGAGAGGTAGAATGGCGACGCTCTTTAATCCCTTGCTCTTGAGACCCAGAATCTCATCGAGGGCAGTGGGATCAAATCCCTCCATGGGCGTGCTATCGACTTTCTCCTCAGCCGCAGCGATCATTGCCGTTCCGAGAGCAATGTATGCTTGCCGAGCTGCATGATCGAAATTGACGGAAGCTTCTCGCTGAGGATAAATCCCGAGGAGCATCTGGCGATAGTTTTCCCAGCCCTCATTCTTGAAGCCGCGCTGCTCGTTAGTCAGATCGAACATCATGTTGATCCGCTCAACCGTGTAATTATCCCAAGCAGCAAAGACCAAGAGGTGCGAACCATCCGTCACCTGGCCCTGGTTCCATGCAATGACTTTGATTTTTTCGCGTATTTCTTTGTTTGTGATAACGAAGAGTTCGAAGGGCTGGAGTCCGCTGGAGCTTGCCGTGAGTCGTACGGCTTCGACGATGCGATCTATTTTGTCTTGGGGAACGACCTTGGATGAATCCATTTTCTTTGCTGCATAACGCCAGCTCATGAGTTCGAGTAGGTTCAAAGTTAGATTCCTTTAATTATTAGCCTAGTAACTGGAACAGCGTGGGACGGCCCACGGTTCGACATCTTGAACAATACTTTTTTAGGCAAACTCGCTAGGCCCCAGAATTGCGGAGAATGGCCTTTTCTTATAGTTGACTAAAAAGCTTAAGTAGCTCTCAGTTTTGATAGGGAGATATTTTAAGTCATAAAAATAAAAGAGAATATTGATCTTCATGCCTAGCTTGAAAGCCCTTAGCTGGCTTGGCGAAGGGAACTGGAGTTAGACTTCTATCTATACTTGCGCTTGAGATCCAAAAGCTTGAATTGCAGTATGGCAAGTCCCAAGAATTTGTAAAATTGGCATCGAAAATGCACTAGAAAAAGCCAAACCTTCACAGGGAGGCTGCCATGATTTCCAAATTTTTTGTGATAGTCGGCGCTGTTTGCATGAATATGAGCTATCTGGCTCAAGCTCAAGATTTCTCTTCCGAGTCTTCTAAAAATGATGGTGCAGCAAGCACCCCGTTCTCATCTTCGGGCTTTGACATGATGGGAACAGGAGAAGAAATCATAGTCGAGCGGGACTGTGGATCTAGATTCGAAGCCAATGGACCCATAAGGAGTTTGCACGCTAACACCGTTGAAATCGGTGTCCGGGTGGCCGTGCCTCAGGGCGAAACACCGGCCACCAAAGGAGCTCAGATCTATACCCGCTATAGTTGTATTGACCCAGGATCGCGACCTTGATTTCAGGGATAAACTTTCTGAGCTCCCAAAAAAATCGGTTTTGAAAAAGCCCAGCCATCTAATGGCTGGGCTATTTGCATTTGGCTGTAGGTACCGTTGCGGCTAGCTCGACCGATCTATCTTGTATAAAGTAACTCCATTGACTGAACCTTGGACAGGCTAGACGGAAGCTTTTCAATGCCTTGAACCTGGCACATAACTTGCTTGAATTCTTGCTATTAGCGCTTTTTGATCGAGCAATGGGAGAAGGTTCATGTTGAAAACAGTCATCCTCAGTTCGGCTCTGTTCGTGATCCTTGGCTGTACCGACGCACAGCAGTCGTATAGCTCGAATCCTACTCGAGTTGCCAATAACGAAAATAAAGAAACTCTCCCTGAAAATGAAGAGAGTCCGCCGGAGGATCAAGATTCAGCGGTCGCGGACGAAACTGAAAGCGTGACTGAAGTTGTGTCTGAAACTCCAAAGGCTGTTAGCGTTAGAAACTCTGCAGGGAGCGGAGGCTCATCAGGATTGGTCGAAGTACCTTTCACCGACTCAACAGGTTTAGCAAGCTCATATAAGATCAACGCTCCTGCTGATGTAGGACAGAAGATCTATGGCCTCCACATTCACTTACATGGAGATGGCGGCGGCGGCTATGTGGACTTTCCTAATAAAGAGCTGCGCAATAATCTGATCGGAGTGACGATCAAAGCTCCCAACCAAACTCTCCAGTGGGGGCGGGCGGCGGGTCGCCCTCATGCTCGCTTTGTTAATGAGCTCATCCAAAACGAATTGCTCAAGAAATATAATATCGATATGGACAAGATATTTTTCTCAACTGTGTCCGGTGGCTCGTATTTCTTCATGGGATCGTTTCTGCCAGAGTTCGGCCAGGTCTACAATTCCGCAGCCTTTGTCATGTGCGGAGGCGAAGCGCCACGCGTAGCCTTCACTGACCCTAAGGTGCTCGGAAAGTTTCGTGTTCACGTTGAAGTTACGGCTGGTGAGCGGGCAGATATATTGGCCAGCATACAGGCAATGACGACTGCTTATAAGACTGCTATGGACACCGCGGGCATCGCTGCAGCTGAGCAAGTTAAAATCCAGACCCAAAATATCCAAGGCGCCGGCGCTCACTGCGTATTCGATGGCGTAAGCTATACTTCCGGAATCCAGCAAGCTATCGATACTAAGTTCAAAGCGGTTTTGCCTTTGTGACAATCGCTGGCGACGGCAGGGCCCGCATTTAGCTCGAAGCAGCTGATGCGGAGGTTCCGCCCATGATCGCTTGGGCGGAGCAGCTCACTTCTTCCCTTTTGTTTCCGGCTTCACGCTTTTCGCATCGCGCGCAGCTTGAGCCTTTTGCTCTACCTTTTCCTTGCTGGTATCTTTTTGTTTCTGATCTTTAGCCTTGTTCTTTGGACTTTTGTCACCCATTTATTTTTCCTCGGGAATGTAGACCACATCGAACTGTACTCTATGTTACTCGTTTCCATGCGCATAGGTAAAGCGAGAGCCCAGTATCGAGACATTTTTACCCAACTGACCCGATCTTACATAGTTGTTCAAAAGTTCTCTGTAAAATTAGGAAGATGGTCACTTAACTGCTAGAGTGTCGTAGTAAAATCATTTTGAGGAAGATATGCCGTCATACGATGTCAGATGTTCCACCTGTAACTATGAAGCTGTGATTGATCTCAAGATCTCAGAATTGGATAAGTGGGATTCTTCGGCCGCTTGTCCAGAGTGTGCACAGAAGACCCCTGAATTTCGTCGCATTATAAAGTCGGCACCAGCTGCCTATGGGGGTGCCAAGTCCCTTGCTCGCTCCCAGGTGTCGAAAAAGGAAAGCCAGCAAAAAAACTTTGTTAGCTCTGGCCAGAAAGATGATATGCGGCATCAGGCAGATAAGAAGCGTGATCGGAGCAAAGAACGCGAAGCCGTCGAGATTGTTAAACGGGGTACTTACGAAGGTTTCTGAGTGTAGGGTTTTTTTGCAAGGAAGCGAAGGAATTTTGGCGGCTGCGCAAGCAGTCCGAGCGGTTTCACGTTGCTAGACACAGGTCAATCACCCCACCCAACCCTGAAGGGTATGGGTAGGGCTTGGAAAGGAGGAAGCAAATTTCCAAGCTCTTGATTGATTAGTCTCAGTCCTGGCGACAGGGCTACGTTACTGGTGAATGACATAGGCACCTTGGGATACT
>JBGSTX010000219.1:0-3636 GCA_041736305.1 Oligoflexus sp. | reverse complement strand
TCGTGGCTTTTGGTGCTTATTTCGGCTTCCTTAATATCGACCGTATTTACGTCAATGTTCCCCTGCTAGGCGAATTCCGCGTAGTTGGTTTTTTAGCTTTTCTGGTCGCTTTTATGTTTGGCGGAGCGTTTGCTGCGGTGTTTTTCGGCTACGATTTCCTTAGAAAATCGCTTGAGCTCCGAAGACACCGTCGAGATTCACTGCGTACCCAAAAAGAACCGCACCATCGCGTCAGTCGCTTTTTGGAAGAAGAAGGTCGTAAAGAACCTTCGCTCTAGTGAGAGGTTCGCACAGTCCCTTTCCATCCTTGAGCGACCTTTCCCTTTCAGGAGGTCTGTCCCTTGTTACTCTCGCTTTCACTCGCTCGCGAACTTGCCTACGATGCATTTGTCGCGATCATGGATCATAAGAAGAAACCCGAACAGATTCTCAACGAATACTACGAGTCGAACGAGGAGGCCATTCGCCGCCTCGATCGCAACTTTATCAAGGAAATTGTCTACGGAAGTCTGCGCTGGTACTCCAAGCTCTACTGGATTCTCCAGAACACTTCAAAGCGGGATTTAGCGCAGGCCAGTGGCGAGATCCGCGCCGCGCTCATCGTCGGAACCTATCAGATCTACTACATGGACCGAGTACCCGACCGCGCTGCTGTCAACGAGAGTGTCGAATACATCCGAAAGAAAGGCCAAACGCAGGCCTGTTCCTTCGTCAACGGCATCCTGCGGCAGATCGCCCGTCGTGCCGAATATTTTCCAAAGCCGGATAAAAAGACGAAGCCTCGCGAATATCTGGCCCTGCAGTTTGCGCATCCGATGTGGATCGTCGATCGCTGGCACAGACGCTTCCGCTTCGAGCGCATGGAACAGATGCTAGCCGCTAACAATCAACCGCCTCCCTATACCGTGCGCGTCAATGGCCTTAAGTTCAGTATCGACAAGGCCATCGACCTGCAGGACCAGCTCCTGCGAGATGAGAAAACGCACAGCGAGCGCCGCCCTCTGCGTTCGGCGCTGCGCTTTCTGAAGGCACCTGATCTCAGTCCAGAAAGTCTCTTCGGGCAGGGATGCTATACAATTCAGGACGAGGCCTCGCAGCTGATCGCCTATCTAGTTGCACCGGCTGAAGGGGAGATGATCGCCGACGTCTGTGCCGGACCTGGAGGCAAGCTTTCACAGGTCTATGAACTCGGCAAGGGTACCCTTGAACTTATTGCGATTGAAAAAGATGCGGGACAGATGCTCCGCGCTCAGCAGAATATGCTGCGTCTCGGGCATGAGCGGGTCACCTACGTCGAAGATGATTTCCTCACTTGGGAAACTCATAAAAAACCAAAAAAAATCCTCTTGGATGCTCCATGTAGCGGTCTCGGCGTCCTGCGTCGTCATCCCGAAGGCAAGTGGCACAAGACGCAGGAACTCGTGCAGACGATGGCCCAGCAGCAGTGGCAAATGATAACCCACGCGCTCAAGATCCTGCCGGTAGGAGGCGAGCTGATCTATTCGGTGTGCTCTTTTGAGCTTGAGGAAACTGAAGATCATCTCATTAAGCTACGGAACGAATTTGGTGATAAAATAGAACTCGTATCTCCTCTTCCTCGCTTGCCCGACTACTATAAAAAGTACGTCACCCGAGAACATATTTTGGCGGTATATGCGGGAAATCAAGATGATATGGACGGATTTGGTGCTTTTATCATCCGGATCCGAGAGGCGCTTTGAACCAGAAGGAGGCCATGATTGAAACCGGGATCCACGAGTCCAGAGCTAGATCGCGGTGAGAGCCATGGAGTGGGGAAGGGTCGCTTCCAATCTCTGGCACTGTTCTTCTCAATGGCTTCGCTTTTGCCTTTGCTAACGGCTTCCTTTGTCTTGGCTCCGACTCCATCCGCCTTTGCATCGAACCCTGAAGGACTCTTTGTCCCTCAACCCGAGCTTCCGACACCGGGGCTAAATTTGAAACAGACTGCAAATTTTGACGATTTGCGTCATAATGTTTTGAACCTTCTAAGCAGCGGCAAAAAACGTATCTGGCTCCTTACCGACTATTTGACGGATGGAGACATCGTTTCCGCGCTGTTTTTGGCCAAGTATCGTAAAGTGGATGTCAAAGTGTTTCTGGGCCAGAGCAAACTCAACAGTTATATGTCACGTTTGAACTATTTGAAGGCTCAGAACGTTCCCGTGTTCGAGCGCCCCGAGCATGGATACATTGCTCCCACGATTCTGCTTATTGACCAGCGTCTATTTACGATCAGTCGCGACCTCAATGCTCTAGCGCGAGGCGGCCCGGCTCAGTTAGTTCAGGCCTCGCCAAATGAGCTTGCGACTTTCGTCACTTGGTTCAAGGACGTCGTCAACAATCCTATTTCGGTAGAGCCCAAGCCTCTGCCTTCCGTAGGCAGAGCCGGGGGCAGTGGCAAGCCCGCATCGAGAGTCAAGGCGAGCTGGGAAAGTCCGGCCGTCAGCAGTTACGAAGGGGAGGGCGACGGCTCTTACAACTACGATCGTTCCGGCCTTACAAGGCGGACTCCCGACGGGGTTAGTACGAAGCTACCGCGAACTCTGCGATGGCAGAAAACGGCTACAGAGAAAGAGGCTGAACCGGTAGCCGGAGATGCTAAGCCGAAGATCGAAGAAGCTGTGCTTATAGGGCCTAAAAGCCCTTCTGAGATAAGTGATCCTAATCGGCCACGGCCTGATGAGGAGACGTTTAGCCCACCATCGGAGGAGCGTTGATGTTACGTAAGTTTCGCCTTGCACCTGTCTTGGCTCTCCTAGCTCTGATCGGCTGCACAAAGATGTGTGGCTCTGGGCGTGAGGGGATGACCCCTGAACAGGTTGTGCAGGCCTACCTCGATATTTCACTGAACATGACGGAAGTCGGCCAAAGGCGAGAGCTTTTGAAGCTTACTACCGGCAATCTGAAGAATGCTCTCGAACAGGCTAGTGATGATGTAATCAGCTCCGCTTTTATAAAGCAGAACTATAAGCTAGAACGTTATTCTGTAGTCGAGCGTCGTGACCGTACGCCGCGGGAAACCGAGATCACTTTCCTGCTCGCCTATCGGAATCTCGGTGAAGGAAAGAGCATCAAGCCTGAAGATAGCCCGCAGACCACGACCGAGAACACGGTGTCAGTGGTCCGGAATCAAGGCGCTTGGTATATTCGGGATGTCATAGGCAAGAAAACTTCTATCGACTTTATACTCGGTGATGAAATCAGGCCTGATCCAAACGGAACATCCGAGCTCGACGGCGAACCGGCTAACGATCCACCGCTCGATCCTAATGCAGCGCCTACGCCGGAACCCTGATCCATGCGTACCTGTTCTCTCTTAGCGGACGGGTACCACCTCTCCTCCCCAGCGACTATCGGCAGCTCCCATCCAAGTCTTAGTTTCCGCATCAAACTTGAGAGCCTGCGCATCACCCATGAAGCGAGCTTTACTTGTGAGCTGATGGCCCATGCTTTCCAGTATGCGCTGGCTGTCGGGATTTAGTCCCCTAGGTTCATAAACAAGTTCGTCAGGCAGCCATTGATGGTGGACGCGAGGTGCATCGACCGCCTCCTGGATGTTCATCTCGTGCACGAGGGTGTTGAGACTGACCTGGAGGACTGTATTGATGATAGTAG
>JBGSTX010000203.1:0-4375 GCA_041736305.1 Oligoflexus sp. | reverse complement strand
GGGCGGTAGTGCCGTGCAGGACGAACAAACCGACCTCTTGAAAGCAGGGATGCCCCAAGGAATGGTTAGCTTCGTTGTGCCGTCCGAAGACATCGGCAAGCACGTAGAGCCCGCTTCCGGATCGAACGGAGTACCGTCGACCTTCAACGGTATATGGTGGACCGATGCTAAGTCTATCCAGTTTGTAGTTTCCTTCAAAAATGCCGTCTGGAACCCCAAGACCCGCACCGCGTCTCTCGTTTACCTCGGGCCGGGCACCTATATCAGGCGCCCCAATAGCAAAGATACGGCACCAAATCGGACGGCGGTGGGTTACCAAGACTTTGAAAGCTTCGCCGGCTACGACATCATTTTCAACGAAGCCCTCGATCAGTCTACTATGCTCGTCGCAGACAGCGACTATGAGGGAGAGCGCAGGACTTTTCATCAAGAGGAGGGAGACTTCACGCTCCACTTTGTTAAAGATGGACTCTGGCGTCGCGACACTCCCGGTAAAGATAGCTATTTTCTCCGGCGCATCATCGACGAGAACGGCAAAAAAGAGCCCGCTTTCGAGGATTTTCTGCGCGTTTTCGGTCCAAAGGCTCAGGTCTTCAAGGCGAGCCTTGTTCTTAAAGAAAGCTCGCCCACTCTCAAGGTTCCGGTCAAAGCTGGGCAAGAAACCTACGTTTCTATCCAAGGCGAAGAGCGTGGGTACGCGCAAAATTTTTTCCCGTATGTCCTTTCTTTCAAGTCCGATTTCCCCTTAGAGGTGCAGAGCTTTGGCAACAGCCACTGGGGAGCTAAGCAATCCAGTACGGCACCGTTGAAATTCTTAGCTTCGAACTACTCATACAAAGGGGAGACTTTCATCATCATCAGGTCCGACAAAGATGGTGAGGCTGAGCTGCAGCTCAGCCGTGGCGAAGCCCCCTTATCCCTGAAACTCGGTCAGAATTCGGTGGACCTGAAGGCCAACGCATCGACCTACTTCAAGATGACGGACTTAATAAATGTCGGTGGGGCCTATAAAATACGCGTCGAAAGCGATGCTCCCACTGATATTATGTACCGACGCACTCGTTCAGCAGGTCGGGCGGGGCAGAAAGAAAACTCACTTTGGATTTCTAGCACACGTACGGTGACGGCAGGAGCCTTCGAAGACATCGACACGATTTCTCTCAAAGCCCAGGCCGATACCAAGGCCATTGTAGAAGTGCGAAAAGCTGAAGTGAAAGTGAAGAAGTATGATCCCATCAAAGCCGACGGCGTCTGGCATGAGGCCACCCTCGTCGACTCCGAGACGCTCGACGTCTGGCCCCTTGATAGGGGTAACAAAGAAGTGACGGTGGAAATCGAGGAACTCAGCCAGAAAAAAACCCCAGAACTTTATCTTATGAGTGCCCCTGATAACCTCTATCACCTCGCGGGTATGCTCCAATATGGAAGATTCGTAGCTCCCGGCGAAGCGACTCCAGAAAATTCCTATAAGCGAAAAGTCACCGTGGGGACTAGCTGGCTACCTATGGTCCATTTCGGAGGCCATCAACAGCTGCAGCGCAGCGTCAAGTATCGCATCCGTGCGCTTCAGCCCCCTGAAAACTGAATGCGCTTTACGGAAACAGCGTACATCCGGCGTTTAACCCTCCTCTAGTTTTTCGGCACTTTTACAATCAACCTTTATCCCACTCTGAGGAGCAGGGCGCTCGCTCCTCTTTGACAGAGTGGTTCGAGCACCGTCACGGCGTGAACAGCCCCAAGCATTCGTGAACATTGTGTTGTGTATTGTAGCGCTCACCAGTCGCAGAATTTGCATGTCTCATGCACATGTGCAAGTGTGATTTGGAATTCAGCCAGACTTGACTGGCGCTACTAGGGGGGCAAAATGGACACTCAGCAGGAAAGTTCGTCTGAGAAACAAAGCCTTCGAACTATGGATATGCACTCACTTACGCTTCCTTTAGAGCGAGATATCTTCCTGCGCACTTTGCTGCGACATCTGTCCGGCGTTCTTCAGGACATTGTTGGCATCGAGGCAGCATCCGGATTCATCAGCATAGTTGGACAGAAGATTGGAGAGGAAATCAACTCTGCTTATCGTCAGGCGCTGCAGATCGAGCAGCTCAACAGGGAGCAAGTGGCTGCGGTCTGCCTTGACCTTAAGGAACGAATTCAGGGCGATTTTTTCATCATTGAGATGAGTGACGAGAAAATAGTCTTCGGCAATCGGACCTGTCCCTTCGCGGAGAAGGTGATCGGACGACCATCGCTCTGCATGATGACCTCCAATGTCTTTGGCTCCATTACTGCAGAGAACCTCGGTTATGGCAAGGTTGTGATCGAGGAGGCAATAGCGAAGGGAGACGCCGGCTGTCGCGTAACCGTGTACCTGAAGCCTTCAGTTGAAGCCGCTTCTCAGGATGGACGGGAATATTTCAAATCCAATTGAGATAACATGACTCCAGAAGATTTCAACGCTATCGCGGGCTTCGCGATCGTCCCGATGCTGCTCCTCGATGGAGAAGGGCTTGTCCTTGGTGTCAACAAAGCGAGTTGCGCCGAACTTAAGCTATCTGCGACCGAGATAAACGGTAAATTCTTGAAAGACTTTATCGCTGCAACGGAATCAGAAGCGTTGGAATTTCTGAGGAACGCAAGCCGCACCCGCGAACTTTACCCCCGCAGATTCCAGCTTCAGACCGGCGGGATGGATGGCGATGAATATATCTTCGAGGGAGCCCTCCTGACGCCGAGCGATACACCGAGGCAACGGCAGCTTATACTGCGCCTGCAGCGAAAGATGGAAATCCGAAAGGAGTTCATCGCACTCAACCGAAAGATCGATGAGTTGACGGCGGAAATAGGTCGGCGCAAACTTCTGGAGCAGGAGCGTCTGTCTCTGCTCGAAGCAGAGCAGAAAGCCCGCCGTCTCGCCGAACACGCGAATAAAGTGAAAGATGAGTTCCTAGCGGCCGTTTCACATGAGCTGCGGACCCCGATGAACGCCATCAAGGGCTGGCTCGAGCTTCTGACGCAGGGGCTCGTGGAGGAGTTCGAATATCCTGAAGTCTTCAGAATCTTGAATCGCAATGCTGAACTCGAAGTGCACCTCATCAACGACCTTCTCGACGTTTCACGAATTATAACAGGGAAGCTGGCTCTCGAGATCAAGGCCATCGAGCTTTCTAGCGTCCTGGAGAACACTCTGGACACGGTTCGGTCAGCAGTCGAGGCCAAGCAGCTGGACGTGCAGGTTTCGGTCGATCCTACCATCGGCCCCATCGCAGGAGATGCCGACCGCTTGCAGCAGGTCGCCTGGAATCTCCTGATGAATGCAATCAAGTTCAGCAATGCGGGATCCACCATCACGGTTTATCTGAAGAGGAAAGGATCGAAGGCGGCCATCGCAATTGAGGACCGGGGTGTCGGCATCGAGCCTTCCTTTCTGCCCCATGTATTCGAGCGGTTTCTCCAGGAGGATGGATCCTATACTCGAAGGCATGGAGGACTTGGCCTCGGGCTGGCCATAGTCAGGCACATCGTCGAGTTGCATGGGGGCGAAGTAAGTGCCGCCAGCGAAGGCAAGGGTAAGGGCGCGACTTTCACGGTTATCCTACCTCTCATGGCTATTAACATCGGCTCTAAGGCGATAGATGTGGCGCCAGGAGCGAGCGGCTCAATCCCTCAGGGTGATGATCCTCAAGCTCAGAACCATTGCCAGCTCCAAGGAATCGTAATAGCTGTGGTGGATGATGAGCGAGACGCTAGGGAAGTGATTGCGGCGGCACTAAGAAAGCATGGAGCCGAAGTCGTCCTCGCTTCGTCTGCAAGGGAAGCTTTGGATATGCTGGAGAGGGTGCCTATCGACGTGTTGGTCAGCGATGTCGAAATGCCTGAGGAAAGCGGGTACGAGCTGATCAAGACAATCAGGGAAAAAGACCTTCGCAATGGAACGAGGACCAGAGTCGCCGCGCTCACAGCGCACGCGAGTACGGCCGACCGGACCGAGGCCCTAAGCTGGGGATTTGACAAACATTTGGCGAAGCCCGTGGATGTGAACGTCCTTGTCAAAACCATAGCACTTATGGCTGAAAGGCCAGACCTACCGGACCTAAGATCACATCCTCAATCGACTTCTTCCTGAGGTCTTGTAATTGAAGGCGATTCACCTTCTTTAAAGGTCGCTTGCCCTGTCGCAAAATTCGGCCTCGCCTATGGCGTCGGCCACTGGTCAATTAAACTTAGCCTTTGACATTGGCTTGGCCTTCGCCTTTGGGGTGATCGTGATCCTAGCCCAACCCTTTACCTTTAGGCCTATGCTTGGTTTTCGCCGAAGTGGAAAAGGCCAGGCCTTGCGCCGACGATCACGATCACGAACAAGGCAATGGCAATGGCA
>JBGSTX010000170.1:0-22914 GCA_041736305.1 Oligoflexus sp. | reverse complement strand
CGCGCTTAAGCGCTATGCGGGCTGCATTGATTGCTTTGACAGACCCCATGGCATTGCGTTCTATACAGGGTATTTGTACCAGGCCCCCAATCGGATCGCAGGTGAGCCCAAGATTATGCTCCATGCCGATCTCCGCCGCTTCTTCAATCTGCGAAACCGTCCCACCTTGCGCGGCGACCAAGCCACCCGCAGCCATACTACAGGCGACTCCAACCTCCCCCTGGCAGCCCACTTCCGCCCCAGAAATCGAAGCATTTTCTGCGTAAAGAATTCCAATTGCAGCAGAGGTCAAAAGGAAGCGATAAACACCTTGCTTATCGGCTCCTGGCCAGAACTCTTCGTAATATTTAAGGACTGCCGGAACGATTCCCGCAGCTCCGTTGGTAGGGGCGGTCACCACTCGCGATCCAGCCGCATTCTCTTCGTTGACGGCTAGTGCAAAGAGATTGACCCAATCGAGAATTGAGAGGGGATCTTTTAGCGATTTCTGCGGGTTTACAGTCAGATCGCGATAAAAATCCGGGGCGCGCCTTTTCACCTTTAATTTGCCAGGTAGGATGCCAGAATTCACGCATCCGCGCTGGATGCAGTCCTTCATTGTATTCCAGATCTTATCGAGCCCTGCTTCAATTTCTTCGGCTGAGCGCCAGCTTTTTTCATTTTCAAACATTATCTGGTCGATACGGAGCCCTTCAGCGCGGCAATAGGCGATAAGCTCTGCGGCAGACTTGAAGGGAAAGCGAACTGGGGTCGTATCTTTCTTCAGCCTATCTTCCTTGGCTGTTGCTTCGTTAACGACAAAGCCGCCTCCGATCGAGTAATAGACACGTGCGTGCAGCTCCTTGTAATCGGCGTCGAAAGCGATGAAGCGCATACCGTTAGGATGAAGTGGCAGCGATTTTCGACGAAAAAACACTATGTGTTTTTGAGGATTGAAGCTGATTTTGTGCTGCCCCTTGAGGAGGAGCGAGCCACTGCTTCGGATGGCCTCCAGTTTTCCCTCTATACTCCCTGGATCGACAGTATCCGGCTGCTCGCCTAGAAGTCCGAGCATGACAGCTTTATCCGTTCCGTGACCAATGCCCGTTAGGGCTAACGACCCGTAGAGTTCAACTGTCACCGAGTGCACCTGAGGAAGCAGCTGCTTTTCGTCTAATCCAAGCAGAAAGCGCATTCCGGCCCGCATGGGTCCCACAGTATGCGAGCTCGAGGGACCAATTCCGATCTTAAACATGTCAAAAGTACTTATAGCCAACTATCTTCTCCACTGCAAAGTTCTCTTCTAGTGTACCGAGTCCTACGAAATCGTGCGAATCACTCCTTGGCTGCCAATGCGCCCTGCTGTCTGGGTGCGAGGATCTCTTCTCGCTTGACGCCAAGGTCCGAGATAGAGCTATCTGTTCGACTCAGACTCATCTTGATGAGGAGCCTAGTTTGCCCGCTCATTTGCTCTCGATCTTACTCTTGCTGCTCGCTATGGTCTCGATTCAGCTGGGAGCCTCTGTAGCCAAACAGCTCTTCCCCATCCTTGGTCCCTCGGGAACCACAGCTCTTAGGACCGGTCTTGCAGCTCTTCTTCTGTTTATGGTCTGGCGTCCTTGGTCTAAACCCTTAGCCCGTAAAGCATGGCTACCCATCATCCTCTACGGTTCATCCCTTGGCTGCATGAACCTTCTCTTTTATCTGGCTCTCGAGAGAATTCCCCTAGGCGTAACGGTTGCCTTGGAATTTATCGGCCCCCTTGCCCTAGCTATCTGCAGCTCGAGGCGCGCTATCGACCTGGTTTGGGCTCTCATGGCGGCCTTCGGAATCTACCTTATATTTCCTAATCGAGCAGATCCTCAGACTCTTGATCCCCTAGGTGTGATGTTTGCGTTAGGAGCCGCTCTTTGTTGGGCGCTGTATATCATTTTTGGAAAGCGTTTGGGAAAGTTTGGGCCCAGTGGGCTCATCACCGCTTGGGGGATGCTTGGAGCTGCTCTCTTCACTCTTCCATTCGGAGCAGAAACTTTGCTTTCACAGAGCATCGAACCTAAGACCGCACTACTCGCGCTCTTTGTAGCGGTATTTTCGAGTGCTCTGCCCTACTCTTTGGAAATGCAGGCTATGAAAAATCTACCGACGAAGACCTTCGGTGTCCTCATGAGTTTCGAGCCAGTCGTGGCTACAGCGATAGGAACAGCCATCTTAAATGACCGCATTACATCAATTCAAGGCTATGCCATTGCCTGCATAATGCTAGCTTCCGCCGGTAGCATTCTTACGTTCAAGCGTTAAACACCTTCATTTTCCTTACGTATAATCGACATATTTTGCCCATGTTAATGAGACAATTGTAATTCTCGTCAGTATCCTTCAAAAGCCTCCCACGCATGCCTCGTACGAGAAAGACCAAAATTCAAAAAGCTTCTTTTAATGCGGCGAAATGGATAGGTGCTTCCTCGTATTGCGAAGTTTAAAATCTTACGTCAAACTCAGAAAGCCTGTGGAGACCTTCTTTGCCAAATATCCAGGGTCTCCGGGTGAATGCCGGGTTTTGACACCCCCCTCAGTCCAGCTCTCGCACGGCTGAGGCTACTCAAGGAGCAAAAACTATGGGCTTTTACATCCTAAGTAAGCGTGATTTTATTCTCTCCGCTCCTGAGCGCTGGGAAATGCTCTACAGCCAGAAAAAGAAAACCAAACGCGATCTAGAAACAATTTCTGCGCTTAAAAACCTCGATCTCAATACTGCGACCGAGAATGATATTGAAGACATAGTAGGCCATCGCCAGCTGACTAGCTTTTCGTGTGACGTCTGCCTTGAAGAGGTTGATGAAGCCCTCGTATACGAAGATAGGAATGCAGAGCCTCACAGCTTTTGCAATGAATGCTTTTCCAACGCCTCCAAACTCGTAGGTGAAATGGGTAAGGGTCGCGGTCGTTACTCGCGTCCGGCGCGGGCCCGGCTATCCTTGGTTGAAGGTTGATCTATTTGATAGTCTCTGTTCTCCTCGGGGATCCATCTTTAAGGTGGGTTCCTGCTCTACCCTCCTCCTGAGTTTTTCGCTCCTTTATAAGCTACTTTAATTATTCCTTTGGTACGCTGCCAAAAACGAGCTACCATGATGGAACAAAATCTTATTGAGACTTGAATTTTGGAAGGAGCAGGCTGCATGCGAGCCTTGTGTGCCATGCCACTGCCCTGTGGTTCATTGCTTGTTTCCTTATCCCTATTGATTCATCTCACAGCAATGGGCAGGGCGTTGGGTGGGGACCTGTCCTTGAGTGGAGCTCTTGCTAAGGCTAAACGCCAGAATCTGGATGTCGCTGCATCCCGCGATATGATTACAATCGAGCAGCACGACTACGAAGCTGCAAAGAGTCGATTCTATCCGAAAATCGATATTGAGGCTCGATACAGTCATCTCAACGCCCCTATCGAGCTCAATCTTGAACCCATTCGTCGCTCTATTATTGGGAGTGGACAAGTAGCGGCAACCTCTGCGGGAGGAGCAGCCGCTGGCGCTACAGCGGCAAATCAACTGAACCAGTCGATTCCAGCCTTTAATCTCAAGCTTCAAGAGCAAAACTACTTCAACTCTGCTGTGACTCTCAATCAGCCTCTCTATGCCGGGGGCCGTCTAGTAGCTAATGAAACGGCCCGAGGCACCGAACTTAAAGTAGCGCAGTTAGAGAGTAGCGACACGGTCGAACGCATTGTCGTAAGTGCGGCCCAGGCTTACTTCAGTATCAAGCTCGCGGAACTTAACTTGCGCGTAAGATCTGAAGTTCTCAATGGTTTGAAAGAGCATTTTTCGATAAGTAAAAACCTCTTCAAAGAAGGTCAAATTACTCGCATCAATATGCTAAATGCCGAAGTCAAAGTGCAAGAGGCTGAGGCAGCCCATATAAAAGCAAGTTACGAGCTCGATTTAGCTCGAAAGTCTCTCAACAGTCTTGTGAATGAGGATGTTTCACAAAGCCGCCTAACGACAGAACTCTCTATCAACGGTCAAGCGGGTTCAGCTGAAAGCATACGCAGGAGAGCCAGCAAGGGAAACAAGCGCATACTCATATCTAAAGAGCGCGCTAGCCTCCTCGAGCAGAAGCAGGACAGCATCGAAGCAGACCACTTACCAACTATTTTTGCCTTTGGCCGCTATGAACTCTATAGAGAATACCTCACTGCAACCGAGCCCGAGTGGGTGGTAGGGTTAGGTTTAAAAATGAACATTTACTCCGGTGGCGAGACACGCGAGACCATAGCTTCCGTCATAGCTGAGAAAACCGCTGTAAAGAAGCAGATCGATTCAGCTTTACAAAGCGTGGAACTCGGAGTTGATAAAGCTTATTCGGAACTAGCTAGTTCAGAAAAGCAATTCAGATTCCTTGAATCTGCGGTGACCGTTGCCACAGAGAGCGTTAGTCTCACAGAAGCAGCCTTCAAAGGCGGCACTGCTCGATCGATTGATGTGACTGACGCATACAATTCTCTAGCCCAGACCAAGTTAGCACGACTCAAATGTCTTTCTGATTACAACTTTGCCTATTTTCAGCTCAAAAGATTGACGGGTGAAGCTGAAGCGATAAAGGGTGACTGACTATGAAGCAGCGGATTTTGATATTCACAGCAATGATAGCCCTTAGCAGCTGCCAAAAAAACAATGAAAAAGAGTTTGCCGGCGAGGTAGAAGCCACCCAGATAGATGTTGGAGTTAAGGTGGCCGGGCGCATCGAGAAAATTTTGATCACTGAAGGTCAGGAGGTTAAGAAAGATCTGCCCCTGGGCATCCTCGGCAGCGCAGAAATTCAGGCAAAAATGCAGTCCGCAAAAGCCGGCAGCAGCGAAGCGGCCGAGCAGTTTCGCCTGGCGCAGACGACTTATGAACGCCTCAATCGCCTCCTTAAGAATGGGGCCGTAACGCAGCAGCAGGTAGATGAAGCCCTTTACCGCTATGAAGCAGCCCGACAGAAAGTCTCGGCATCCGCGGGATCGATCGGCGAAGTTGAAGCAGCTCTGACCGAAACTCAAATTAAGGCACCTATCGACGGCGAAGTGGTCAGCATAGTTTCCAACGTCGGGGAGCTGGTCTCACCCGGCTATCCGGTTGTAACTATGGTCGACCTCAACGATCAATGGGTGACTTTTAACGTCCGCGAGGATCGTCTAAAGTTTATAAAAAAGGGTGCGCCTCTTATAGTCCGCGTTCCAGCCATCGATCAGAAAATTGAGATGAAAGTCACCTATATCTCATCTTTAGGCTCCTTTGCTAAATGGCGCTCGACCAGCGAATCGGGTCGCTTTGATATCAAGACTTTTGAAATCAGGGCTCGCCCCGATGCACCCATCGCCGGGTTGCGCCCCGGTATGAGTGCCCTTATATCAATCGAGTAAATATGGATTTTCTTTACGCGTTCACTCTTCGAGAATTCAAGAGGATATTCCGCCACAAGGGTTTTCTGCTTCTCGTCTGCGGATTTCCCCTCTTACTCGGACTGATGTTCGGGAGGGTCTACTCAGCTCGGGTCGTGTCGGGCCTTCCCTTCGCCGTCCTCGATCAAGATCATTCTCAGCTTTCACGTCTCATAATTCGCAACATTGATGCGACTCGCGGTCTAGACCTAAGAATGCATCTCGACTCCGAAGAAGAGATGAAACAGCTTCTCTTGAATGGGGAAATCGCTGCGGGACTCATTATCCCGCGCCACTTAGAAAGGGACCTGAAGCGAGGTCTCGTTGCCACTGTATCGGCTTATGTCGATGCCTCCAATCTGAGCTTCGCTAATCAGGCTAATTCTGATCTGAGAAGCGTTATTGGAACCATCTCGACTGGGATTCAGTTACGCTATTTAAAAAAGATGGGCAGTAGCAGCAAGAGAGCTCTGGCTCTCGCTCAATCCCTGACCATAGAAATAGCTCGCATTCACAATCCAGGATTCAATTATCAGAACTACGTTGTCCCCGGCATCTGGGCGGCGGTTCTGTTTCAACTCCTGGTGGTTTTCGGTGCCCTTGGTTTTGTGAGAGAATTCGAGCTAGGAAGAGGCCCTGAGCTTTGGGCTCTGGCTGAGCAAAAGGTCTGGAAGCTTTTGTTTGGCAAAATTACGCCTTACATTTTGATCGGCACTGTTATATTTAGCAGCTACTTCTTTGGAATATTTCCTTTTTTTGGCATACCCATCCAGGGTTCCACGCTGGCCGCAATAGGCTTCTCAAGCTTATTAGTCTTGGCATCACTAAGCTATGGTCTCGCCCTCTCGTCTAAGGGAACAGACACTGTCGCAACGTTGAAGTCCGTCTTAGTTGTGACCGGACCGGCTTTTACTCTTTCGGGGTATATTTGGCCGGCGCAAGCTACCCCCACTGTCCTTGTCTGGCTCGCCCAGATTTTTCCCCTAACCCCCTATCTTTCCGGGTTCCGCAAGCTCCTTCAAGAGGGTGCTCCATTGAGCTCCCTTCGCATGGAAGCCGGCCACCTTCTTTTACTCAGCGCGCTTGGGCTCTGGGCAGCCTATAGGGGCTTAAAAAAGCAGAAGGAGCTTCCCCTATGAAACAGTCTCTCTTCATGCAAAACCTAAAAGCCATTCTAAAGAGTGCTGACTTGCGCTCTATAGTGATTGCTGGCCCTATACTTTACGGCATTCTGATCCCTTCAGTCTACTCGAGTAGGCGCGTTACAGATGTTCCTCTGGGCGTGGTGGATTTAGACGATTCACGCCTTTCAAGACAGGTCGTTCGCATGATCGACGCTACGGAAGGAGCGGAGGTCAAGAATTATTATACGGACCTGAGCGAGGGCAAAGCGGCGTTAGATGTCCATGATGTTCATGGCCTCCTCTTTTTCCCCAGCAATTTTGAAAAGCGCTTTAAAAAACGCCTTGGAACAGCTGCAGCTCTGGCCGTTTCTTCGTCGAACTTGACTCTTGCGGGACCTCTGGTCGGTTCAGCATCTAGCGTTGCTGGCACAGTCTCGGGCGCTTCGATGGTGGGATTTGCCCAATCTCGCGGTCTCCATCGCAGTAAAGCCAATGGCCTTGCCCAGCCTCTCAAGTTGGATTTACATCCTCTATTCAATCCAGCTTTCAACTACGCTGATGCAACCGTTCCTGGACTGCTCTTCGTGATTTTGCAGCAAATTGTAATCGTGGGACTCTGCTTCTCTATTGTCGAACAGCGGGAAAAGCAATTAATGGTCCATTTCCCGCGCTCCCCCCGACAGGCTTTGGATTTTATTCTGGCGACTATCCTGCCTTATACTCTCATCAATCTTGTACTTTCAGTGCTCTATCTCTTCGGCTTACAATTTGTCTTTAGAATTCCTATCATGAGCGAAAACCTGCCTGCGGCCTACCTTCTTTGTGGGGTCTTTGGACTGGCTACGGCTGCCTTTGGATTCCTGCTTTCTCATGTGTTTAAAGATCGTATCTCCGTGCTCATCACTCTACTTTTTTATTCCTTGCCCGGATTCTTTTCCTCCGGCTATTCATGGCCTTCCCACCTCTTGACCCTCGATGTGAAAATATTTGGATACTTTTTCCCGATAACCTATTTTGCCGACGAGATTCGCAGAATTTATCTCGGCCCTCTGGGACTTTCAAGCTATCTACACGCGCTTTCCAATCTGCTGCTTTTCTTTCTAGTCTGCATGATAGCCAATGTGTATTTGTTACGCAGAGGTTTTGGCATTCTAAAAAAAGAGCCTCAGGTTTAGGGTCTGAGCGAACTTAGCTTTGCATTCTGTGCCTGTGCAAGTTTCTCGAGCATCGTCCAAAATTCGCGGCTGACCGGTCCAAGGGGTCGATCAAGCTTACGCATAACACAGAGTTCGAGATCCCGATTACTTACAGATGGATCATCGATAGGAATTAACTCCCCGCTTTCGAGCTCCTTTGCTATTTCGTGGAGCGCTAAGCGCCCCCATCCAATCCCGCGCATGATAAGCTCCTTCTTCATACCGTGGTCGCCAACATAAAATCGCTTACCGCCTTTCAGCAGTCCTAAATCATGCTGCGACCCAGACAGCAGAGGCTCCGTCGATGAACGCACGACGATCTGGGGCTGCTCGCGGAGCCAAGCAGGATCAAAACTACTAAGCCCATCGGCAAGTTGTCGATTGATGACTGGCATGAGAGTCACTCTATCGAACAAGAGACTTTCGATGCCAGAGTGCTCAAATCTCTTCGGCGAAATTGCGAAATGAAGCGATCCATCAGCGACCTGCTCGAGGCCTTGATCGAGAATTACTGAACTTAGCACGAGTTCAGTAGGTCTGGTTTTGCTAAGACAGCTTTCAAAAAGACCCCTGAGCAGTTCCCATCGAACGAGAGGGTCGACTCCAACAAGAAGCTCGACTTCTACTTTTTGAGTACCTAGTTCCTCTCCGACGACTTGAAGTTTTCTAAAGGCGTCCAAACAGGGACGAGCCCAGTTAAGAAATACCCGCCCTTCATCCGTTAGAGTCGGACGATAAGTCTCTCGATTGAAAATCGTTATCGAAAATTCAGTCTCAAGCTTCTTAATGGCTATGCTCAAAGTTGGCTGGGTCCGATGGAGATGTTCAGCCGCAGCCTTAAAACTGCCTTTCTCTACAATGAGTTCCATAATTTCGAGTTGATCTAGAGTCATAGAGAGCCTCTATATAAATTAAATTAATATAGATATGATACTTTATATAATTTATTTATATACTTATATGCCGATATTAGTCTTATCAGGTGGGATTGCAGCAGGCGTATCTTCATCGAAAATCGGAGGATTCCCATGTTAAAAATAAGACGTTCTGAAGACCGTGGCTTAGCCCAGCACGGATGGCTAACTTCGCGGCATACTTTTTCTTTCGCTTCATATTACGACTCTGAACATATGAACTTTGGCCCCCTCCGGGTGATCAATGAGGATCGTATTAAGGGTGGCACGGGATTTGGGCAACATCCCCATCGCGATATGGAGATAATCTCCTACGTGATGCAAGGCGCACTTAGACATCAGGACTCTATGGGTAACACAACAGTTATTCGTCCAGGCGACGTGCAGAGAATGAGTGCAGGTTCAGGCATCATGCATTCTGAGCACAATGATGACGCGGTAAGTGAAGCCTATTTTCTGCAAATCTGGATTATCCCTAACAAAGAGGGAGTCAAACCAGGTTACGGACAGCGATCGTTTGCGGAAGAGTTGGACACGAAGAATCTCGTGCTAGTAGTTTCCCAGGATGGACGGGACGAATCCATTCCTATCCATCAGGATGCTGATATCTATATTTCAAAGCTAAAAGCCGGCGAACAGCTGTATTTCCCAACCAAGCCGGATCGAGGATACTGGTTGCAGGTGATAAAAGGGAGCATTGAAGTTTTCGGCGAACGCCTCCTGGCTGGCGACGCTCTAGCTCTCAGTGAAGAGAAGTTCCTCGCCGTGAAAGCGAACGAGGATGCTGAGATGATGCTCTTCGACATGATAGCAGGTTAAGAATCTAAGATGCCTTGCGCAGAAGTGTATTTGACTTTGCTGATGGCAGATCTAATTCAAATTGAGTGCCGATATGGGGCTGAGAGTGGACGGAGATGCGACCTCCAAGCTTTTCGAGCTGGTCTTTCACCGCATCCATTCCGACCCCTCTTCCCGATAACTCGGTCACGCTATCTTTTGTCGAAAGATTGGGCTGAAAGATCAGTTCGACCTTCTCCTGATGACTAGCCGTCCGTGCTTTCTCGGCCTTCCAAATGCCGCGATCCAGGGCTTTTTGTGCCAGTTTCTCTGCATTAATTCCCTGGCCGTCATCTTTAATCACAATGTGCAGTCCACCGTCGTTGAGGCGAAAGCCCGAAATGTGGATCGTGCCGTAAGCGGCTTTGTGGGCCCTCTGTCGGGATTCGACATCCTCTATTCCATGGTCGAGACAGTTCCGAAAGATATGAATGAGTGCCCCATCGATGCTCTGGATTTCCTGGTGCGAAAAGTCGGCACTATCGAGAGCAAAGCTCAATCGTACCTGCTTATCCCCATACTTCTGGCTCTGCTTGTCGAGATAGCTTTCGTACTTTGAGAATACTTCTTGGATCGGATAGCGAAGACTATCTTCGAGGAGCGATAGCCAGGTTTCATTCGCGCTACTGCGGGCATGAGCCTGCATTTTCTCAAACTTTGACCTAAGCATAGTCAGTTTGTCGCTCTGGGTTTTTAATCCGAGCACCTGATCAATGTCTGTAGTCTCAAATTTCCACTGGTCTTTGATTCGCTCCCAGGATGATTTTACACGCTCAGATTCACTGCTCTGCTCTTCCAGCAAAGTCTCGAGATCATGAATCTGGCTAGCTAGCTGATTGAAATCAAAAGTACCGATAGAACCCTTGATAGTATGCAGGTCTCTCTTTAATTGTATAAGCTCGTTGGGAGCCAATTTTCCTTGAGTTGCAAAGAGATGATCGGCTCTTCGGAAGAGAGCAATGCTTTCATCCATAAAGCTGAAATAGGTCTGACTGTCGGCTGCAACCCGAGAAATCTTCTTAACCCTCTCGGCCTGCAAGATCGCATTTCGCTCTCTTTTCAATTTTTCTGTCACATCGCTCACCACAACTATGACTCTTTGCAGCTGCTTTGCTGTATTATAAAGAGGACGATAGTTAAGTGAGATCGTTCGATCGCCTTCGATCGTGAACTGGCGGGGCAAGAGAGATATTGTGGTCGAAAAATCGCTGAAAAAGCCATCGTCTTCTTGGTTCCAAAGTAGCCCTAGGCAAGTCTCAACGTTCGCCACCTCGGTATTAGTATATCTCGCGAAAAAGTCCTGTAAACTTTTAATCTTATCAGAGTCTTGCAGAATGGAACTAAGGGCCTGTGAGCGTTCGTCAGCTATGCGCCCGCTTACATCGAAGAAGAAGAGACCCTCTTCAAGAACCGCGAGAAGACTCCGGGTATTCTCTTCCGACTTCTCGACCTGCTTGGCTAGCACGCTTATGGTAGCCGCGACGATGATAACTCCCAGAATGAGAGCCAAGACGATGCTAGCCAATGAACTCAAGTTCTTTACATGTAGCTCCTCACCGGCATCATGCAAAGTCCTTGTACCGATCTCTGCCAAATTTCTTATAAGCTTTTCATAGTCCTTTTTTTCTTTTTCATACTGTTCAAAATACATCTTCCGGGCGTCATCGATGTTTTCAAAAAGTTTCTCGAGCACCTGAGTATCTATAGGCCTGAGCTTTTTCTCATCGATTTCTGTCAAGGCCTTTATGATGTCCTGCATTTTTCCTTGACCGGCTTCGTCGTGAACTTCCGCGAGAAGCTTCTTGTGCTCGTCGTAAGCTTCGATTTTTTTGGTCGAGAAGGTCTCTAGCTGGTTGGGGTCGATGAGCAAGGCTTTCGTCGCATCGTCCTGCACCAATAGAAGCGAGAGGATACGATTGGCTTTTGATTCTATCGCGAGCACTTTTCCGAGGTTGGCTGCGTTGTTCTCTAGCCCGACAAACGTCATGTAGGTCACAGCAATAGAAACAAAAATCAGGGGTATGAGAAGGGTGAGATAGAATCTCGAGGCTAAAGACATTTTTTTAAATTTAACCAGCAGCATCTTGCCTCCACACCAAAAACTTCTTGAGCTTGGAGATCGGTAAAACAGGACCCTAAATGAAGATAAATTTTCTTAGCCTCTCGTCTCACTCCCTAAGACTCATTTTTTCTATTCGAATTGGTCCCATATTTTTTGCAGGAAGAAGGAGTATGACACAATGAATACTAGACGTCTGATCGCCTCTAAGTTGTCTTTAACTTTGGTTTTATTATGGAATGTGGGGACCGATGCAAAGGCTGATAAATCACTTACATCAATGCGGAATGAATATCTTCGGCCTCAATCGATACCTTTTCCAAAGGATAATCCGCATACGCGTCTAAGTGAAAATCTGGGTCGCACTTTGTTTTTCGACCCAAGATTATCTGGGTCCAACTGGATTTCTTGCGCCACTTGCCATAATCCGGCTTTTTCTTGGGGAGATGGGCTGGCGAAGGGGATAGGCAGCGGGATGAAGAGTCTGGGACGTCGCACCCCGACTATACTGAATCTCGCGTGGGGCGAACTCATGATGTGGGATGGACGCTTTGATAGCCTGGAATCCCAAGCTTTAGCGCCTGTCTCGGAAGAGGGTGAGATGAATTTGCCTCATGATCGTATGCTGCAGAAACTGCAAGCGATCCCAGGCTATGTTGAGCTTTTTGCCAAAGCTTTCCCGGATGAAGGCCTGACTACTTCGACAGTTGCGAAGGCTCTCGCAACTTTCGAGCGGACCGTGGTCTCGGGGACTGCCCCTTTTGATCGCTGGATAAAGGGCAATGAAAAGGCGATTAGCTCTGAGGCCAAGATGGGATTTGAGATCTTCAATGGCAAAGCTCTCTGTTCGAAGTGCCACAGCGGATGGCGGTTTACAGACGACAGCTTCCACGACATTGGATTAGCAGACGAAGACAAAGGCAGGGGCAAGATACTTCCCGATATTGAAGTTATGCAGCATGCTTTCAAGACACCAACTCTGCGCAACGTCGATCATCGTGGACCTTATATGCACGATGGAAGTGAAGTGACGCTGGAAGACGTGGTAGAATTCTACAACCAAGGCGGGAAATCCAAACGCCCTAGCATCTCTGAACATATCCGGCCCCTTCGACTGAGTGAAAAGGAAAAATCAGATCTCGTCGAATTTTTAAAGACTTTGACCAGTCAGGACAAAGCGGTTCGAATTCCTATTTTGCCACGTTAAAATAAGAGGAGAATTCACTTGACGAAACTCAACAGATTCCTAATTCCCTTGTTCATGCTCGGCTTCGCCAGTCACGGGCTGGCTAAAGAGCACGTTATCACGCAAAAGGGCAAGCTTTTTTCTCCGACTGACATCAGCCTTGCACCAGGCGACACTATTATTTTCAAGAATGATGATGATACATCCCATAACGTATTCGCCTCAACAGAAGGCATGAAATTTAATCTCGGTATCCAAAAATCTGGCACGGAAACATCGCATAAGTTTGAATCACCTGGCGACGCAGAAGTTCGCTGTGCAATTCATCCTAAAATGAAACTAAAAGTCACGGTAAAAAACTAGGAGACGAGATGCGCAAGAGGGCCTACGGCGTTGCACTGTTTTTTCTAGCATCCGGCTGGGCCCTGAGCGCTCAGAATAAGAATGCAGTATTGGACTTAAAGCTCAGCACCAGTGGCAATGATATAGCCTTCGATAAGGGGGAGATCGAGGCTCCCTTCGGGAGCACTATAAAAATCCGCTTCTTTAATCAAGCAGCAAAAGGCTCGGAGATTTTGCACAACGTCGCTATTCTCAAACCCGGAACCTATGATGAGTTCATCAAGGATCTCCAGAAGAGCGGCTACGATCTCGAGAAGATGAGCAAACATCCGTCCATCATTACGATGACGAAGACGCTTTCTCCCGGCGATGAAGAATCTGTAAGTTTTCTGCCCTCCGAACCCGGAAGCTACCCTTACGTATGCATTATGGCTGGCCATGGAGACATGCTAGGTATGAAGGGTGTTTTGAAGGTTAAAAAGTAAGCAGAAAAACTGAGGGATTACTGCTCGGTAGATCCCATCCCTGCCCGTCTTGGCAGTAGGTGAAAATGGCCAGATTTCAGATTAATTTCCATTGAGAAGAACGAAATCCAGTTTAGGAGGCGGTAGCATGGAATAAGTGCTTCCGCTTCTTTCAGTTTACGGTTAGGAAAATGACGTCCTGAGTGCATTGAGCGAGGTCTAGCCCTGAAATACGCTTCACCAATTGTGGTCACCCTCAAGTTGGACTCTGAATCAAAACAAAGGCTCGGAGACTGGCGGCAGCGTTTTTTTCCTCCAGACCGCAATCATCTAGATGCTCACCTCACTCTCTATCACCACCTTCCAGCCGAGCACCTCCATTGGATTGAAGGGCAGATGCGTGTCTTCGCAGAGGCAGTGCAGGTGTTTCCCTTGGCTTTCTCGCAGCTCGATCAAAACGTAGGCTTCGTCAGTGCTACAGTCGATGCACCCGAGATTTTTGCTCTCAAGGAGCATCTTGACTCGATCTTTGATTCTTTCCTTAAGCCGCAGGATCAGCAAAAAATTCGACCACACGTTACTCTGGTTAATAAAGTCACACGCGAACAAGCTCTGGCAGCACACGAGAAGATTGCGCTCGAATTTCTTCCCTGGAAAGGAATTGCCTTAGGGCTGGAAATTCATTTTTATAAACAAGGGCCCTGGGAATGGTATACAGACGTCTTATTTAAGCCTTAGACCGGCTTTCGTGTACTGGTATACTCTCAAGCCCTACTTCTATTTATACTGCCGATTGACAAGCCGCTCTTCCTGTTCCAAAAGTAGAGATACTTCCTTCAGTAAGCAGAGCACTAACTCCGGTGCATGTCCCCCTCGCATTTCGTCTCTTTGCTTTCGAGACAGCCAACAAAGGAGCCGGGCCTTGCAGATCACCTTCGTTTTGAATGGCGAGGAAACAACTTTGGATGCAAATCCAGAAACTCCTCTCCTCGATGTTCTTGGCCAGCTTTCAGGGCTGCGAGCCACTCGATTTAGCTGTGTCGGAGCTCTATGTGGAGCATGCACCATGCATCTCAACGAGCAGCCTGTACGTTCATGCGTGCTGACTATGGCTGAAGTAGAAGGCAAGCAGGTAACAACGATTGAAGGCCTTTCTGCAGAAGGGACTCATCCTTTGCAGGACGCCTGGATGGAGCCTCAGGTCCCACAGTGTGGCTACTGTAGGGACGGTCAAGTGATGACTGCGGCGGCGCTCTTGAAAGCTAGTGCTCAACCGACCATCAGTGAAATCAGAGCTGCATTTGCAGGAAATGTCTGTCGCTGTGGAACATATACCCGTATACTTTATGCGATTCAAAAAGTAGTTCGCAGCACAAAAAAGCCCACTACCTAAGCCGGAGACCCCTTGAACGCACAGATAGGACCCGAGAATTCACAAAAAGCCCTTATCGCGGGCCTTTTATCCTATGTCTGCTGGGGTTTTTTCCCGATTTACTGGAAATTTCTGCGAAGGATCTCTGCCAGTGAAATTCTAGCCCATCGCATGCTCTGGTCTTGCGCATTTTATCTCGGTCTTTATCTCATTACAGCCTATCGATCGAAAACTATCAGCAGGATTTTCCAGCAGAGTTTGCAGCAGTGGCTGGCAGCAGGGCTTGCGGCTTTAGTGCTAGCGATCAATTGGGGTATCTATATCTATGCGGTAAACTCTTCCCAGATCGTCCAAGGAAGTCTGGCGTACTTTATTAACCCTTTAATGAACGTCTTGGTCGGAGTGCTCTTTTTCAAGGAAGTTTTAACGCCGATACTTAAGGTAGCTTTGGGCCTAGCTCTAGCCGGTGTTTTGGTACAGGTCGCTTTTGCTCCTGCAGTTCCTTGGATCGCTTTGACCCTTGCCACAACTTTTTGTGTATACGGGGTTATCAAAAAAACGAGACTCATTTCTCCGGACTTATCCTCAGCCATGGAGGGATTGGCGAGTCTACTCCCTGCTTTGGTTCTCGCTTTCTACTGCCGCTCCCAGGCCGATTCACCCATCCTACCCTATGAATGGTTACTCTTAATCGGCTCAGGTGTTGTTACGGGACTACCTCTCTTTTTATTTTCGATGGCTGCTCAGGTCCTACCTTATAGTCTCATCGGGATGATGCAATTTATTGCACCTACTTTGCAGTTCATTGTCGGAGTGGTTGTATTCGGCGAGAAATTAGGGCTTACAGGACTAATCTCGTTCATATTGATTTGGTCTGGAGCTGGAGTCTATTTTTGGTACTTGCTGAAAAAGTCCCGATTGCAGGTCAAAATCAGCAACGAAGCTCTCAAAGCTGAAAAAGTGCAAGTCTAGACGCCTGCAGTGAAGTGTCACGAGGACAAGACACCGTACTGTGCGTGAAACGCTTCAACAACGTCGTTAAGACGTCCAAATAATCTTGCATCGGCTTCTTTCCCTATATTTTTTCTCCCTGATTCTTAGTGCTTAAATTTAAGGACGTATTTGATTCCATAGAACGCCTATGTGTCAATTATGAAGCGAAGTGTTTGGTATGCGTATTGCTGAGTAACCCTGCGAGAGAATGATAGCTGACAGGGGGGATTGAGACCATGGCTACAGCAAGACACATAGTAGAAAGTGATCGAGGACAGCTGGAGCAACAACTGATCTCTTTCGTCGCTAACAAAGGCTTTCCTTGTACAGGGGCCAAGACTGCACTCAGTATGGGAGAGTTGCAGTGCATTGAGGCCAGAGACCTCCGCTGCCCTGCTGACGACCTGCGCATTCTTGAGAAGCTCAAAGAATTTGTGAGAGAGTGCGACCATAATCCATCAAATTACCGCAGTCTCGTTATTATGTTCAAAGGCCCCACGGATTTAGATGAGAAAGAGTTTGAAGCCGCTCTGTGGCAACGCTTGGAAGCGCTTCATGCCATTGATCGTCAGGAGCATGAGTGGGATCCAACAGTTAGCAACAATCCAGCTGACGAAAACTTCAGCTTCAGTCTGGTGGGCCGAGCTTTTTATGTAGTCGGAATGCACCCAAAAAGCAGCCGACGCGCAAGAGCAACACCATTTCCTGCCCTCGCGTTTAATCTACATGCACAATTTGAGCAGTTGAGACAAACTGGTGAATATGGCAGGCTTCAGCGGGTTGTGAGAAGACGGGATGAGATTTTTAGCGGATCGCTTAATCCCATGCTTCGAGACTTTCGTAGTGGTTCGGAGGCGAGGCAGTACAGCGGCCGCCAGGTGGATGAGTCATGGAAGTGCCCTTTTTCACCTGCCGTCTCTGAGCCGTCTTAAGTCACAACTAGCAAAAAAAATAAATTCAGGAGAAAGCATCATGGAGCGACTAATAGCGCCTAGGTCAGGGGTTGCTTTCATCCTCAAGGCCGGTGAGCATCTTAAAATCACTGATCCCAAAGGCGAGCAGGTTGCGGATCTTCTCTGCTTTTCGGCGGAAGACGCGCGCGAAGCACTATCCTCAGGCCGGACTTTAGATTACGCAAACAAGATTTACCTCAGCAAAGGTGACACCTTCTATTCTAACCGAAGTAGGAAGATGTTCACGATAGTCGCCGATACCGTGGGACGACATGACTTCTTGCTGACGCCTTGCAGTGCAGATACCTTTAAAATCATTTATGGTCATGAGCATCCGCATCGAGGTTGTTTTGGCAATTTGTGTGAAGCACTTCGCGAATATGGGATTGAAGCTGATGCGATTCCCACTACTTTCAACGTGTTTATGAACGTTCCTGTCGATGGTGAAACGGGGCGCTTCGAAGTAAAGCCTCCAAAGAGCCGAGCTGGCGACTATATTATAATCGAAAGCCATATTGATTTGATCGTGGGTTTAACAGCCTGCTCGGCAGAGCAGTCCAATAATTTTTCATTCAAGCCGATTTCTTATGAGATCATGCACTAAGAGCTTAGGAGAGAAAAAGTTGCTTGTCCGCAAGCGCCTTGGAAAGGCTGTAAATCTTAAAAAATCGTTTGATCACTCTTCGACATCAATATATTTGGCTGACATCGATCGCTTGGACTTACGCTTCTGGTTGGCGACCTCGTGTTGTGGATCATCCAAAAAATCTCTTTTAATTTTGGAGCGGCTCTTCTTGGCGACCTTACTCCGCCGCCTTTCTGCGTTATCACGGCGACGAAGCAACTCTTTTCTCGATTTAATTGTATCGCCTCTATTTACTGAACGAAACTGTGGACTGGGACGACGCTGGAACCTCTGCTCGTTCATGAAGTTTTGCCGAGGAACGTAAATCGGTTGTTGGTAGACAGGTGCTGGCGGAAGGAGCTTCGTTGTCATCCCGATTTTTGTTGGTACTGCATTTTTGATATTTTCAGCTGCTTTCTGCAGCTTTAAACTTGCTTTTGTTAGAACTCCATTTTGCCTATGGACAGTAATCCCAACGAAAAACAGAGCCACTGCTACCGCACTAATACTAGCAGCTATGAGTTTTGCATCGTGGCTATATGGCCTCGAAGCTCGACTCTTCGCATGTATTTGCCGGCCCTTGAGAAGCTTGGAAAGAGAATCGCCAACGCGATCTTGTATCCGTCCCCATAGCGAGCTGCTTGTTTTATCGGCAGCAACATGCCTGCCAGAGCCTGACTCTAGATTGTCTTCCATTTTTTTAAGGTCTCCATTACTTGCTTATCGGCACTTTGCAATGAAAACTTAAGAAATGGGATAAAACTCTACGATCATATGTGCTTATAACGGCCCAAAAAAACACTTTTTATCGAAGGTCAGGGAGAATCGATAGGGCACCACCCCAAATACTCTTTACGAGATCGGTAGCAGGGACTGCTTGAGAAAGTCTAGCGGACTGGCCCGCCCATGCCTGCATGCATGATAGGTCGCCGCTTGTCCTTGCAGCAGCTGTCATTTCTGAGGTGAAACTGCGTTGTAGGGGATAGTCTAAGGGCTTGGGTGCAACCGAAGACATGGCTGCCTTCACGAACTCGGTGTGTATGCTCCGTCCAGCGCGTCCCGTGAAAACCCGTGTTACCCGAGTTTCCTCCGGCATAATTCTTCCCAGAGCATCCGCCCATACTTGCTGGGTCTTGGCCTCGGGGCAACGTAGAAACCCGGTTCCAATCTGGACAGCACTAGCGCCCAATATAAAAGCCGCAGCTACACCACGTTCATCGCCGATTCCTCCTGTGGCGACTACGGGAACGCTAACGGTATCTACGATGGCCGGAAGGAGGGAAAATAGACCAACAAGCTCCTGTTCCGCCGTTTCAGGATCAAAGCTGCCTCTGTGACCACCTGCTTCTGCTCCCTGGGCGATGATAACATCAGCGCCTGCTGCTTCGGCCCTTCTAGCTTCGTCAACCGTCGTTACGTTCGCAAACCACGCGATTCCCTCTCGCTTCATGCGAGTAACAAAAGGCTCAGGATAGAGCCCCATGATCGACGATATGATCGGTGGCTTTGCTTCTAGCATCGCTTCGCATTGGGCGGTAAAATCGCGTGCCTTCTGAGGTGCGGGTCCAGATTGTTCCGAGAGAGCCCAAGTGCTTAGGAAGTTCTGAACGTCCGCTTCTCGTGTCGCATTACGCAGCGGCAGAGGGTCAGCCGTCCAGTTGTTAAGTTGAAAACTTCCGGAACTTTGCGCTCGGAAATCCTGAACCCAACTGATGATCTCGGAAGGGGAAAGCAGAAGGACACCACACGCACCAGCACCGCCCGCCTGGGCAACGGCGACCGATAAGGATGGCGGGCAGGAGCCTGCCATCGGCGCGAGCAGAATGGGGACATCGAGATTGAAGCGCTTGCAAAAATTCTTGCTTCTCATGCTTAGTTTGTTCATATCTCTGATCCCCCCAGTTTTCCTAAGTTAAACCATCAGTCTTTGCTGAAAGCTATATCTTGGCCATATCGATCACAAAGCGATAGCGCACGTCGCTTTTTGTCACGCGTTCGTAGGCGTGATTCACTTCTTTCGGAGTAATGACTTCTATATCGGGTGCAATTTTGTGTTGAGCGCAAAAATCTAGCATTTCTTGGGTTTCTTTGATCGAACCGATCAAAGATCCTGCATAAGAACGCCTTTTCATCACGAGCGGGAAAGGGTGAATGGGGAGAGGTTTTTCAGGAAGCCCAACAACTACCAAAGCTCCATCGAGTTTCAAGAGCTGAAAATAGTCACCCATATTGATATCAGCCGATATCGTATTGATGATGAGGTCGAAGGAGTTGGCCAGAGGTTCTAGCGACTTCTTCTCGTGAGTCGAAACAAACTTATGCGCACCCATTTTCATGGCGTCTTCTCGCTTTTTTTCCGAGTGGCTCAGGACTGTGACTTCGGCTCCAAGTGCACGGGCGATTTTGACTCCAATATGCCCAAGTCCACCCAAACCCATGATGGCGATTTTTTTACCAGGACCTGCGTGCCAATGCTTGAGAGGCGAGTAGAGGGTGATACCAGCACAAAGCAGTGGTGCAGCTTGATCGAGAGGGAGTGAATTTGGGATCCGGAGGACGTAGTTCTCGTCAACGACGATGACATCCGAGTAGCCTCCCTGTGTGGGGGTTTTCCCATCTTTCTCGACGCTGTTATAAGTCGCATTGAAACCTTTGGCGCAGTATTGGTCGAGGTCTTGTTTGCAGGGATCGCACTGTCGGCATGAGTCAACAAAGCAGCCAACTCCTACCTGATCGCCGACCTTATACTTATTAACTTTCGACCCTACCGCACGCACAACCCCAGCGATTTCGTGACCGGGAACGACTGGGTAATTGGCTTCACCCCATTCGCTGCGGACAGTATGGATATCGGAATGGCAGATTCCGCAATATTTTATGTCTATTACAACGTCGTGTTCTTTGGGATCACGGCGTTCGAAAGAAAAGGGGCCAAGAGGTTCTTTAGCAGAGAAAGCTGCGATTCCTTTAGCTTTGATCATGATCCATTTCCTTATCGCTGATTAAACAATCAAGCTACTTGTCTTTTCGCGGATAAGCCCGGAGAATTTGCAAAAATCTTTAAAATATTTGGTCGTAGCTTTTCGCGCAGATAGACATGGTGAATATTTAGGGTAAGACGCAGAAAGCGATGCGTATTCCGCGCTCTTTCACCAAATGATAAGCAAAGATCTTCTCTCACCGCTTATCTCAGATTCGAGAGCTGGATACATTCTTCATGGTGCTCGAGGCCGACTTATCGAACTGCATGATGTGGGCTATAATTTTGGGATGCATTGCAAGCCATCGTTAAGACCCAGGACCAAGCCCGCACCACTCCACTGCCTGCGACCATTCTGAGGGAAGCACATGTTTGATGATTTTAAAGGTATAAGCAATAACGAGGCCTACAAGAGAGTTTTTGCTGACCGTATGATGCTACCGCACCCGACTGACGCTGGACGTTTTCTAGGGAACACCCAGCGCGAGGATTTTCTTCCTCATCATCTCGAGAAACGCTGAGATTTGAAGCCTATACAGGCTAAAGGCGAGGTCAGCTGTCTGAAACCGGCTGCTGCTTCCGAATTATTTTTCCTGGAAAATCTTGACCCCTGGGTATGTGGAAAGCAGACGATTGAATGCTGCCGATCTATCCTTACACTGCAGAGCAGTTTCTGCAGCTGCCGTCACTGCGTATCGAACGATTTCCATACTTTTATCGGCACTCAGCTGGCCGTTTTCACAGCCATCCCAAAGCTTCGAGGCCAAAGCGTCTCCCGGCAGTCCAAAATCTGCGGCAAGTTCAACTAGGTTTTGACCTTGTGCATTCTTCACAGTGCACAGGTCAGCAAAGGCTAGGTGACCTGCATTCCCGATGCCAATGAGTTTGCTCTGCGTAGGAGCTGCTTCGAAACCAATTTCTTGCCTGCTAAATGGCACTACTTTATCGTCAAGGGCTCCAAGTATCAGGCTCGTCCCTGAAAAGCTAGGACTGACGCCTCCTGCAGCCATAGGTACCAGCATCTTTACTCCATCAACTGACCCCAGTGCCGTGATGCCGCCCCCGCCAGCGCTATGACCCAGCAAACCTACTCGATTGAGTTGTACCGAACCTTTTAAGAATGACAATGCGTTGTCGCCCTGCCCTGAGAACTGCAGTGCTTCCAGTATTGAGCGGAGGTCTTTAGGCACATCAGCGTCTCTCTTGCCTTGGAGAGAATCCGCCAGCTGCAAGCCTGGGTGATCAACAGCTAAGACTACGAAACCGCGACTGGCCAGATGAGTCATGAGACTCAGAGATTGAGTACGGAAGCTGGCTGAGCCATGAGCAAACAGGAGAACTGGGTAAGGACCGTTCTCTTTATCTAAAGCTAAGGAGTCATAGCAATCGCAAAGCTGGATTGGAGCTTTGCTTGGCGGGATAACTGCCTGTAGTAGGAGAGGTAGAGCTGAGCGAACATCGTAGGTTTTTCTATTTGCATCAGTGGGGCTTGCTGATGATGGGTACCAGACCTCAGTCCTCAGCCCTTCGATAGTGACGGTTTTGGCGCCGACCGTGAAAGGCCCTGCAGCACTTGTATTCTCAGGGCTGGCACAAACAGTGGTTCCATCACAGGCTTCTTCTTGAATACAGGTTTCTTGGGCTTGCAGAGGTAAAACGTAAATACTTCCGGCGCTCACGAGAGACAGGGTCATTAATAAGGATTTGTACATAGAATATGCTCACTTTCGATTTTTCTTAGCTCTCCGAAGTAGTACAGCTCATATATGAATTGTCAAATCATATTGATTTTAACTGCGTGTTTGATGCTTAAAAAAAATAGCTACTACGGAGCTCTTCTGAAAATCAAAGCGCCGCTGACGAAATTTTACCGATCAGCGGCTGAAATCTGATCCCGATAAATATATGCTCAAATACACAGGCCAAATAAAATTTAGTTCGGATTAATGATGATAATTCAACTTGAGCATAAAACCGCTTTCGCGAAGGATGGGAATCGATCTCATCGCTCCTCATAAGAAGAACAGAAAGAAGACAAGAACTCAAGATGGCCGCACCCTTCGCCGTTATAGAAGAAGGTGGAGAATAGAAAGACTATTTTCATGGTAACAGAACTTTCGTCGACTAGTAGTGAGATGCGAATTCCATGCAGAAAATTTCTTAAGTCTAGTTGCCCTAGCATGTCTGCTTATACTTTTAAGATATTATTGAGACAGCCTTTAGAAGGAATCGTAGAAATGAGCTGGAAGCCGAGGGACCTTTACATCATGGATATGCGCGTATTACATGCACCGTCTATAAATTCCGGCACCAATGCTCGCATGATGCTTACGAGTCGATTTCTCGCGTAACTGAAAATAAGAATAGGTTCGAAGCGGCATGCATCGAGGCTTTTTCGTGTTCAGCCCGTAAGAAAATAGCAAATCGGAGAAGATAATATAATTTATGCCCAATCCCTTGAGATAGGGTCTCCA